>NZ_SGPI01000040.1:0-401822 GCF_004208845.1 Pseudoalteromonas sp. CO348 | reverse complement strand
AGTGTACGACCTTCAAATACCACCGCCGTCTGCTCTGGCGCATTCGCTACCTGCCCCTCAAATAAATCATGAATACAGGCCTTCTCTGGGTAAGGCTGCGCTGTGTTGTTAAGGTCATTTATCAGTAGGTTTGACTCTATATCGGAAAGAAACTTAATATCAGAAAATTTCGAGTTATCGTTATTAGTGATTGAAAAAATTAGATTAACTAGACTTTCTGTCATTGAGTGAACCAACTCATCTGAAAGTACAGATTCTGCAAAAGTCCAATAAATACAGAGTCCTCCGTTACCCTCTACACATTCGATATCTAGATCAACCTCAATGTAGTCAGTTTCAGGCTCTTCTATTTCAATTCTACCATTACCAAGACGCAAATCCGGTATTTCATTGTTTTGAAAAGAGAAAAGTATCTGTATTAATGGAGAAATACCCTCAACCCTTTCTAACAAGCAATGACTAACAATATCGTCAAATGGCACTACTTGCTTATCAATTAAATCTAAAAATTGGAGGTTATGATATTTAACAGACTCAATAAACGTAGATGAAGTCTTGATTTTCGTTCTAAATGGTAACGTATTTACAAAATATCCGACCGTATCACTTAACGTTTCGGCCGATCTATTTGCTACAGGGATCCCCATAAGGATATCTTTGCTGTCACTGTACTTTGATAGAATAAACGACGTTGCTGTTTGTAGTACACTGAATAAAGTAACATGATGTATTTTACAAAAACTCTTTAATTCTTCATAACGTTGATGATCTAAATGAATAGTTTTACGTTTTGCCTTTTGTAAGTTTGATAGTGACCTATTAGTAGTAGGAAGACTATGAACTTGCGGAGCCCCTCTTAAGTATTCTTTAAAGAAAGACAGGTTGTCAGCGATTGCGTCTTGAGTTTTGCTACTTTGCTGCCAATCAGCATAGTCGATATACTGTAAAGGCAGATCTTTATTAACCTCGCTATTACTAATCAGAGCTTGATAAAACTCACTCAAATCTCTAACAATAACACCTATTGACCACCCATCAGAGGCAATATGATGAATCTTGATATGTAACTCAAATTGCTCAATGTCAGTTTGAATTAATAATGCCTTCAACATGCAACCCGATTCAAGTGTAAAGCTTGAGGTTTTAAATTTCTCACGTTCTGCATCAATATATTGAAATGAGTTGCTGCCATTGTTATATGGTAAATGATTTAAAAAGAATCCAAAGTCTTCAACGACTTCCTGAGTCAAGTATCCATTGCTCTCGTGATAGCAAGTACGTAAAATTGAATGGCGTTTGATTAGAAGCGTAAATGCATCTTCTAACGTTGAGACAGAAAGAGTGCCATTGATATGCAGAACACGATAAAATTGATAAAAGTCGCTTGATTGGTTCGAATTGGCTAAGAACCACATTTGGGCTTGTCCAGAAGACAATTTCCCAAGCTTCTGTTGAGGATAAACCCTTACAAATTCTTCATTCTCGGTTTCAGCATTTTTACTCTTTATATACGTAACTAGTCGTGCTTTATTATTTCTTATTTCCTCAAGCAGTGACTTGTCCATTTTTCCTTTTGGAGCATTTACTTTTAAGTTTGAGTTTTCAACCGATAAAGTCACACCGAGAACGGAGCACTTATCAATTATATTTTTTATATTCATAAAAAACCTAGTAAATTAAAAAACAGCAGATTCTTTTTCATTTAATGGAGAATCTGCTTCCTGATAAAACGGAGTTGACTCTACCACTTCCCCACTTTCTATTTTTATAATTTCATCACAACAGTGAAAGTATCTATCATCATGTGTGATCGCTATTATTGTCTTTCCTTTACTCTTTAAGTCCGGAATCACATAATTGTAAAATAAGTCTTTAAACTCTGGGTCCTGATCTGCAGCCCATTCATCCAAAATGTATATATCTCTATCTTCGATGATACCGATAAGAAGAGCTAGCCTACGACGCTGGCCATCAGAAAGCTTTATTGTCGAAAATTTGTTATCAACTAATTCCGTTTTCCCTTTCAACTTGAAGATATCCATATAGTATTTTATTCTTTCAACATCATTAGAACTCAGGCTATTATAAAAACCATTAAACAAATAATAGTCAGAATATATTGAATAAAACATCCCCCTAGCAGAAAAAATATTTTCGAGGTTAATCTCGTCACTCCCAAAATAGTAGGTGCCAGAGCTAGGCGTGTAATGCATTGACACAACTTTGCACAATGTCGATTTACCAGAACCATTACCACCAACAATGAAATAAACTTTACCCTTATGGAACTCGAGATTTTCAACAGAAACCTTAAATTTACGTTCCTCTTCCCCATAAGAATATTCAATGTTTTTCAATTTAATACTATTCCAACATTTATCTATTTCTTGACCTTCTTCATTTAAAACTTCTCCACTAGAATATATTTCATTAATTTTATTTAAAGAAATTTCACCTAGTTTCAACTGATTCATTAGACTAAGCACGCTTGCAATTGGACCTGTTATATATAGAAGAGCCATAACG
Organism: Pseudoalteromonas sp. CO348; assembly: GCF_004208845.1. Lineage (NCBI taxonomy): Bacteria > Pseudomonadati > Pseudomonadota > Gammaproteobacteria > Alteromonadales > Pseudoalteromonadaceae > Pseudoalteromonas > Pseudoalteromonas sp. CO348. The sequence goes on along the minus strand of NZ_SGPI01000040.1, from coordinate 399,296 downwards.
ACTCCATATGTACTCTGTTGCTCTACATCAGGGCCTTTAGGAAGTAAAAATATAACAATACCAATCGCGAAAAAGCATAGAATCTCACTTGAATTACCAGCTAAGTGAAGTATAAAATCACCTTTTTTTTCTTGTTTTAAAGATTCCAGAGTTGGGGACGTGATTTCACTATCTAAAAATTTCTCGGATTTTCTTTTATCTAGCTTTAATTCATAAGCACCAAACACTAAACCTCGAAATCCTTCCTGCATAACGTCTTTTAACTCTCTTGACTTAGAGTAAAATTTCTTAGTTCTACTTAATGGAAATTGAAACAAAACCAGCCCGAATATAATAAATAAAATTGTGTAGATAAATATCTCAAGATCAATTACAGCAAGATAAATAAGCATACCTATTGCTGTCACAGTTGAAACAAGTACCATTGGAATCGCGATAGCAGCATTTGTAAGTCTCCCCATATCCTCAGTCAGAACATTTAGAATGCGAGACAACCCTAACCCTTCGACATGCGCTATTTCAGAGCTATTTATCTTCCTCGAGAGATCTATTCTCAATCTAGCAACGGCAGTTTTAGCTAAATTATTGACAAGAATAACTGATGAAGCTTTGGTTATTAGTACCAAGGCTATCAATCCAAAAAAGAATGCCTCAACACTAATATGATTGGAAATGTAATTATGAGCTTTCGCCTCACCAGAAACACCTGACAATATACTCGGAATGATCAAAGCGTATAGGGCTCCAGATATGATACTCAATGAGATAGAAGCATATAACTTACTCGGTGAGTTTGAAAAAAGCAGCTTCATTAATGTTAAATCATTATTTAATTTCATAATAATCTCTAGATAATGAATTCATCAGTTTCTTCCTCTAACTCGTTACTTATTCCTCCGAGTACGGCCTGGCTTCGCTTAACTTGAAGCAACTCCTGATCAATTATCGACGCGCACCCTTGAATCGTCGAAGATTCAAAGAAGCTCTTAAGTGGTAGTGAAATATGGAAGTGCTTGTTTATCAAGTTTACCAACTTAGTTGCCATCAGTGAGTGACCACCTAATTCGAAGAAGTTATCCGTAACCGAAATGTGATCTAGCTCTAATACTTCACTCCACAGATTACTAAGGTAGATTTCGGTTTCGGTCGATGGCTCTATCGCTCCGGCACTGCTCACCGGCTTAGGTAGCTTCGTTCTATCCAATTTACCATTTGGATTATGTGGAAACTCAGTTAGATGCATATATACAGTCGGTCTCATAGACTCTGGAATTTCCTTCGCTAACGCGGTTCTAATTTCATCTTCGATAGCTGTATTAGAGCCATTTGTATATGTCGTGTAGTACAACGCGAATTTGCTATCGCCACTTTCCAATGGGACTACATGAGCAAGGCATTTTTTAACAACCTCTAGTTGGTTTACGATGCTCTCTATCTCACCGGTTTCGATTCTTATCCCTCTTAAACTGACTTGGTGGTCAACCCTTCCTAAGAACTCAAAATTTCCCGAACGGGTAAGTCTTGCTCTATCTCCCGTTTTATACAATCTCTCACCAATAGCGTTGTTGTACACAAACTTTTGCTCTGTTAATTCTGGTTTCCCAATATATCCATTAGCTAGTGATAAGCCACCAACGTATAACTCTCCAGAAACCCCCAGAGGCTGAGGCACTCCGTAGCTATTCATTGTATAGAACTTCATATTTGGATGTGGCTTACCAATACAGTACCCACCGCCGTCGTGTTCATGGGATAAGTATCCACTGCTGACAACTGAAGATTCTGTCATGCCGTAAAGGACTCTTACTATTACTTTACTACGCCAAGTGCTCAACTTAGTTAATAAAATCGGGGGAACCGCTTCCGCACCGACTAATAAGAGTCTTAGATTAGGATATAAAGACGGTTCTGATTCTATCATCTCAAGCCATGGCATCATTAGACTCGGAACCATATGCATAACAGTTACATCTTGTGTAGATGAGATTAATTTGGTTAAGTTGGTTACATCAGACTTTTTCAATATCTTTACTGTTCCACCTGAAATAAGTGGAACGAATGTCTCAAGTAAAGATACCCCAAACGCTTGTGAGCCAACCGTCGGCATCATATCGTCGACACAAAAGTTATATACATTACGATTGGCTTGGAGTGAGTAATATATACTACCATGTGGAACCATAACTCCCTTAGGCTTACCTGTCGATCCTGATGTATAAATTACATAAGCAATTTCGGACTCTTGAATACGGTGTAATTGTGCACTTCTATTGTGTTCTGTTAGTGATTCAAAGGTAGCATCATTGCCCTGTTTTATCAGGCTGTTAGGTGGTACGAGATCTTCTGAATACAGTAAAAGGTTAGCACCAGAGTCAGCTCTAATATAGTCTAACCGATCTTCTGGATAACTAGGATCAAGTGGTATATAAACATATCCAGCTCTCATTACTGCATACATAGTGACAACTTGCTTTAGGCTCTTTTCCATATATACCGCAATGGATTGTCCAGCAGCGATTCCACGTTCTTGTAAGCCTGCAATGAGTTTGTTTGCTTTCGTAACTAACTCTTCATATGTCAATACACTTTGTCCATCAACAACCGCTACCGCTTGAGGTTGGGAGTATCCATGGCTTTCAATAATTTCAGGATTACTTTTATAGTCGGCAAAATTACCTTTATTCACTCGCTGTAAGCTTGTTTCTTCGTTAAAAGTAAACTCATGTATGCTATCAAATTCATTATCCAAATGGTGCTCAATAAACTGAGCAAAGTAATCAAATAAGGCGTCAACTCTTGCTTTGCTTAAAAGTTCAGTATTAAATTCCCAATTAAGAGCTATTCTATCGTCATGAAAAGTGCTATGAACTGAGAAATCAAACTTGGCTACAGGCTGTCGGCTATCAAGCTTTACTACCTCAAGATCAGCCAAAGAAAATTGATTTAATGTATCGTCTTGCAAGACAAAGTGTACTTGAAATAAAGGGTTATAAGACGCATCTCGTTCGGTCCCGGCACACTCAATAATCTTCTCAAATGGATAGTGTTGATACTTTAATGCTTTTTGATTTTGTTCTTTCGTCGAATTTATGACGTGAGAAATGTCTGTCTTACCATCAAACTTATATCTAAAAGGGATTGTGTTGGCAAACATACCTACTGTTTTCGTAAATGCCCCAGTCGTCCTATTTGAATAAGGCACCCCGATAACAAGGTCACTTTCATCCCCTAATCTAGCCATAAAGCCGACAAATAGTGACTGTAATAGGAAAAATGCAGAAATATCATATTTTTTTGCCGAGTCCAAAACCTTGTCTTTCAACGAACCGATAAGATTATAACTAGCAGTATCACCATCAATTGATAGGGATGAGGGTCGATTGAACTCCAAAGGGAAGTTGTGACATTTTGGCGCATCCAATAATAAACTCTTCCAGTAATTTCGGGCCTCTTCAGCATCATCACTAGACAGGTAACTCTGAAACCACTCAGCATATCGGGCGTACTGATTTGGCGAGTTACTTAGGTCATCATTAAAGCCTTTTAGTTTCAATTTAAAGTTATAATACGATTCAGAGATATCCTTAGTTAATAATTTTGCTGAAAAGCCATCTGCAGCTATATGGTGAAGATTCAAGCTCAATATTTGCCTAGAAGGCGACTTTAGGAGAAAACACCTTATAGGCCAATCTTTCGTTAAGTCATATTTAAATGCTCCTTCTTGGGCGAGGAACATATCTACTTCTTCATCTTCCAGATCGATGACTTCAAAATGAACTTTATCGTCGTCGAACATTTCGATAACCTGAATTAATTCACTGCCATCGAGGCGATAGATTGTTCTGAAAATATGGTGCTTTTGGCAAATAGATGTTATGGAATATTTTAGCGCGTCTTCTGAAACTACTCCCTGTAATGAGAAGCAAATAGGCAGATTATAATAACTTTTATCTCCAACAAGTGATTCTAGAAAAAAAATGTCCTTTTGTCCGCTTGTTGCCTGTGCTTCATATTGCTCTAGCTGTAATGGCTTTGAACTTAACAAGCTTGAACACTTTGTATTATTGAGTAATGCTAAGATGTCTTCTTTGCAAACTTTGAGGTTTTCATAATCATTTTCTGTAAGCGCTTCAATATTTCCCGTTAAAAGTAATTCAGAAGCGTCACATTTTACAATGATTTGACGCTGAAAAAGTTCAACAATTAGTTCTTTTGCATTCATATTCTTACCGCCCCACGAAGATCACTAGAAGAGTTTTGTTTCACTTTTACGAGTGTTATCAATTGCGCCATCTCTTTGATGTTCGTACATTCCAACAATTCTGTTTCGTCCAAGTTAAGTGTTGCATAAAAGCTCTGAACATCGTCTACAATCTGAGTAGCTTGAATCGAGCTTCCACCTAATTCATAGAATCCCCTTTCAACACAAATATTAGGTAGTCCTAAAATTTGAGTCCATATCCTGTATATTTCATTCTCTATTGTTCCACTTGGCCTTACTGCTTGCTCTGAACCGACTTTATTGAAGATACTCGGTAATCGACCAGTCGTATATTGCTCCTTTGTTTCCTTTCTACGAATTTTTCCACTTGAAGTCATTGGAATTTTATACGGAGGTAATAGGATAATATCGTGAATTGATACACTATGTTCCACATACACGCTTCGTGAAATTTCTTGTGTCAAAAGCTTAAAGTTATTTGCGCGCAGTGCCTCACGCGTCACCTCAGTAACTACGACCAGTTGATTACCATACTCAAACGCTGCAGTATGACCTGGATGAATATCTCTATGACAATATTTAACTGTTTCTTCTATGTCTTGAGGGTAATAATTCTTGCCATTAAGAATAATTAAATCTTTCTTTCGACCGGTAATATACAAATCGTTATTGAATACAAAACCTAAATCTCCAGTCCTTAGAAAGTTTCTATCACTAAATCTGTTTAAAGTATTTTGAAACGTTTCCTTCGACGCCTGTTCTAATCCCCAATATCCCGGAGAAACACTAGGACCAGAGAACCAAACTTCTCCAATAACCCCTTCTTCTACCTCGATATTTGTATCAGGATCGACCACCTTTAATAAGTGCTCATCATCTGTGAAACCATTTCCCACAAATGTAAGGTTGTTATTTGAATTCTTTTCATTCACCTTCAATATGTTATCAGCCAGAGATGATTTATCTACCAATAGGGTACTTGGCGTGCCTATCCCATTCCCACCACTGATAAATGCTGTAGACTCTGCCATGCCATAACTAGGATAGAAGCTATCAAAGTTAAAGCCTACAGCTGAAAACCTCTCACTAAACCTTTGTAAAGTTTGATACTTGACTGGCTCTGCCGCATTATAAGCGATCCGCCATTGTGATAAGTCAATATCAACGAGTTCTTCCGTAGGAATTTTATCTGTACACAAATCGAAAGCGAAATTAGGAGCGCCAGCAATTGTACCGCCAAACTTTGTTATCGCTTTTAGCCATATAGCTGGATTTTTGACAAACGTAGCAGGTGCCATAAGCACAGACTTACACCCCAAATACGCTGGTAATAATACTGTGGTTACCAACCCTAAATCATGAAACAAAGGAAGCCAATTAACAAAAACATCTTTTTCGTTAGCACCCGAAAGTCTCTCCAGATACTTTGTATTGGCGAAGATATTATTTTGGGTGATTATTACCCCTTTTGGATTGCCCGTGGATCCCGAAGTATATTGGAGAAAAGCCGGTGCATCGACATCAATTTCAAATCCAGCTGGACTTGAATCCAACTCTTCAGATACCAAAACGCCTGTGCTCAAGAATTTTACATTACTTTTACAGTTCTCTTTCCACAAATTTCGTAGTGGAATAATGTCTTTATCAGCCGTTAAAGCAATCTTAGCGTTTGAAAGCTCCGCAACTTTAAATACTTTGTCAGCCTTACTGTTCTTCTTTGGAGGATACAAAGGTATTGCAATGACTCCAACCATTAAACATGCGAAAAAAGCTTTTATATATTCTATCCCCGGGGGAAAGAGAAGTAATGCACAATCGCCTTGAGCAAGATGCCTACTGATCCCATTCGATATTTGTTTAACTTCTTTGTACAATTCAGCGTAAGTTATGGTTGTGGTTGGTGATACCAGATCGGTTAAAAATTCATATGCAATTTCATCTGGCTTATTTAAGGCATTGTATCGAATACAATCAACAATATTATTTACCTGTGACATTTTTAAAACGCTCCACTCGCTTCTAATTGTTGGAAAAGATCTTCTATGTTGTTTTTCTCGAACCCTGAATCTTCTGCTCTTTTCTTTATGAATTCGATCATCATCCCACTATTACAATCTCTCTTGGTGAATACCTGTAGCAAGTTTTTCCCCTTAATTATACTGGTAGCGAATTCCATGCCTTTTTTTTCAAGTGTACTTACTAGTGCATCGATATCCTCTACTTCTACAGCGATATGCTGCACACCTGGACCGTACTTTGAGATAAATTGGCTCACTTGAGACGACTCGCCAGTGCCCTGTATCAAAACAATATTAAAACCATGAGCATCTAATTCTGCAGATAGCATTCCTGAGAATTCACCACATACCTCCCTTTTTGCAATTAGCTCAAATCCTAGGACTCCTTGATATAAAAATAACGCTTCTTCTAAATCCAACACGGCAATAGCTATATGGTCTATCCTCGCGGGAAGTTTATATAATTTCTTCATGATTGAGCTTCTTATAGGTATATTAAATTACAACAGTTAAAGGTTTTGTATCACTCACCACAACTTCTCCTACAGCGCTTTAAGATTCAAATCAGTGGATAGTTAAATACTCTTATTGATACGCTTTCTCAATACATCAGCCTAAAGTGATGAGTAGGAATATGTCCGCTAGACACTCACTTCTTCACTTTCTAAAACATCTCACACGTGAGACAAACACTAAAAATGCTTTAAAGACAGAACTCTTTTTTCTAAACGGCGACTAAACAACATTAGTTGTTACACATTTTCAACGCTAATAAAGCTAAATTGCGGAGCAATAAAGAAAATTCGAGTGAGAGGCGTATACCTGCAACAAGTTTTTATTTTGGCCTATGATACTAACTTAGATATTTGGAAAGCGTCAAGGTCACATGACTTTCTTTTAAACAAGTTATAGACAACTCACTAACACAAATGCTAATTTAAGAATGCAGTAATGAATTTAAATCCCTACTTATTATAGTACAGAGCGCACCTACCTTTGGGGGTGTAAGAAAATATTTTGATGCATCACACAGGCTAAAACCTCGAATTTGACACAGGGGTATTGCACCTGTTTGCGAACTAAATTAGAACAATCAAAATTTAGAACTTAACTTTCAAAAATAACTGACATTCGAACAGGAGCAGATCTATGGAAAAATTAGAACGACGTGAAGTACTTAAAAAATTAGTTATTGGTACTTCAGCTTGTTTTATCGCGAAAGGGGCATTGGCAAATGAGCCGACACCAACAGAAATGGAAGGTCCATATTATCCAATAACTCCACAAGATGATAAAGACGCCGATTTAACTCAAATCAAAGGAAAAACTGGAACTGCAAAAGGTGAAATTATCGAAGTCTTTGGCAAAGTTTATGATAATGATATGACCCCATTGTGCGGAGTAACTGTAGATTTATGGCAAGCTAATTCATTTGGAAAATATCATCACCCACACGATCCAAATGATAAGCCAATAGATGAGAACTTTCAGTGTTGGGCAATTCTAAAAACTGATAACCAAGGAAGATTCAAAATTAAAACGGTAATGCCGGGAATGTATCCAATTGAAGGAACTGATATGATCAGGACACCTCATATACACTTCAAAATTAGCAAGAATGGTTATAAATCATTGCTAACGCAGATGTACTTTCCTAATCATCCCGGCAACATTGAAGATCCTCTGATTTTAGATAGGACGGAAAAGGAAACTGAAATGATGACTGCGAAGGATGTTTCTTCTGAAAAATCAGAGTATAAACAATACCAATTTGACATTATTATAGAAAAAATTAAACCAGTAAAGCGAGGGGATAATGAGCAAAAGTAAAAAGCTAATCGCTTTAGGAATTTTTATTGAGATATTAGCAATCGTATTTCTTAGCTATGTAAACCCATCAATAATTAAGCTTCCACTTAATCATGAGTTAGTTTCTATCATGTTGTTTTTTATCACTTTAATAGGCAGTTTGCTTATCAACTATAGAGAACGCACGAACTATGTTTCCAATGGAGCCTTAGTTGGAGTTGTCATGATCCTAACCTACATTGTCATTACTGTTTCAGCTGAATTAGCTGGAGTCTATCAAAACACATATGATTTGGAGTACTGGGTAAAGCATTTAGCAAAAGTAGCTGGTGGTGTATGTGGAGGACTCGTTTTTGTTCTTTTCAGAAAAAACAGATTAAAAGAAGTAGAAGCAGATAACATTAGCTAATCCCCGATGACCCCAAGACATTTGTGATAAAAACTTGCAGCTCGAAACAAGGCCGAAATGTAGACATATTATGGTCGCATTTTTGGCCTCACCTGTAACTTCCCCAAAGAATGAAATAGTTCATAAGTAGAATTTTCCATTAACTAAAATAGGAAAATTTACGATGAGAAAAAGCAAGTTCGCCGAAACCCAAATTGTCAGCATGATCAAGGAAACTGAGTCAGGTATTCCTGTGCCTGAAATCTGCCGTAAACATAGTATCGGCCAAAGTACATTTTACAAATAGCGCTCAAAGTATGGTTGTATGGAAGCGTCTGATGTTAAACGCCTCAAAGAGCTGAAGAAGAAAACCGTAAGCTAAAAGATATGTTTGCAACGCTTAGCCTAAAGCACTCGATGCTTGAGGATATCATCGCAAAAAAGCTGTAAAAACAAGTAGCCGCAGAGCTTGGGTAGAGCATTTTAGAGCTCAATTTAACGTCAGCGTCGTATTTGCTTGTGAAGTGGCTGGTCTAAGCCGCTCAGTTTTTTATTACAAACATAAACGACCGTTAGATAATGAAGTTATCGACGCATCACTTGCGCTGGTAGAGCGCAATCCTAGGTGGGGCTGCCTAAGCTATTCAAAAGGCTTCGCAATAAAGAGTAAAAAGCGTGTTGAACGTGTTTACAACATGCTAAAACTAAACTTAAGACGTAAGGGAAAGCACCGTGTTCCAACAAGAACACCTGAACCATTAAGTGCACTGGCACAACATAATGAATCGTGGTCAATGGACTTTATGAGTGATGCATTAAGCTATGGACATCGCTTTAGAACATTGAATGTACTCGATGATTTCAATCAACAAGCACTGGCGATTGAGGTCGATACAAGCTTAACTTCTGAACGAGTGATTAGGACACTAAAACAGATCATTGCTTGGCGCGGTAAACCAAAACAAATTAGAGTCGATAACGGCCCTGAGTTTACTTCCACTTCACTTGGAACTTGGGCTATGGGAAATAACATCAAGCTGGAATTTACAGAACCTGGCAGCCCTTATCAAAATGGTTTTGTGGAAAGGTTTAACCGAAGTTATCGTGAAGAAGTGCTCGATTTATACTTGTTTGAGTCACTGCAAGAAGTACGTGAAATCACTGATTAGTGGTTAGATATTTATAATTATGAGCGACCTCATGATTCACTTGGCGATATGACACCAATTGGTTATCTTGAGGCTGCATAAAATTCTATGAAATAGCTGTACTAAATTGGGTGGAGTTATAAAAATAGTGAAAGTGAGTGGTAATTTTATGGCTCAAGCGATTGGAAAAAAGAGGTATTTTACTCGGAAACTAACCGCCAATAGAAAAGCTCCACAGCGCGAAAAAAGACAAGTAAAAATAGACTCAACCAAGCAGCCGATTGAGTCTATTCTATTTATTAGCTTTGCCTTAACCCTTCACAAGGTTCCTGCTTAACCATTTTATTACTAGGATAATAGGTCGCCCATAGTACGATTAAACTTATGAAAATTGGTATTCCTACCAAACCAATCACATAGCTATTACCGTCGATAATCATTGATTTCGTGATCTGACTTATAACCCATAAAGACATAAGAATACCGAAAGCCAGCCCAGCGCCTAATTGAAGAGAAGCCTCTTTAAGAAACAATTTAATGACGTCTGAATTTTTGGCTCCTAACGCACGCCTCGTAGCAATTTCTTGCGTACGGATAATGATACTGTTTGAGGAAACGGCATAGATGCCACTTGCGGCTAGCATTAATGCGACAACGCCACACCAAAGAAAAATCGTATTTACTGCATTCACTAATAGCATCGGCTGTTTGATTAAACTTTGATAGCTTTGCACATGATATAGCGTCACCTCATTATCCATGCCATTTACAGCTTGCCTGAGAGCCGATTCTGCAGCATTAAGTGAGCCACTGTAGTGAATCACAATTTCCATGGTCCATCCTCTTAGATCCATTAATCCATAGCCAGTATGCCAAGCACTCGTCGATTGCATTGTTGGTCCATGAACACTATCAGACACAATTCCAACAATTGTTCGCCATTCTGTATGCCAGCCACCTTCATCAACCGTTCTTACTTTTTGACCAAGCGCATCATTGTTTGGAAATAACGCCTCTGCCATTGAAGCATTTATAATTGTTGGAGATTCTCCACTATCAACATCTCTCAGCTCGAAGCTTCTGCCTTCAATAATGTTCATACCAACGACTTGCCAAGCATCTCGGCTAACAACTTCAAAGTTCCACATTGGATTTTCATTATAAACAAGCGCTTCTCTACCTTGGATTTCAAAATGTGAACTCCCTCCGCCAGTGCCAGGTAAACTGGTAAAATATCCTACACCGTTGATGTTTGGCTGCTGTTCCAGTTTATCTTTGAGCTGATAATAAAAATCGTTTCTTTTTTTAAGCTCCGATGTTGGATAGCTAGTGCTGGGTAATTGAATAGTGGCAGTCAATCGCTGCTGTGTTTTTACCCCATAGTCTGCATTTTGAGCCGCATAGCCAGTGCTTAGAAGAAGCGTCGCAACGACTAACACAACTGAGGATAAGATGACTTCTGATATGACAAGCAACTTGTTCATTCTGCCAGCCTTTTTCCCAAGAGCACCTCTTGTTCCATCTCTTAGCACGGCATTAACATCTTGTGCCAATGCTCTCATTGCGGGAATAAAGCCGGTTACAAAAACCATAAAGATCACTGACAGTAATAGAACCAAAATTGCGTCCATTTCTAGTGACAACACCCACCAAAAAGGACGTTCTCCATTGACTGAAAATATCTCGTCTAACACTTCATTTGTAATGCTTGTACCGAAAGATGCGAATATAAAGGCAAGGATCGCACCCAAGCCACAAATGAATAAGCTTTCCCACAGCATTTGTAAGATCAATCTCTTTCTAGGGATCCCAAGAGAAATTCGAATTGCAACTTCTTTTGCCCTTTCATTCACTCGAGCCAAAAGCAAATTGCCAATGTTAATACAACTCAAGAATAATATCAGAACAACAACACAGGACATGGCGATAAATATGGGGTAGTGATGCGCAACACCGTCGTCAGTCATTTTAAAGTTAAAAACTCTGATATAGCCACCTGGAGAATCTGCTCGCCAACTAAACTCTTGCGGTAAAGCGAGGAATTGGCGTGTAACTAAGTTACCTACTTCTTTTTCAAACTGACTCAAAGAGACATCAGGCTTTAATCGAGCCACACCATTAAGCGAGTCTCGAAAGGCATCAGAAGGGTGAGTAGGCTCGAACTGGTTAACAGCTAATGGTTGCCAAACTTGAGCAAAGGCCGGAAATGAAAATCCAGCAGGCATCACGCCAATGACTTGTTTAGAAATGCCATTAACCTTAAGGTTCATGTTTAAAATATCATTACTTCGAGCAAAGTATTGGTCCCACAATTCGAAACTTATTACAACCACAGGCTCTGCGCCAATCTCATGATCTTCAGGGCTAAAACCTCTACCCAAAACTGGTTGAGTTTTCGCAACTTCAAAAAGATTCCAATCACTATGGCTAGAGTGAACTTTTATTGAACCTTGCCCATTGTTAATATTACTAATGGTTGATGTTCCCGTCCTATACAAGCTCATATTATCAATGAGTTTTGACTCTTGACTAATATAGTTCAAATGGAAAGGATCCGTTCTCTGCCCTCGCCCATGCGCTTCTCTATATTCACCTTCAATTGCAACGATTGGAGTGTCGCCATTTAACGTTAAAGGTTTAAATATTAACTGTGATAGAAGCGTATATGTATAAATAGAAAGCCCCAATCCTACCGCGACTATGAGTATCGACATTGATGAAAATAGTGGCTTTTTCAACAACCCCCTGAATACGTACTTTATATCAATCCAATAGTTCATATTCCGATCCCTTTAACGCATGAGCCCCTATTGATCCGATGTTATTTGATATGTCCCCTACAATTTCACCATCAAACACTTCTATTATACGTTGTGTTCTTTTCGCTGATGCAGGATCGTGAGTAACCATACATATAGTCGCGCCTTCTTTATTTAAAACCTCCAACAATTTCATCACCATTTCAGCGTTTTTCGAGTCCAAATTACCTGTCGGCTCATCAGCTAAGATAATAGAGGGATTACCTGCAATCGCTCTCGCGACTGCTACTCGTTGCTGCTGTCCTCCCGATAATTGAGATGGGTAGTGTTTTGCTCGGTGCGCCATATCTACTTTTTCTAACGCGGATACTACTGACTGTCTTCGCTGATCAGCGGTCAGGTCTGTTCGGTATGTTAATGGTAGCTCTACATTTTCTTCAATTGTCAAATCGCTAATCAGATTAAATGATTGAAAGACAAAACCAATTTCTTTATTTCTAATTCTAGCTCGCTCATCAGTATCAATATCAGATGCGTCATGACCTGCTAATTGGTACATTCCTTTCGTTGGCGTATCTAACAAACCAAGCAGAGAAAGTAATGTGGATTTTCCGCAACCAGAAGGTCCCGTAATGGCAATATACTCTCCAGAATATATTGTTAAGTTAATGTTTTTTAACGCATGGGTTTCTACTTCATCGGTATAAAAAACTTTGTCTAAAGATTCTAGTTTAACTAGAGTTTTATTCTTCTTACTCATTGGCTTTCCTAATTAATTTGAATACGTTCGTGTTGTTTCCAACCCGAGGCGTCTGAAACGATGACTTGGTCTCCTTCCTTCAAACCACCTTCTATTTGAATATACTGACTCGACATAAAACCAAAGTTCACTGGATGCTTTACCGCAAAATCTCCCGATGTTTCCAAAACATAAATTTCCATCTGACTAAAGCTATTAGCAAACATTGGCCTTCTAACAAACAATGTATTGGGAATGGTATTAATCTCTATGACCCCATCAACTGATAACTCAGGGCGAGCTTCTTTAGGTAATGCGCTCGTGAGTTCAATATCTACTTGAACGGACCCATTTGATACGATGGGGTCAATACGAAGTACACTGCCTTCTATTTTACTGCTTCGTGTATCGAGAATAGTGCGTTGGCCTACAACAACATCTTTTATCTGTTTTTCAGGAATTCTAAGTTCAGCAATAAAGATGTCACTTCTAGCCAGCAATGCCAAGTTGGTCCCTGCATTTACCTCCTGCCCAAGCTCAATAGGTACTTCTTGAATTATACTATCCATCGTTGCTGTCACTTTTAGACTATCTACTTGTTGAGCGTATCTATCTACAGCCTTTTGCATCATAGTTAATCGCGCTTCACTAGCTTCAATCTGTGCCGCTAAATTCTCTTTACGTTTCTCTAAACGCTGCTTTTCCAACATCCATTGTTGTTCATACTGCATCACATCCATTTTGACTTCCTCGAAGTCTATTTTCGAAATTGCATCGAACCCCTTTTCCAACAGTTCTTGTTGCGCATTTAAGGTAAGCTTACTGCGTTCAAAACCAAGCTTCTCATTCATTACTCTGATCTCTTGATCGAGTAACTCAGATTCCAACGCAACCTTTCTTGCTTGTACTTCTGATTGCAACGCTTGTAGTTCCCATTTAGCCTCTTCCATTTGTTGCGATAAATGAGGGTTACTAAGTTCCAAAATAAGCTCACCTTGCTTCACTACTGCTCCAGGCTTTTTAAGTATTCTTTCTACTCGTCCTGAAACACTCACCGCCATCCAACGCTTTTCCTTTGGTACCAGTACGCCTGTTCCCCTCACATTGATGTTCAGCTCACCTCTTTTTACACCATCAATTAACAAACTTTCCTTCTTAGCTAAGTAGGAGGCATTACTTGTATTTAACATAAACATGGTCGCTAAAGTGAGGCAGGTAACCATAACAAGGCCCCACTTAACTCGTCTGCTAACCCCTTTCTTGTTATCTTTTCGAACTATATCCATTACTTATCCTAAAAATTTGGAAATCATCGACCTTTAACATCCAATGTAGGTCTTTCAATGAGTTTTAATAAGACAAGAAAGGTAAAATAAACCGCGCTAAAAGTTTACAAAAGTTTGCATTTAACTCAGCGAGTTAACAGGTATAATGAGGACTAGGACTATCTAGGGAGGATGCTGTAGTTGAATATCAAACCCAAATTACTCATTATTGAAGACGAACCAGCCATTTTACGCGGATTAACCGACCTTTTCGTTTTTCACGGCTATGATGTACATAGTGAATCTGATGGTGTATTAGGGTTAAAATGCGCAATTCACGAAAATTATGCCTGCGTTATCCTTGATGTAATGCTTCCATCCATGAATGGTTTCGATATCTGTAATAATTTAAGGCAGTCGTCTCCTTCACAACCTATTTTAATGTTGACAGCTAAAAATAGTGAAGAAGACATCATCAACGGTCTTTCTTTAGGCGCTGATGACTATGTTGCAAAGCCATTTTCCACATCAGAGCTGGTATTGAGAGTTAATGCCCTTGTTCGTCGTTCGGGTTGGACAGGAGCAGAGCAAACGCTTGTATTAAGCCCTGATATCACAATCAACACGCAAACTTTAACGGGTAAGTTAGGAAACAATGAAACAAAATTTACACGTAGAGAAGTCGAGGTACTGTGTTACCTACATCGTCAAAAGCACCCTGTTTCTCGCGACGAACTGCTTAAAGAAGTGTGGGGTTATAAAGAGACTCGCGATATAGACACTCGTACGATTGATATACACATCGCAAAACTTCGAAAGAAAATTGAACATGATGCCAAATCTCCTCAATATTTAGTGACCCATCGTGGAGAAGGATACCAACTTCATGCTGATTAAGTGGCTAACCTCTAGTCGTGAGGCAAAATATACGCCTTTGAACTATCTTCAAGGTGTTAAAAAGCTTCGGGTGCTAACTAGCTTAATCACGCTGTTAATCATGATTCTTATGGCTCTGTTATTGTACTTTAGCTATCAATCTGCTCGAGAGTCTCAGCTAGATAGTTATCGCCAAGAAGCCCGTAATTTGATTCAAGTTACAAACACAAAACTGTTTCGAAAGCTCATAGCGCATGACTCTATTCCCGCTACTGCGTTCGACTATTACAGTTACTCATATAACTCACAGACTAATCAAACGGATAAATTACGTTCACCGTTAGTATCTCCGGCGACTCAACCAAACATTCCTGGGTTGGTTGGCTTTTTTCAAATAAATGCAGATCACCAATTTAGTAGCCCGATTTGGATCAAAGAAATTAATTTCTATGCTGGGATGGAACAACAAATAAATTCCACATCACCGTTTGAAAAAAAAGCCTTCGAAATACTGCAATTGGTTTCTCAATCATCGCGCATCAATGCATTATTGGGTAATAGCCTAAATCTCAAAAAGCAGCATTGGAATATCACATTTGATGTGCCTGATAACTTACTATTTTACAGAATAATAACTAACTCTAAGAGCGCCAAAATACAAGGTTTCTTAGTCGAAAGAACGCTCTACTTACAACGACACATTAATGATATTTTGGCGCTACGCAGCTTTTCTGACTCTGTGCTCGTGAAACTCACAGATAATGAGGGGAATGCCGGCGATGAATATTTCCTCTATCAAAAAACTGAAACGAATGAAGTCATCGTAAGTAATCCGGAACAAACAAATATCAACCTTCAGCAACAAATAATTGACTCGAGTACGCTAAAGTGGCCTTATTCGAATTACGATATATTAATTTCGACAAAAGCACTGCCTTTCTCGAAGAATATGTTTTTAGGAGGTGCTTTTCTTGCTGTACTCTTTAGCGCCTTACTTATTGGCTGCTTTGGTTTCTATAGACTTGGCCTTGAGCAACTGCAACTTGCTGAACAACGGTTAAACTTTGTTTCTTCTGTTAGTCATGAGTTAAAAACACCACTGACATCCATAAAAATGTACAGTGAGATGCTACAGGCTGGTATCGTACAATCGCCAACACATCAAGCTGAATACTATGACTTTATACACAGCGAAAGCGAACGGTTAAGTAGATTGATAGATAATATTTTACAACTTACAAAGTTGCATCACCAAAAGCAAACAGTTAAACCACAACCAGTTAGCGTTGCTGTTTTAATGGATATCATCCATTCAAAAGCATCCTCTTTGATGCTGAAACACAACTTTAAACAACATATAAGTACAGAGCTTGTTGCGCCTGAAGAAACCATGTTAAACATGGATTTAGATGCTTTTTCACAAATAATAATAAATATCACAGACAATGCGATTAAATTTTATGACCAAGCTAAGATTAACGACATAGAAAGACAAAAAGTCGATTTCATATTCCGTCGCCAATCCGGCCAAACAAATATGCTAGAACTAGAGATCCGCGATTATGGTGCAGGTATTACGGAATCCCAAGAAAAACGAATTTTCGAACTTTTCTACCGTGCTGGTAACGAGCTCACAAGAGCGACTCAAGGAACTGGAATTGGTCTGGCGCTTGTTCACGAGCTTGTCCATGCACATCGTGGGGAAGTCTTAGCGGTTCGCAGAAACCCAGGCTTAGCAATCAATATCACTTTTCCAATCCCCCCCATTCATTAATGTATTAAGTAATCTGAGCTGCGGGTGATTAAGGCAAATTTTAAATACAATAAGTTTGCTCATTCTTCATCCAATCTCAAGTTAAGTACTAGAATGCAGCCCAATACTAACAACACACCCACTCCAATACAGCGCATAAACTCAACTTGATTTGATAAGTTAAAATCAAAATACTACTCATTTATGCACCTAAATAGGAAAAAGTAGATATTTTTTTCGTTCCACCTTTGACAATTATTAATATACAGCTAACTTTGTTACCAACCTGTTTCAAAGGTTAATTTTAAAATAATTATAAATAGGAACAATAAGATGAAAAAAACACTACTTACTTTGTCCATCATGTCGACGTTTGGTGCTACTACCGTTTTTGCACAAGATGCAACGTATCAAGGCGCAGCCGTGGATGCCGAAATTGCAAATACCTGCATCGTGCGTTTTAAAGATGATGTTTCAAAGTTTGATGTTGAAGGTAAAGCGCGTGGCATGGTCGCAAAAGCGAATGCACAAGCGAAGCATGTCTATAAAAATACCATTAAAGGCATGGCCGTGAACATGAGCTGTGACAAAGCTAAATCCGCGTTTGCAGGAAATAGCGATGTGATGCGCTTTACTCCCGATGGTAAAGTGTATGCAAGCCCGACAAAAGCAAAGGGAAAACCAGGTGGTGGTAGTAACCCACAAACAACACCTTGGAGCGTAACGCGTGTTGGCGGTCCCGTGAATGGCAACGGTTATACCGCTTGGGTGATTGATACCGGTATCGACTTAGATCATCCAGATTTAAACGTTGACGCAAGCCGCGGTTTCTCTGCTTTTTCTAGCGGTAGAAATGCAGGTATGGACGACGGCAACGGCCACGGCACACACGTAGCGGGTACGATTGGCGCGCTCGATAACGATATTGATGTAGTGGGTGTTGCAGCGGGCACCACTGTAGTTCCAGTAAAAGTGTTAGATGCTCGTGGCTCAGGCAGCTGGTCAGGTGTTTTAGCTGGTGTCGATCACGTTGCGGTCAATGCAAGTCCTGGCGACTGCGCAAATATGAGCTTGGGTGGCGGCTTCAACCAAGAGCTAAATGATGCTGTTGAAAGCGCAGCTCAACAATCTGGTGCTTTCTTTGTGGTAGCCGCTGGTAACGAAAGCCAGCACGCGGCAAATGTATCTCCAGCTAGTGCTTCACACAACCGTGTATTCACTATTTCAGCGACCGATTCAAATGACCGTTTTGCAAGCTTTTCAAACTATGGCAACCCACCTGTAGACTATGCAGCTCCTGGTGTTGGCATTTTATCACTGAAAAATGGTGGCGGAACAACAACGATGTCAGGCACTTCAATGGCTTCACCTGCGGCCTGTGCTGTGATCATGATGCGAAATGGTAACCCAGGTACTGATGGTAAAGCATCGAACGATCCTGATGGCAATGCAGATAGCATCGTTCATCTTTAATATGGCTTAGAGAGCACCTAATGGTGCTCTTCTCCTCTTCCGAATCCCCTTCCCTGCTCAATAAACTATTGTTACAAATAAAGACGCCCTATTCTGGAGCTGATGCTTAGTATGTTGCTAAACTGAGCACAACAATAACAATCAAATTAACTGGAATCGCTATGTCATTACAAAAATGGGGAGGTGTCGCAGCACTCACAGAAGCCGCGACTTATTTATTTGGTTTTGTTTTATTTTTTGGGGTGCTGGACTCTAGTGAGCACAATACGCCAGCGTTATATCTAGATTTTTTTGTGCAAAATCGCGATACCTTTTTTCTTGGTTATATCGTGATTGGGATTATTTTCAGTTTTTCCCTGATTGTGTTGGTGCAAGCAATTCATCAACGCTTTAACACAATGTCACCTGACTGTATGAAGTTTGCTAGTGTAGTTGGCTATATTTGGGCGGCGATTGTCCTTGCCAGTACCATGGTTTTTTTAACCAGCATTGAAGCGATTGCAAAATTTCATGAGCTGGATCCGGCGCTTGCATTAACGATCAATCGCACCATCTCAATAGTGGTAGATGCACTTGGCGGTGGCATTGAATTGGTCGGCGCGATTTGGGTGCTGGCAATCAGTTGCGTCGGTCTCAAACATAAAATATTCACCCCACTGCTCCATTATTGGGGTTTGCTGGTAAGTTTAGCTGGGGTTTTAACGTTATTTTCAGGTTTATCTTTCCTAGCCAAAAATCCATTCTTTGAGATTACTACGGCTATATTTGGTCTCGGACAAATCCTATGGTTTATTGGATTAGGCGTGATGCTATTGAGGAGTAAAACATCATCAGAGGTTGCTCCCGACTAAGTTAGGCACAACCACTGCTGGAGTAATATCCCCAAGAGGCGATTGAAAAGTTATCGCCACAACCACGCGTTTACTCAGGTTCTGGCAGCACAGGAGGCGTACTATCCATATAAGTCAAAAAGTTAGCCCAAAGAGTATGGGTTCTGGTTTTTACTAATTCCTTACGACATTCAAGTGCCATCACACCGCGAATAGTACCTTCTCGCCATTGGGTATATACCGCGCCGCAGTGTGCATCGAGATAGCTTTGCCACGCCAACTGCGAGGCTTTAATCGCTTCTACCAGTTGCTCATCAAAAGCATTATGTTCAAGGCTTTTTTGGTAGTAACGTTCAAGTGTTTCAGTTCTGACGTTAAGCTCGCTCATTGCACACTCGTTGATGTCTATGGTTGAGATAGGGTTTTCACATACACCTCCTCCCGCCAACGCGATTTGGCAATTTAATAAAAACAATGCAGCCGCTATTAATCTCATGGTATTTCCTTTTGTGTTTAACCTTTAATGAGTTTCAACATGTTACCGATGGAATCGAGGTTAATTCCACCCATCAGCTCTGGATTATTCAACGCATAGAGGTAATCTTCTATCAGGGTGCAATCAATCTCGTCACGCAGTTCAACAAACCCAGCCCAATTTTCGAGGTCATCTTCGTCGATTTCACCGCTGAGATATTTTGCTAATACCACACTTAACATCGCCTTGCTAATGGCAAGCGATACTGCGCTGTTATCGCTCAATAGGATATTTAACGCCTGCGCTTTGTGTGTGCCGAATGTAACAAATTCGGCCAGTGCTTGTTGCTTATTCATGATTTTTTCTCCAGCTCTGCGACCAAAGCAAATAACTCACTCAGCCCAGCTTGCTGATGCTCGACTTCTTGCGCCGCAAAGCCTAAGCGAATATGACTTAAACTACTAGCCTTATCGAGGGTAAATTCAGGCTCACATTGTACGTAAATCCCTTTTTCAAGCGCTTTTTCAGATAACCTCGAGACGTCGCGTTTGCTGTTTACCCAATACGCCATGCCGCCTTGTGGCATTTCAAAGTCGATATCTAATTTGGCTTTAAGCTCACTAAGGTGCTGCCCCATCGCCTGATGGCGTACTTGATAGGCTTTGGTCATGCGGTGTAAATGGCGCTCAAATCCGCCCTCTTCCATCCAGTAAGCCACAGCCAACTGGGTAAGGGCATCATTCTTGTGATTAAGTAGCTGTTTACGTGCCACCAATTGCGCGAGCACATCTGCCCGTGCACTCATATAGCCCACACGAGCACCGGCAAACATGATTTTTGAGAAGGTAGAAATATAAATCACAATACCACTTGGGTCGCTTGCCGCCATAGGCTGCAACGGCGGGCAGAGATAATGAAACTCATGGTCGTAATCGTCTTCAATAATAAACACGCCATACTGCTGGCACAGCTGATAAATCGCCATGCGCCTCGGTACAGATAAAGTCACTGTAGTTGGATATTGATGCAGTGGCGTTAAATACAACAACTTCACCTTATTTTGTTCAAGGCAGCGCGCCAAGGCTTCCACTTTAATGCCTTCTGCGTCTTGTGCTAAAGCAAAAATTTCAGCACCTGCATTGGTAAAAGTATGCCGCGCAGGTGGATAACCAAGCATCTCGATGGCAACACCATCACCTGGATTAATAAATGCATTTGCCACCAATGAGAGTGCTTCTTGGGAGCCATTACAAATCAGTAAATCATCACATACTAGCCCCCTTGCTCGGCGCAAATATGCCTGAATTTGGGATTTCAGTAACTCGCACCCCGCAATGTCTGAATAGTGAAAATGACTGACATTGGTTTTGCGACACGCCTTTACCAAAAACCGCTTAAACTCATCATAGGGAAAAGCATGAAGATCTGGTAAGCCTCCTGCAAAACTATAGCGGTAGGCTTTACGCTTAGTGCTGCTTACTGGTGCCAGTATTTTAGCAAATTGCGGTACGATTTGTGGTGTAGAAGGCACCTCTGAAGTTATCTGTTGGCTACTGAAAATAGGCAGTTCAGTATTGACTCGATAGCCGCTACGCTCTTTAACCACCAGCCAGCCTTCAGCTACCAAGTTTTGTAGGGCATTCATCACCGTGTGCCGATTCATACCATGTAACTCAGCCAGCTTTCGGGCGGAAGGAAGTTTGTCACCGGGGGTGAGTTTACCTTCGGTAATGGCGCAGCGTAAAACATCTGCTAAGCGTTTATGTTTAACATCTTGAGACTGTGTTTTTGGGCTAATAGAAATCAAAACTGGTCTAATTAAATTATTAAATCTGGTTGTTTTATATCAACCAAAATCAGCGCAATATGCAAGCATTAAAAACACAGAATGAATGGAATATTGATGCTTTCAAAACAAACGCTAGAATCCAATCGCGTTAAGCTCACCCCACTTGAAGCCGCGCATTTACCTGAGTTATTGGCTCGAGGCAAGAAAACCGAGATCTGGAAGTGGGTATTTAATAATTATTGTCGCGATCAAAAAACCATAGAGCAATGGTTTTACGGCTCTGCGCAGTTTGACGAAAGCGAACAGCTTGTTGTTGCAATCATAGACAAAGACTCAGATAAACTGGCTGGTAATAGCCGCTTGTTTAGACTTGATAAACTCAACCTAAGTGCCGAAATCGGCCATACTTTTATTGGTACTGAATTTCAACGCACGCACGTTAATACCCACGCCAAGTACCTGTTGCTCAAATATGCCTTTGAAGCGATTGGACTGGTGCGTGTGCAATTTCAAACGCATGAATGTAATCATAAGTCTCGTAATGCCATCGCACGCCTAGGTGCCCATTTTGAGGGCTTGTCGTTAAAAGATAGACGCCTGCCTGACGGAAGTTATCGTAATACGGCACGATTTGCCATCACCGACGAGATGTGGCCTGAAGTGAAAGCGAGGTTGGAGGAAAAGTTATGAGCTACCCAAGAAACTACTACGTTGAAAGCAATCCAAACATACTCAGCTCTGTGATCACAAAACACCCGCTGGCAACGCTGACGGTGATACAGGAAGGCAAGATAAAGACGGTTTTTGTACCGCTAACATTAAGTGATGACCATGCTTATTTGCTCGGACACGCTACAAAAGATAACCCGATTTTCCACACAGTCGGTGTTATTCAAGCTGTTTTCCACTGTGAAGATCATTACCTCTCACCCGCAGTTATCCCTGACATTAAGCTCCCCACGTGGTTGTACGCAAATGTGATAGTTGAAGGTGAACTCGCGCTTATTACTATTGACGATGAAAAATACGCGTCAATGCAAGCGCAAATAACGCATTTTGAGCGGTTTTCAAATAGTGATTGGCAGCTTGATAGCGTGCCTGCCAATCAACGCCAATCGCTGTTTAACGCCATTAACTTTTTCAAGATTAAAATCAATACGATGCATGGCGCTTTTAAGTTAAGCCAAAACCAGTCGAGTGATATTCGCGAAAAAATCAAAATACATTTACAGCCGCTAAAACCTGCGATGCACAGCTCACTTGTATAAATACAGTGACAGAAGTTTAATTTTTCGTTACCTTTTCCTATAATGCAAATCTACACGTTACGTTATCTTTCATTAAATAAGCTTTGGACAAGAGCAAATTATGGAAGGTTTTAACTACTTATTACTGACTTTATTTTATGGAGAAAATAATGAAAATATTACCTATTTTAGCATCGTTGCTCATCCTCAGTGGTTGCGCAACAACAGATTATTCAAAAATAAAAATAAGCACTGCATCACTGTCCAATCTAGAAGTTGAAGAAGTTGGCAACTTACAGCAAAGAAAACATGAAATTAAGGTTTCTTTCGATTACGCTATTGAAAATTTCAGCCCAGAAAACAAGCTATATACTTGCTCAGTTTTGTTTGCCAATATTGATGGAACCTCCGTAACTAGCTTCAGAGGTACAAGCCACCCTTGCATTCTTAACAATACGACTGGAAGCGTTTCTATTACTTGGCCTACACCTGTAGATATAAGCCGCAATGCACCTAAAATGGTACTATCAAAACTGAAGTATCCAATTGAATACTTTGTTGCAATTCATCAAAAAACAGGCAAAAATTCAAGCGAATTGATTGGCCAGTCTAAACCCTTAACAAGCAAACTATAACCCTCTAGACTGGAGTCAAAGTGCAGCATGTCAGCTTTGTGCTCCAGCCAATCACTTTTTGCATCAACGGAAAACACAGGTTAATAGACTTTGTGATCACACTAAAAATCTCGCGTATCTAAAGTCAACAACTGAAAACCTCCTGTCCACTCCCCTTGCGAATGCTAAACGTACAAATCTTTAAAGTATTCAAGCTCATATTGCATTCATGGTTAAGATGCTTCAATGGTAAAATCAGCAAGCAATTTCTATTTCCATGCGTTATTTCAAAAACCTAATAACAAAATTTATTTTGATGATGCAGAAGTGGCCGGGCCTGATGGCCGTGCTGGCTTTTTGTAGCGGTATCGCGAGCTTTATTTTAGTTGAACGTAAAGAGTCGTTTTCACAGATCATCGCTCTGCTTTTACTCACCAGTTGGCTGTGGCTTATTATTGATAACTGGCTTCGAGACCAAGTGGAGCAACGTTTTGGTATTGTGTTGTCACCCAACTTCATGCGCTTTGCCCTACAAATGGTGCAACAGGAAAGTCTATTCTTCGCACTGCCTTTTTTCTTGGCTGCCACAACATGGAATCATCCACAGGCCGCGTTTACCTGCTTAATTGCACTCTGCGCGTTGATCTCCGTTGTGGACCCGATATATTACAAAAAGCTAGCCCGGCACAATGTGCTGTTTATGGTATTCCATAATTTTGCTTTGTTTGTTGTGATTTCAGTTACGCTACCAATTTTGCTTCACCTGACAACCGATCAAAGTATACAAATAGCGCTAGTCACCGCCATTATTCTTACCCTACCGAGTCTTGGCAATGTTATGCCACACGCAAAATGGTGGCGTTTTCCCTTATTGGCTCTGCTGCTAAGTGCACTTAGCGCTGGTTTGTGGCAGCTACGTAGCTGGGTTCCCCCTGCGGCCTTACGACTCACCGACATAGCACTGGCTTATGAGGTTGATAGGCAACAACGAAAGCCAATGAACAGTATCCAACACCTCGATACCCATTCGCTTCACGAACAAGGCTTATACAGTTGGAGTGCGGTAAAAGCACCTCGAGGACTAAACGAAAAAATCTTTCACGTATGGGTACACAACAAACAAGTGGTTGACCGAATCCCCTTAAATATTAGCGGTGGACGCGAGGAAGGCTATCGTGCTTGGAGCCATAAAACCAACTTTCCCGCCGACTCAACAGGTAAGTGGGAGGTGCATGTTGTCACCAATTCAGGACAACTGATTGGCCTTACAAAATTTACTGTCTCTCCTTAGGAAAGTTTTAAGGAATTACAATCAATTATCGACACCGAAGCGCGGTGATCGCTTTATTATGATATGGTTAAGCGCCTCTTTTTTAACTCAAGGAAGTCTATGACTGATTTTTCCGTTTTACCGGACGAAAACTCAAAGCGATTTGTTGCTGTGCTCAATAAAAAAGTTGAACTTGGTCGGCTTTTTAATGCGCTTGGCCATATGAGCGCTGGGCTCATTGACCAAATTGGTAATACCGATGAGCTCTGTTTTTTACCGTACCAAGACAAAGATGGCGGCATTCACCCATCGATTTCGCACTACCCATTTATTGTGCTTAAAGCAGATAACAGTAATAAAATCAGAAAAATGCGAGCAGAGCTTGTGACTCGTAACATCCCCTTTACCGATTTTACAGATACCATGATTGTTGGCACATCCGAACAGCAAGTAAGCGCCACCGCAGAAACACCTGAACAAGACTTAGAGTACTTTGGCATTTGCATGTTTGGCGATAGCACAGAGCTTAAAGAATTTACTGGGAAATTCAGTTTGTTTAAATAATCTGGGGCTTATTTTTGGTATTACTGATTTTGTTATAGTTTAGATTTAATTTATGAAACGATTTTCAAGTATCGCGCTGGTCATTGTTGTATTACTAGTCACCCTAAATATGAGTAATTTGCCTTGGGAATTAAGATTTGCGGCTCCTCAGCATAATTACCTTTTCGTTATGATACTGGCCATCATCTTACCCGCTTCTGTGTTGCTGTGGTCGTTATTTCGACACACCAAGTTACTCAAAGTGTCTGGCTTCTTAGTCACTTTGGCAGCAGCAGTGCCGAGTTTCATCGTATTCATCTTTGCTGCTGGTGATTATTCCGAGATCAAACGAAGCGGCGTCGACCACTCCTTTGTCGAACTTAATCGACTAAACGTCAATGACGATAACTATGTGCTTTACCGAACCGACCGAGGAGCCACCACCTCATATGGTTTAGTTTTACGCTTAGAGCGAGAAATCGGATTTGGTATTCATGCAGTAAAGGTCGTTCATAGCAAATACAAAGCCGCAGAAGGTCAGCTGGAGTTGCTTTCTGAGAGCCAATTAAAAATGCAGATCCAGCCTTACGATACGCAAGACAAAATGGAAGTCGTGGTGTTAGATATTTAAAATGCTTTCAAGGCCGCAGCGTAAAGCACATGATAAAAGCGACAAAATCGCAGTGTAAAACAGCTCCTACTGCGTAGCGTAAATAGGCTTGTAGGAGGCGATTCACTCGCCGAGCAGTTTATGTTTTCCAACGAATTTTTGACGAAGAAATCCCCTCATCTCACCAGCCAAAAATCCAATATAAAAACAACAAAATTGCTGTGTGAAACATCTCCTACCTCAAGGTGAAACCAAGCAAAAAGCCGATACTGGCTTTTTGCTCTTCGTATTTAACACTGTTAAATAATTGTCTTACGGGTTCTTAGGCGATTAAAGTTAACGTAAACCTTTTTACCACAGTCTAATTTAACTGTGAAACCCGAATGCTCCTCTTTGATTTCAATGAGTTTTTCATAATTCTCTTGGAAGTAGGTCTTCGTCGGGATGGATGCGTCTTTAAAGCTGATAAACGCGCCGTATGCCCCTTCAATAGTGGTGTCGCGGCTAACTTCAATCCAATCAAGTGCACGGTTTACATAGCGGTATACTGGATTTGCTTGACCAAGGCGTTTGCTGTCGTAACTACCGTCGTATTTTAACTCGGTATTCCACCAAGTTTGGTATTGAATGGTGTACTGCGCAGTAGTATAAGGAAAGGCAACACGCTTCTTAGCATCATCACACGTATCATTGGCATAAAACTTACCCGAAATGGCTCCTAAAGTGACGTAACTAAATAGTCCAAGTGGGGCATTTTGTGCAAACAGTAAAGGCGATGTGAGTGAACGCAATAGCGCCAACTTGCCTTGTTCGGTAAGGCCAGACTCACGCACTAGCTTTGAGGTGATCTTGTGTGGCGCTGGGGCATCAAAATCTGGTGTAAATGGTTCCCCATCCAGGCTTGCAGCTAACGTTCCTTTTAATCCCAGTTTTTTGAGATTAGCCAAGGAGTTTCGTGACCAGTCAGACATCAATGCTTCACTATAATTCTGCTTGGTGTCCGTGCCCGTCACCTGCACTTTAGCAGCAGGAAAATACCGCTTAGCAAACTGAACCAGCGCCTTTTCGGAGCCTTGCCAATAGCCGTACATAGTGCTTGGGTGCGCTAACGCTTTTTCGTAACCAGATGATTTTTCACACTCGCTAACATCTGGTATGGCGTTGATTTTTAGGTTAGTACCAACTAAGTTCTCGGTATCCTTTCCCGTATCGTTAATCGCATCTTCCCACTGGCCGAGCAGCTGCCAAGTTGCTAAGTCTGTAGAGCCAACCGCCTCATTATTCCAGTTAATTTCAAAGCGGTGGATTTCGTCAGGTAGCTCAAAAGCTTTGACTCTAAACTCCGTTACGATTCCATAACTTAACGCCCCGCCTCCGCGTAGCGCCCATAAGATATCTTCGTTTTCAGTTTCAGATACCTCAACTCTCGAGCCATCTTGCAAAATAACAGTCGCACCAACGAGTGACTCACAGCACATCCCCTTTGCTCGCGTCCACGGGCCCCAACCACCGCCTTGAATATACCCAGCTAACCCAACCGTGGCACAGGTACCGTGTGGAATGGTTAACGGCGGAATATCTTTATAACCAGATTCTGCAAGCTTTGGGACTAATTGATAAAAGCGATAGCCAGAGCCAATATGAGCGATATAGTCATCACCTTCTTTCTCAATGGAGAAGTCTTTTAAACCGCTTAAATCCAGTAGCACCACATCTGTGCCGCTACACTCCCCTTCGTGATCATGGCCGCCAGAGCGCACCCGAATGGGTAAGTTAAACGCTATCGCCTCTTGATAGGCGCGCATTACATCATCGGTGTTATTACACATCACAATCACCGAGGGCGAGAACTGAAATCGTGTGTTAAAGATAAGCGCTTTAGCTTGATATTCTCTAAAGCCCTCCATCGAAGTATCCCCCGTTGGTAATAAAGTAAGCAACTGCTTCGCAGAAAAGCCATGCTTGCTTTCTAACGCGAGTATAAATCCTTGTGTCGCGCGCCAATAGCGGTCGATACGCTTTTGTGCTTCTTCTAACTGATATTCAGGGATTGGTTTATTGGATTGTTTAGGCATTATTGTTTCCTTGCGCTGTGCTATTTCCACATGGACAGTCGTCCACTTTGTTACCCGTAATGGCTTCGGCGAGATCTTGTATCGCCGGTGCGAGATCTTTTTTATCAATATTGACTTTAATGAGGTACGGCTTACATGAGTTTTCATGAAGCGCAGCAAAAACCTCATTTAGATCCGCGACGGTCTCTACATTCAAATATTCAACAGAATACGCATTCGCTAATGATTTATAGTCCCAACGATGCAGATCATCAAATGGTGCAAATGCGCCCGCAGGAGTAAACGCACAGATATCAACGAACGACTGCTCAATTGCATACACTTGGTTACTCATTACAAACACTGCAGTATTGAGTTTGTTATGGCTAATGGTAGACAGTGTTTGGCACATCATCATAAACCCACCGTCGCCGGCAACCACTACACTACGCCGATTGTCAGCCAAGGCTGTGCCGAGTGAACAACCGGTTTCATGACCTAACGACCCCCAAGCAGCGTCACTAATAAAGCGACTTTCTTCAATGCCAGTTAAACGAGCCGCCATATAAAGCGAAGAGCTCTCACCTAAAATAAGGTTGCAGTCACGCACCTTTTGACATTGGGCTAGCTGCTTTTGGTATGTGCAAAAGAAGTTTTCGTAGCTGATGGTATCGCAATCCTGTACGGGACTTTTCAAATAGGGATTTTCCGGCAACGAGCAAAGCGCATGATGCTGCATCGGGTAATGCTCGGCATACACCGTTAAATCATCAATAAACTGTGCTAAATCGATACCACTAAAACGCTCGCAGTTACCAATTCTTGCTTCGCCCATATTCACGCGGATCAATTCGTTACCTTGCGTTTTTAACATGGTCAGGTAATCGTCGGTGAATATCGCGCCCAACGCTAAAATGCAATCTCGTTTACTAACAAAATCAAATGTTTCAGGCCATGATGCTTCACCCGCATAGGTGCCAACAAACAACTCCTTCCCAAGCCCTTGCGCCTCACTTAATACTGATTTGGCTAGCGTGGTCGTGGTATACGGAATATTGAGGTTACAGAGCAAGTTCTCAACTTCCCTTTGTATGCCAAGCCGCGTTATCTCAATGCCTAATAATACCAATGGCTTCTCAGCCTCTTTGAGTCGGTTGATTACTTTATCGAGTAAACTTGCCATCATCGTAGGATTAGATGCAGGTTTTGGGATCACTAAATGGCCATCTGGTTTATCACAAGCTGCGCCCCACACGTTTTGCCATGCTTCTAGATAAATAGGCCGCTTTTCACTCATGGCAAGGCGTAACGCATTATCAATAATCTTAGGAGCAGAAGCAGGATCCGAAAGAATTTCACTGGCGACAGTGACATTTTCAAACACCTTTTTATCAGCGCTATAGTCACCGGTAGAGTGATGAAATAACACGCCTGTTTCTTCAATATCTACACGGTTTTCAGCCGATGGGCTTGCCGATATAACGACAACAGGATTACGCTCGACATAAGCGCCGGCGATCGCGTTTAATACACTGAACGTGCCAACGCCGTATTGCACCGACACCGCGCCAATTCCACGGTATCTTGCATATCCATCCGCCGCATAGCCTGCCCCTAGCTCGGTTACATCACCTATTGCATCAATACCAGGAAAGTTATCAAGAGCAGTCATAAATTCTTGCACATAGTCACCAGGCACTTGAAACACCTTATCAAGGCCCAACTGCTTTAACCGCCACAGTAAATGGTCAGCAACCGTAAAATTAGCGGTACTCATGATTAATACCTCGATAAGCGAACTCAGTGACTTCGTCTAGCGTGTCTGAGCTAGCATTTGGTTGTTGCGCTGAATGCTGACACGAGCAGTCACCTTTACGGCAATCTACTGGTAAGTAGTTATGGTGTGACTCAAGCCACTGTTCATACTGGACTTTGTCTTTGGATAACCAATTAGGCGTTGGTAAAGCAAAGAACTCAGCCAATGTTGATTCAGCCGTATTTAACGCTCCTTCAACCCAGCCTTGTTCATAGGAGTACGCTTCGCCAACAATATAGATTTCTTCACTCGCAACCGGGTGGCGCATTCTGCACATGATCTCATCGAGACGATAATTGGCTTTCCACTCATGCCAGCCACCGCCATAAGGATCATCCCCCCACTCTTGGTAGATTGCAGAATATGGCATTGGGAGTGCTTTTTGATTATGTAACGCTTGAATTTGGCGATGTGCCGCTTCAACCATCCCGGTGGTAATTTGATACTGGTTTTTAGGTACTATCTCATTTTCGGTATAACCTTGTGCACCATAGGCTGGCATATAGCCTTGGTAATGCTCGCCCTTTTCTAAACCTTTCCAGTAAGGAATAGTGCCAATATCATTGTAAGAAGCCATTAGCAGCGAGTTGGTATTGGGCTCACCATAGGTGTGCTCTACTTTACATACCTGTTCGCCTTTTTCGTTGGTCTCGTATTCAAGGCATGCTTTTTGATCGCATTCCGTGCCCATGTAATAAGTTTGACGGATTGGTAAGTCAGTGACAGAGCGACCAGCAACAAGGCCTAAACTGCGCCACCAAGGTTGCTCGTATGCCATAAACATCTTAATCGCTTTTTGGATAAGTACAGATGGAATGTTTTCTTTCAACCAAGGGTCGTCAAAGAACGGCGATTCAATTAGCTCAAGCGAGCGCCTTGGCATAGCCAAAATAAGCCGCTTCACTTTAACGCTGTACGCTGGAGCCTCTTTATCAACCACTTTCCCACTGCTATTCACTTGTGTTGGTTGAAAAGTGAGTTCATAACGATACTCGCCACAGTGGTGCAGCTCAATTTTTGCAAGTCGATGCAACATGTTAACGCGCTTACAGCGGTCAAGGCAGCCCGGTGCCGCTGCAAACTCTTCACATAACTTCAGCGGTAACGCCTGAAAACCATCTTTGAGGGTCTTAAATACCGTATCATCGCTATATTCAGTGGCAGGCAACTGAGTAACCGCACTGGCATTCGCCACATTAGCATCGTAGCCACCCGCTTCTTTCATAAAAAGATATGCTTCGTTACTCAACACATGCTCAAGCAAGTTCCAAAAGCCAAAGCGCCAGATTTCCTTGCCAAACACTTTGACTTTCATCTGCTCTGCAAGAGACATATCGGCAAAGCCCGGGCAGATGAGGTTCATGACTTTAACTTGAAGATCTTCCGGTCCATAGCCTCGCTCTGTTTCTTCAAGCTGGTATGGGATTTTGTCTGGACACTCGGCGAAATCACGATATCTAAAATATTGTCCGCGCAGGTAAAAGAGGTTGTTTTCACTGCCTGCTTCAGGAGAGCTTTCTGCATTTGAGGGGTATAACGGCAGCTTTGAGCCCATTGGGAAGTCTTTGGTTTGGAGTTTTAGCTCATCCACCAGCGTACTCACCATCACATGATCGTCAGGAATAAAGCGCATTCCACCAAGCTCAGCCACAACGTTGGGCAACCCCGGAAGCGTGCGACTGTACAAACGACCACCGATACGATCGCTATACTCAAATAAGCCTATGCGATGTGTATCACCAAGCTCTTGTTGAAGACGCCATGCACTATAGACACCTGATACACCGCCACCCACAATGGCAATATCTAGTTCTTTATTCATTTTAATATGCTCCTTTAAGCTATTACTTTAAAAGCATATTTAAGGGTCGTGATTTTATCTATTACACCGAGTTACAAGCGATTACAGAGACATTACAGCAACTGCAAAAACCACTTTTCACTAAACAAGCATAGATATGTAACCCAATGTTTTTAGCCAAAATGCTTAGCTAATCGCATTTATTTTGATTAACGCAAATGCCGTGCAAACGGCAATGACTCAACTCGGTGAAGAAATCTGCATAGTCCTACTGATTTCTTATTCCGCCTAAAAGATGTTTATTAATTAAACAAGTCACTTAGCATGATCTTGGTTTTCTTTTTCACCAATTGGCGCTGACTCGATTAAAACAATTGAAATGAAAGTTTCACAAAAAAACTTCTAAAAAACTCAATTTTTACGCAAACAAACATTGACCTTACCACCGTGGCAATCTTTACAGTTATTTAACTTGGCAGATTCATCCTTAAGGTGAAGTTGACTTTTTATTAACCTCACTTTGTTAGTAGGGCATGGAAATTAATTACTTCGTGCGTTACCGCTTTGGCACATGCTTGTCGGTAAACAAACTAATTAGGCCGTTACTCAAAGGTATTAAACACCTTTAACACAACTACAGATAGAGACTAACGAAATGAAATTAAAAGAAAAAATGGTTGGAAAAGTAGAGCAAAAGCTCCTAGAGATGATCCGTATGGATGTCGCTGAACACTACCCGACTGTCTCCGCCTTTTATCTAGAAGGTGGGCATTTTGATCCGCGTTATTCCGCTACCGAATTCTCAATAGATTCAATGGTAAAGGTGTTAAATGTCGCGAACAACGCGATTCTAGAGCACAAGAAAAAACTTAAAGTGGTGCTTGGCGTGTTGATAGACGATCTGGGCTTACAGTGTGGTAGTGAGTCTTGTGATATTTCTGCATCCCCAGCAATGGCCACCGACAGCCAAGGGCTTGCGCCATTACCTGACGAGCTAGAAGCCGTATTAAGTGATTACAGCATTGTAAAACGCGACCGCTTAGTACTTCAGGGTGAGCGCAATTGTAAAAACCGTGGGATCCAATCTTTACGTAAAATTATCTCGCAAGATTTAGCAAGTTTCCCACAATTGTCACTCGCAACGAGCAACGGTGTAACTAAAATTCTATTTGAAAACAGTAAGGGAGTAGACATCGTTTTAGCTGAGTCAAAAGATAAGGATATATGGACTGCAAAATGCCCGCTTATCATGGCGCAGCACTATAAAGATACATACCAAAAAGCACTGAAAATGAACCCTCAGGCAGGGGTATTCCACATTATGGACTTCTCTGAAATGGATGACTTTCACAAAGTCGTGAACGGTACTGAAGTAGCATTAGGACTTTTCCTACAAGACGAAAGCCTTGGCGACAATATCGTTAAGATCTCCAATATCTTCTTGTCTGACTTTGATATGGAAGATTATTCCATTAACACCCAAACCAGCACCCTAGCCGAAGCTTGCGAAGCGTAACGCACGCATTTATCCGCTTCAATTTGACTGTTGCCCCAATTTTATACGGAGATTTTTTATGTCACTCATTACAGCACTAGAGAGTAAGTCCACCACGGAAGCGTCGCTACGCTTTCCTATCTATTTAGACCATAACGCCACAACACCGTGCGACGAAGCTGTGTTACAAGCCATGTTACCTTACTTTTGTAACGACTTTGGTAATGCTGCGAGCATGTATGGTTTACATGGCTGGAACGCCCATAAAGCGGTCGAACAAGCGCGTGAAAAAATTGCAGATGCACTTGGCGCACAACCTGAAAATTTTATCTTTACTTCTGGCGCAACTGAAAGCAACAACTTAGGGATCCGCGGCGTGTTTCGTGCTTGTAATCACAAAGGCAAGCACATTATTACTTCGTCGATTGAGCACCCAGCAACGCTTGCAACACTTAGAGATCTAGAACATGAAGGCGCTCGCGTTTCTTATCTTGAGCCGCTACCAGATGGCAGCTTTGATATTGACGCAATGAAGGCCGCAATCACGCCTGAAACGATTTTAATCACCGTGATGTACGCAAATAACGAAATTGGCACCATTAATCCAATCGACGACATTGCCTTTATTGCAAAGCAACATGGCATTCTATTTATGTCTGACGCCACACAAGCGCTAGGCAAGGTCGATATCAATCTGACCACTTGCCCTATTGATATTTTAACTTGCTCGGCACACAAAATTTATGGCCCTAAAGGGGTTGGCGGCCTGTATTTAAGACATCAGCATGGCAATAGAGTGGTTGATATTAGACCGCAGATCACCGGTGGTGGAAGCGAGCAAGGGCTACGTGGTGGCACGTTAAATGTGCCTGGCATTGTTGGTTTTGCCAAGGCTGTGGAACTTGCACAGCGAGAACTGAGCAATGGCGCAATTGACAAAGTTGAGCAGCTAAGAGACAAGCTCGAAGATGGTTTACTGGAGCTGCAACAGGTGCAAGTCAATGGCATGAGCGAAGAAAGACTCCCCCATGTTTGTAACGTCTCTTTTCATGACACCGACGGTAAAAAAATGCTGAGCTTATTAAAGAAAAGCATTTCAGTCAGTACTGGCTCAGCTTGTTCATCAAGCAACCTATCGCCAAGCCACGTATTAACCGCACTTGGGCTTTCGGATGAACTGGCACAGGCAACCATACGCTTTAGCCTAGGCAGGCATACTACAGAAGCCGAAATTGACTTCGCACTCAACAAAGTTAGAGAAGTCGCAGCGCTAACTTTACTCGTTTAAATAATACTAAATTATTCCAGAACAAATACTTAAGGAGAAAAATATAACAATGGAAAACCTATCAAATTTAGCCAATGCACTTGATTACTCGGACATTATTCACCTTGAGTTTTACGTGCAGGAGCAACTTGCTAAGGGGAAGGAAATTTGTGATTTGATCATTGGAGATTTTGACACGCAACAATTTCCGATGCCCGGCTACCTTACCGCACAGATCCAGCAAGCCTACGAGAACAAGCATAACGATTATCCCCCGCTTGAGGGGGTATTATCACTTCGCGATGAGGTAGCAAAACAAACTAAAAAGCGCTTTAACGTCAGCTACAACCCAGATACGGAGATGCTGATCTCTGGCGGTGCAAGACCTTTGCTGTATTCTGCGATGCTCGCCACAGTGAGCGCAGAAGACAAGGTGATCTACCCTGTGCCTTCTTGGAATAACATGTTTTACACCACCATGTGTGGTGGCAAGCATGTGCCAATTGAAACCAGCGAAGCAAATCAGTTTTTACCTACAGCGGAACAGCTTCAAGCGCATATATCTGATGCGCGCCTTATCACCTTATGCTCACCACAAAACCCTAATGGCTCCATGTTTTCAAAGCAACAGCTCGGTGAAATCTGCAACATGGTTGTCGCAGAAAACGTGCGCCGCAGAACGATAAACGCCAAACCGCTCTATGTTATCTACGACCAAGTGTACTGGATGCTGACAATGCAAGAGGTTGAGCATTATCATCCGGCGTCGCTTTGCCCAGATATCAAGCCTTACTTAATTGTGGTTGATGCTGGCACCAAAGCTTTTGCCGCAACAGGCATTCGAGTTGGGTGGGCGACAGGCCCACACGAAGTGATAGCAAAAATGCAGGTAATCCAAGAACATATAGGTGCAATGGCCCCAACGGCAGAGCAACTTGCCACCGCGGTGTTATTTCAAAATGAAGCCTATCTACAAAGTTATTTAGCCGACTTTAAAGAAAAAATACTAGCCTCAATGGCGGTACTGCATCAGGGTGTTCAGGATATGAAAGGCGCAGGCATGGCAATCGATTCATTTATACCAAATGCTGGCATTTATATGACCTTGAAGATCGACGCCATCAATATGGAAACCCCCGACGGAAACGTACTCAAAAATGCAGATCAAGTCAGTCGATATTTAATTGATAGCGCAGGATTAGCACTGGTGCCATTCGCCAGTTTCGGCTGTCGTTCTAAAGCGTCACAACTTTGGTATCGCGCTGCCGTTTGTACTATTTCACCGAGTGAAATTGAAGCGGCGCTGCCAAGGTTACAAAGTGCACTGCTCGCACTTACTCAGTCAAGACAATTACTCGAAGCTTAGCGCTATTTTGCACAACAAAAAAGCCAGTCTTCATCATTGAAGACTGGCTTTTTAACGTTTGGCTATTCTAACCTTCGGCTACTTTAGGCTATTTTGGCAAAGCCCATCTAAAATTGGACAGTTTGCATTTTCGTCACCACTACAGTTGTCCGACAGCTGTTTCAAGGTCTCGCGCATTTGCTGAAGTTCATTGATTTTATGCTCAATCTCATTCAAATGATGCTGCGCTATCGATTTGACTTCACGGCTAGTACGGTCTGGGTTTTGTAACAAATCGAGTAAAGATTGGATCTGCGCAATAGGAAACCCCAATTTTCGTGCTTGCTTTATCACACCTAGCAATTGTAATTGTTGCGAGTCGTACAGCCGGTAACCCGCTTCACTTCGTTTGCTGCACTTTAGTAGCCCGCTTGCTTCATAATGGCGGATCATCTTTGCCGAGAGCCCAGTACGCTGCGCGGCTTCGCCGATTGTGATCAGTTTTTCCATGACGTTTACTCCTTTGGTTGCCAACGTTGCAATAACAACGCATTGCTAATGACTAGTAAACTACTGGCCGCCATCGCCGCACCTGCAAAAATAGGGTTAAGGTAACCCAGTGCTGCCAATGGAATGCCAATGACATTAAAGATAAATGCCCAAAATAGATTTTGCTTGATTTTGCGATAGGTTAATTTTGCCATCGCTAAAGCAGATGCCACTAAGTTTGGCTCGCCACGCATCAGCGTCATTGCCGACGCGCTTACCGCCACTTCCGTACCGGTAGCCATTGCGATACCCAGATCAGCCTGTGCCAGCGCTGGGGCGTCATTGATCCCATCGCCGACCATTGCCACACAGTAACCTTGCTGTTGGGCATTAGCAATATACTCAGCTTTGTGCTCTGGCAGTACTTGCGCTTTATAATCGTCCAGTTCCAGCAATTTAGCATTGTACTGTGCACTACTTTGGCTGTCTCCAGTCAACATTGCAACTTTGATCCCTTGCTGCTTAAGCTGTTTGACCGCGGTATAGGCATGAGCTTTAAGCTCGTCAGTAAAGTAAAATAGCGCCAAAAACTCGCTGCTCAGTTCACTATTTTGGCTTACTAACCAAGATAAAGAAGCACCGGGTATTTCTTCTGGTAGCGCAGGTAAAGTTAAGCCTAACTCTTGCATCCAAAAACCGCTCCCCAAATAGACTGTTTTATCTTGGTATTGTGCTTTAACGCCTCTACCCGCTACCACTTTAAAGTCGCTTACAGGGAGTAATGACAATTGCTTTTCTTGTGCTTTGTTTACCACCGCCTTGGCAAGCGGGTGTTCACTGTATTGCTGTAACGATGCCGCCAGCTGTAACACATCGTCTTGATGATACGTAAAAGTGTGCATATTGCTAAGCTCTGGTTTGCCCACCGTAAGCGTGCCCGTTTTATCAAAAATCACCATATCGATGGCAGTTGCTTGCTCCAATGCACCAGCATCCTTTACTAAGATCCCATAGCGCGCGGCAGTGCCTGTACCTGCCATAATCGCGGCAGGTGTTGCTAAACCAAGCGCACACGGGCAAGCAATAACAAGAACAGCCACCGCATTCAGAATACCTGTTGGCCAATCTCCTGTGCTGAGCCCCCATGCAAAAAATGTAATGAGCGCAATTACCAATACCGCTGGTACAAATACCGCACTCACTTTATCCACCAACGCTTGCACTGGTGCTTTCGCGCCTTGTGCTTGTTCTACCAAACGAATAATTTTTGCCAACGTTGATTCCGCGCCAACACTGGTTGCATCCACTTCAAGCACGCCATCAAGATTCACCGAACCACCAGTAACTTTATCTGTTTGTGCTTTATAAACAGGCACGCTTTCACCGCTGATAAGCGCTTCATCTACCTGTGAGTGGCCTTCAACCACAACGCCGTCAACCGGTATACGCTCACCAGGTTTGATCAAAAGTCGTTCGCCGCTTTTTACTGCCGCAGCTGGGACTTCTTGCCAACTGTTATCACGCCAGACCATAGCCGATGTTGGCCTTAAGCTTTCAAGCGCTTTAAGGGCGCTGGTTGTACGTCGCTTGGCTCGGTGTTCAAGATACTTGCCCAACAGCACCAAACTCAACACAGCACTGCTGCTTTCGAAGTATAAATGTGGAGCGCCATGCTCACCGCTGAATGTCCACCACAAATACAGCGACAGGCCATACGCTGCACTGGTGCCGATGGCCACCAGCAAATCCATATTCCCCGTCCCCGCTTTTATTGCTCCCCATCCTGCACGATAAAAACGCGCACCAAAATAAAACTGAACAGGCGTGGCCAATGCCCATTGCATCCACGCCGGGAGCATCCAGTTTTGGTTAAACAACATGGCAAACATGGGTAACACCATAGGTAAGGTGAGCGTCAGTGACGCCACTGCCGGGAACCAATCAGCGCGATAAAAGGGAATTGCTGCCACTTGTTCGCTTGACTCATCAGGGTCTGCTTGTGGCTGTACCACAGTGTAACCGGCGTCGTTAAGCTTGGCTTCGATTTCAGCGAACGGTAACTCTGCCACTAAAGTTAAGGTTAGCTTTTCAGTCGCTAAATTGACCTCGGCTTTAATTACCTGCGGTAATGTTTGCGCCGCCTTTTCCACTCGGCTCACACAAGACGCGCAAGTCATGCCTTTAACTTGATATTGCACTTCATTGGTATTGACCTTGTAGCCAGCATCTTTAACCGCACTCACCAACGCCGACACTTCCGCACTGCCCTCAACAGACACCGCTTCCAAGGCTAAGTTAACACTGGCGCTGACAACGCCAGACACTTTCTCTAAGGCTTTCTCAACTCGGCCAACGCACGAGGCGCATGTCATGCCCGATACATTAAATTTTATTACCTTGTCCATTTCTATCTCCGCAAACGCGTTAACTCTCATTTTTGGACACTAACCCTTACCCTCATGGTAAGGTCAAATAAAATTGTTTGTTCATTCATCTAACAGAAGCTTATTGTTAAATAGTAGTTGACCTTACCATCAAGGGAAGCTTCACAGTGCAAACACTTTAATCCACAAAGGAAATAATGATGTTAAGACTAAGAGTAGAAAAAATGGTCTGCGGTCACTGCGTAAAAGCAATCACAGAAGCAATGCAAGCGGCTGATAGCCAAGCGCAAGTGAATGTCCGCCTCGATGATAAAATCGTTGAAATCTCAAGCACCAAAGGAGAAGACGAGATCATCACTATTATTGCCGACGCAGGCTATAGCGCAGAACTCATCAACGAAAGCTTTGCCTAACTCCCAGAAGTTATCAATCCAAGTCGACCCAAACCACTTTGCATTAGTAAGGTGGTTTATCCACTCACTTCCACCTTCATTGCCACTCGTACTTGTTTTATACAGCTCACGTTAATAAACGCTCACAATAATTCACACTTTGACAAAGCGCAGACTATGCGGAACAATTACGCCGTTTGTATTAGATAAAACCAATACAACTGCGACTAAAGGAATAATTTAAGGACAACACAATGAGCTTTATCGGCGCCGGTGCAGGCAGCGAAGCCCAGAGCGTGCAATACAATGTCGACGCGCAAACTGCCAAATTACGAACCTCAGGTTCTGCTTCTTGGCGGCACAACAATCCAGCCTTACTGCCATTGAATATTAGTGCAAAGCGAAATCAAGCGCTGGGACAAGCCTACCGTATTGCGATATTTCCCGACCGTGCTGCGGGTGAGCAAGCCTTTTTAGAAGAAATCGAAAGAGCCAAATACGGCGATTTTACCTTAGGCCAAATGGTCAATGCGTTTATTCCTGACTACATCATCGACCCACCACAATGGGATGAACAAAACCAAACGGCTGTTCTACCGCATATTGAGCCAATAACGGGAATGGATGTCAATCTGCCAATTAGCGACCCACAAGCATTCTTAGATTTGGTAACCCTTAAACTGGGTTGGCAAGTAGGAACTGAGAGTGATGTTGCCAGAGATTTTGAAGCCGAAGCCAGACAAGCAGCTATCGTTTCAAATACCAATGTTCTCATTAACGGTAGAACCGCTGTGCATAGTGGCAGCGGCGGTGTGTTAAGCACAGTAGACGTATGTTTGACTAAGATAGGCAAAGTGGTTGTGCCTATTCCTTATGGCAACATCGCCCGCTCATCAGACGCCGCAAGCGTTGCCAGCTCAGTAAAAATTCAAGGTAACGGTGCAGCCAATATCAAGTCTAACTTTTCAAAAAGTACGGGAGACCAGCCCGGTAATAAAAAAGGTATCGCTAGTCGAACATTGGGTAAAAAAGCAGAGTTTCTGCAAGGCAGCTTTGATGTTTACATCGAGGGAAAACCGGCGGTTAGGCAGGGAGATTTAATGGTATCTAATAATAAAAATACGCCCCCCGCACCATTAAACCAACCCGGTGGTGCCACTCCTGCAGGCCTTGATGTAGTAATTGGCGCAGAACCACTAAGCCAAGACGGTACGAATAAGATCAATATAAAAGTGTCGGGCAGTAGTAAACCAAGCGATGAAGAGGTGAAGATAGGATGAGCCACACTTTACCAACCAAAACCAATGCTAACGGTAATTTTAGAGAACTTGTTTTTGAGGGCTATGCAAGCGACAAAGAAGTGGTGTCTTTGATGCTCAAAGACACCTCGGTTGATGGCACGAAAGAAGGCTATTATAAGGTCCCCCTTTACACTTCAAACACGGTAGACCAACAAAGCAGAGATGCCGACATTGAGCTGGTGCACATTTATCCATTTTTATACGACACGCCAGAACAACAACTACAATCGGCCTCTCCGGTAACCAGCGGATTTATCTATATTTATGTCGATGGCTATTTATGGCGTGAACTACAAGTTATCGAACCTGAAGACTTTGACGCTCCGGCGCTATTCTCAGATGTAAATTTGTATTGGCAAAAAGGCTTTTTAAGTTGGAAAAAGTCGGCCAATAAGCCAAACACTCGACCGCAAGGCACGCGTGCAGCAACCTGTAAGCCAACCAGCAGCATTCTCGTCCCGCATAAATTAAATGGCAACGAAGTAAGCGTAGAAATCGCATGGTCTGAAGTACAGTGGTCGTGGGAACAGATCTTGTTGTTTGGCGGTTTTAATGAACAGGATCCGCGCTTAAATACCGGCACACCACTCGCTGACGAAGAAAGACATAGCCCTGCCCCAGGAGATGCAGCAGCGCTCAGAGCACAGCGCATGACGAAGCTGGATAACTTAGGGCAATTTGCCACAGGCTATAACGACCAAGGCAAAGTAGTTAACACCCCGACACTTCATCAAAAGCTGCATCTTCCAGAACGCGATAAAATCGCCCAAGTGCCGATTTTTGACGGGATCCATGTGGCTCGATATTTCATCTCACAAATTCAAGATCTCACCACGGATATTCAGCATTTACTCAACAAATTATCAGGGTTAGATAGTGCAACCGGTAAAATTGATCTGCAACAACAAGCTAAGTATGAACTCGCCAGCTTTATGGTGCAGGTTTTTTACCATCAAGCCGATTCGATTTTAGATAAAGACATTGAAATTCAAGGCAGTGGAGAGACTCTTGTAGAATCTGATGAAGACGCCGTCGACTTTGCCAATAAATTAAAGGACTGGCGCACTTCTCATTTAGAGGAAGATAAATTCTTCAAGTTTTTGGAAGAAAAGGCCTTCCAAAAACTTGCTCGTCGCATTGCAGAAATCTCTGACGAGCTAGTCGAGTTCTTAAATCAAGAATCTCTTAGTGCAGGTTTTACTGAGTGCTTTAAAGACTATGCCTACCAATCAGATCTGAGGTTCTTTGAAGCATACGACTTAGTCACCGATGTATTTCTCGCGTTAAAGCCTCACCCAGCCGCACCGCTTGCACACCTTAATACAGACAAAGAGTTTTGGCATGAGTTAAGTTCAGGCTATCAGGGGCAAGATTTTATCCTGCAATGTCTGGGTCAACACCCGACAAAACCAGCTAAGCAAATCACCCAATTTTTGTTTCCAAAGCCCACAGGCGACAAACTACACGACTACGAAAAGGCGGAATATGATCGCTTTGCATTGCCTTTAACTAGCGCCAAAATACAAAAGATCCATGCTCAAGAAGCCATTTTGCCACAAGAAGAGAGTGAGCAAATGGGGCGCCGCCTCTCCCAAGTGATTATGGGTTTAGCAGGCAGTTTATTCGAAATTCCAGAGGCCGCTTATAACCTCTCTACACATCCGGGAACGCTTGGGGAACAAAAGGCCCAAACTCGTGAGGCAATGGATGCAACACAACATGAGATAGCGCAGTCAGAACAAGCCCTTATCAACGCTGAAAGAGAAAAAGCAAAAGCATTTAAAGAGTTACAAGAAAAGCGTGCTGAATATGAGTATAAGAAGAGTGTACTTGAAAACTTAACAGAGCAAGAACATGGAATGAGCAGAGCGCAGCTTGATCAACAATTAGAACAGGAACGTGCGCGTCTACGAGAGTTAGAGGCTAAATTTGCTAAAGCAAAAGTTGCCGTCAGTCGTTCTAGAAAACAGGTTAACTCTTTTGTGAAGGTAAACAATGCTTGGAAGAAGTATCCGTTTGCAAAGCTCATTGATGCAAAAGCGGACGTGTTGCAACCTTTGATGCGCTTGGTCGATATCTCAGCACCTGGGTACCTAGTTGAAGTGGAAATGAGAGTGCAAGATTACCTCAACGGGAATTTTCCTGAAGGGTATATGCCACTTGATCCTCAGTCTCGAAAATTGGCTGCAGAAAAGCAAATTAAAGAACTCAACCAAATTATTCGCGGCAGTAATAAACGCAAAATAGACGTTGGATATAGAGGCTCTAAGCTCAAACTATCGTTAGAAGACGTACTAAATTTAAACAAACGACTTGAATTTCTAACCCAGTCTCTCAATCAAGCGGAAACCATCACAACGATTGAAAGCAAAAACAAATCCATTGCATATTTGATAAAAATTACTGGTGCTGATGTCTCAGCCAAGTCAGCAGAATCAACAGCACAAGCGATATACGATGCGGCAGTAGAAGAGGCAAAACAGTATGCAACAGAGCTAGATAATCAACATGCAACACTTAAAAAGTTATCTGATAGGCTCGCAAACTTACAAAAATGGCAAAATGCGGCTGTGACCGAGTCTGTATCTGGGCAGTCATTAAAGGGAGGAATGGCGGGTATACTCGGTATTGTATATATCTTTGAAGTCGCTAACTTTCGACAAGCCTTTTTGAATTGGGATATGAGTGGAGATAGAAAACTCGTTGACTTCATGGGTAGTATTGCTGATCTAGCAGCGATTCATTTCTCTACTCTCTCAATGGTCACAGAGATGAAAGTTGGGTTACCTAGCCTGCGCCAATATCAAGAATTTCAACAGTACAAAATGGCTAAAGGAAATCTCAGCGCCGTTCGTAAGTTTGGTCCTGAGTTTGCAAAAAAAGCAAACATCATTACATGGACAGCTAGATTAAACCTCTTAGCATCTGCATATAGTGCCGGATTGTCAGGCTTTGATGCCTATTACGCGTTTAAACGCGGTGACTCTGGTGGCGCTGCAGGCCTCAGTATTGTAACAGCAGGCTTTGTCGCGCTAGCAGTTGAAACCGCGCCAACCATACTTGCCACGATCACCAGAGGCGTTATTTTAAACCCCATGAGTAAACTGGGCTATGTAGGACTCATTCTGGTATTACTTGGGTATGGTATTTATTATCTATTACGCGATGAACCACTAGAAGCTTGGATTAAAGCGTGCCCTTGGGGCAGTGACGCATATGGTGGTGGCGAGCGTGATTGGTTTGGTGACAACCCCTATTACTGCTGGAAGACAAACCCTGAATATGCACTTCATAGTCTCTATGATCAGTTATTTTCTCCAAAAATAGTTAGCGACGTATCTGTTGTACAATTACACACACCTTCTCGGATATATGACAAGGTAACCTCCAAAGGCAAGTTCCAAGTTGCAAAGTTTAATGTGCAAATACCAGGTCATATTCCAGAATCAGAGCTTGGTTACTTAGACATTCAGCTGGACATTCGCCCACTATTAGCTGGAAAACCTTGGAGCTCATTAATTGCTGTCGCACCCACAGGACAAGCTCAAACGGCGTTGGATTACTTTTGGCAAAATACCAATATCTTCGTTAATTCTAGTTTAACGGGTTTAATTATTGAATTTGAAGAAAGTGCTCTTTATCCCTATTTTGATAAATTCAATCATTCTAAAATTCAAATTAGAATGCGGTGTCGAAAATATCCTAGAGGTAAAGGAGCAACAATATACTCAGGTTCATCTCAAGAGTTAAAGTTACCTGCGTCAGAAAGAGACGAAGAAGGAAAGATAGATAAGCCAGATCTTTGGGCTGAGCAAGTCATTAACGTCGAAATCGAAGATTATGGCATGAGCCCTGCTGGTGTGTTGCAGCGACTCCTAAATTAACTAAAGGCTACCCATGAGAGACAAGTTAAAATCCAATCAATCAGTTCTCGCTTTTATAGCTATTTTGGTAAAAACAATTGTTGAAAAGGTGATGGAAACTGAGGGTAAAAAGGAGACGCAAACGTTAACTCCCTCGGCACCTGTAGATAAGGTAGTGCATGATCGGCCAATAGAAGAAATACCGCTACTAAAAATAGAGGACTCGATACCACGAGACTTTAACATTAGTAAAGGCATGCAAAAAGTGGCTG
This sequence comes from Pseudoalteromonas sp. CO348, assembly GCF_004208845.1. Lineage (NCBI taxonomy): Bacteria > Pseudomonadati > Pseudomonadota > Gammaproteobacteria > Alteromonadales > Pseudoalteromonadaceae > Pseudoalteromonas > Pseudoalteromonas sp. CO348. The sequence goes on along the minus strand of NZ_SGPI01000040.1, from coordinate 354,989 downwards.
TAAATAGTAAAGCAGACTTTGTCTTGCAAGATAATAACGTGCTCTCATCGAACCTACGTATCGCATTAGGCGGAGCTGACTTTGCGCGAGCAGGGAAACTTGCGAATATCGTTTTTGCTTATATGGCCTCAATATTTGCGCTTGTTTGTCTCCCCGTATATCTGAAAGAGTCTGAGCCTCATATCCTTTACCTTATGATTGGGTTAGTGGCGTTTGCAAGCTTCGTTTTTTATCGAGTTCACAGAATTAAACACCATACATCTGAGATACTACGGGTAGACTTCTTCCGAAATACTGGCCTTGTCACTTTTCCCATTGGCAATAACGAAGGGAGCTTCTCGTTAACACTTGATGAAGTTGAACTGTATATTGTAAAGGTCTCCTCGGGTAAAGGTGTGAGGCATAATCTCGCGTTTTTAGCCCCACAGCGATACCCAAAAACACTTAAGCGCCAGACACTTTATTCAACCGATTGGGAGCCAAAGGATATGGACAGCAGCGTGCAGTTGTGGAGTGAAATCCACCGTTTTATGGATACCACTCAGCCCATACCAAGTTCGTTTTATAAAGGTTGGCAAGAAACGATAGAAAGCCCCTATCTTGACCACCAAGACCATATTCAAATATTAGGCGAAGATTTAGTAAAACAAGCCCCCTTTTATGACCTAAAAAATAACCGCCCACTAGATAAAGAGTTTTGGTAATACTCGAATTAATCTCTATGACAAGGAGTTTTTGTGACAATAAATAAGTTAATTAAGAAATGCGTTGAGCATATTCTAGATGAAGGAACGCCCACTCGTGCAATCAGTGATGTGAGTGTGCAAAATCAACAACCCAAATATGGTCAAGCTTATCAACAACAGCCGCAACAAGTAATACGGAATGGTCAGCAAGTTACGATGACAAGATCTCAAGTTTCAACAAAGCGAGAGCCCAACCCAGTCGCTGAATTTTTGATTAAAGCCATTGTTATTTTGATAGGCATCTTTGCAGTTGGTGCTTTATGTTTCGATGCATATTATTTAAATAAACGAGGCGACAATGCAGCAGTCGGCTTAATGATGGCAGCCGTTGGTGTGATGTATGGGTATCACTTTATTATGGCAAAGCTTAGCGATTACACTCAGCTTGTAAAGACATCCCGTTTTGTAGGATGGGGCTTAAATGTAGCAGGTACGTTTTATAGCCTGTTTATCTTTGCTGATTTGCTGTCTGACTTTCGCGGGCACTCAGAGGATCAAGTAGCCCTTATCATGGCTTTCATCAATATCGTTTTTATAGGACTTTTGTTCTTTCTAATGCAAAAGATAAAGCAACCCACAAAGCAAATTGATTAAACTCCTTGAAGTAATAAGCCACCGCTAAAATCGGTGGCTTACTATTTTGAGCCTGTGCGCATTCAGGAAACCTGACTTACTGACTCTTTTGCATTAACTTCAAATAGTTATTGTAAATATGGCTTACTTGCATCGTTGATTTACCTGCACTTATACCATGGCAGCTGAAACAGTTAGCTGGTTTAATTTGTGGCTCGCTGCCAGTGACATCGCTGAAAGTTTGGGTATAAGTTTCCATAGTAATATTGGCAACTGCCAATGAGCCGCGTAACGCCTCGTTGGCTCCCTTACCCACGATATTGCCACTAATGCCATTTGCAAAATCGTAATCTTGCGTGCTCAGCCAGATTGATCCGGCGTAAAAGTAGTTACTCCAAACTGGATTCTTTTGTTCCAGTTTTACATTCACTAAGCTATTTAGTTCAGTAATATTATTGAAGTTAGTTTCATCTTGAGCTTGTTGTGTCTGACTCCCCACCAGCTCAGGGTTATTACCCGCTATATATGGATTGCCGTTTGGCACGCCGTACTGATATAAACGAAACGTGTTGGTCGTAGTTTCAGAAGCTGGATACGTTAAATGTGCATTTTGCACCTCAGTTCCGCCCCGATAAAATAGCAGATCGTGACTATTACTCACTACTTTATCTTGCTGTAAGTAAGCCGTGCTTTTCTTAAACTTTCCCTCAGAGCTGTAGTAATCTGGTGCACTCAATTTATGCTCGAACGTCGCCCAAATAAACTCTGGGTGATTTTCAACCACACCGACAACATGCATGCCAACGAGCGCTACTTCTCCCGTACCGCTATATTTATTGTCTTTTTGGTAAACCGCTTTACGAATATAAAAATGCTCAGCTAAATCAAGCTTTGGATAGACTTGCTGCAGCGCTTTGACATCCATCCAAGCAACCTTTAACTCAACCGACCCCACAGCAAATTCAGCTTTGCTATCTGCTTTAGGGTGGGAGGTTGCTGACTTCATATAAGTATCGTTAACGTGGATCGAATAATGTACGGGCGTCCCACCAAACTTGCTGTAAATAACACCATCTGATCCTGCTTGATTTATATCTTCAAGGATCAACACATTTGCGGGGCGAAGTCCGGTTGGATTTAATAAATCATTCCAAGGGGCAAAATAAGGTTTTAGCGCATTATCAACCTGCCAAAACCCAGAACCAAACATCAACAAGCCACCAGGAGCACGCTTGTCAGGCTGCGTTAAATAAAGAAACTTATTCCACGACCACTGATGAAAATCGCAGTTTGTCGAGAGATCTTTACCATCTTTAAATGCAAACGGACTATTTGCACCTTCAGGAGGGTTTGGCACAGGGCTGCCAAACCAATCGTTATTCGGTTTACAAGAAGTATCGTTCGAGTAAGCAAGCGCACTTGGCGCAGCCAGTGTACTTGTAGCAAGCAATAATGACATTCCAAGTAGTTGGAGTTTAGTGCGTGTAATTGATGACGGTAGCATGATGCTTTCCTTAAGATGTAAAACTCCTGTTAAATCTAGTTCATCAAAACGGAAGTTATCAATTACACAGCATTACATTTAATCTGTATTTCACCCTTTTTAAATACTTAAAACCGCATGTTTATCGCCTGCTGATCCGTTACTTACTGCGGTGAGCGAAGCTAAAGCTTTGCTCTGGCACCAGCTGACCGCTTAAATCGTTTGGTGTTGAGTAAAACGACACATTGAGCATGTCTTTTTGGTTGTCTAATTCGATATGCGCAAAGCCCCAAGTAAAAGCTTTATTCCAGACTAGGTCGTACTCTGGATAACGCTTTTCTTGATAGTTAGCAAGCGGTGTATGCGTGCCACGCATTTTTGATGCGGCGCCGCTGATAATAAGTGGTAACTTAGGCTTTGTGTTTCCGGGGAGTACACGCGAACAGTCGTCCGTTAACAGTTCCAAATCATGCTCATGGCCTGCGATATATGCATCTGCATATTCACATAGTTCGGGTAAGATTAAGCGGCGTAGCACATGAGCTTCATCGTACTTGGTGCCACCAATCGACCAAAGTACATGGTGTCCATATACAATTTTCCATTTTGCGGTTGAGTTTTTAAGCCCGTTTGCAAGCCAAGCCAATTGCCTGTGATCTTCCCCATTGACAGGTTGCTCATGTTTTTCAATGTCTTCAACTTCGGCTTGACCACTGGCCAGTGCACTTGCCAGTCCCTGTTCACTACCATCCGGTTTTAGTGGAATTTCGTAATAATGCTGACCAGAGAGCAACATATTGGTATCAAGCACAAAGAACTCGACGTTATTGCCTTTCTCACCAAAGGTGTAGCTGTAATAACCTTTGCCATCCATATGAAAATTAGCTTGCTTAGCCATCCACTCGGTCTGTAATTTCACGCCGCGACGAGACGTCTTCCAATCGTGGTTGCCCAATGCTGAGTACACAACCAACTCTGGGTTTTGAATAAGGAGTGGCTTTAGCGGCCCTAGAATCAAGTCATCCATACGCTTTTGGTCGTCTTTGCCATCGTTAGCCGCCGCACCGTCAGGATAGATGTTATCACCAAGCTGAATAGCAAAGTTGCATGGCTTTTTCTCACACAAAGAGGCCATTGCCTGTCCAACCACCAACGCACCGGTTTCCTCCGTTGCGGTTTCGGTTCCCGGATAAACATAGATAGGCGCATGGTTGAACTCTTCGAGCGGGCGATGCTCTTCTAACCAATCCGCCTTTTCAGCAGCAATAAACTCGGCCTTATTTTTAGGCGATTTAATGTGCTTTGTTTTTGGATAATCTGGGTGATAGCCGCCATCCCCAAAGGCCAGAAAGTTAATATTTTCCGCGGCCTGCGCTGCGCCACTAAGCGCGAATAGTAAAGCTACTGATGTTATTTTCATTATTACCAACACAGTGTTACCACTGCATCCTCCTGCATATAAATAAGGTGGGTGTCCTGCTAATACAGCTCGGTGTCCTGCTAATACAGCTCTGCTAATACTGCTAATACCCTAGCTCGATACGGTGGGTGCTTTTACAAGGACACCCACCTCTACTTTTCTCTGTTAGAAGGACGTTACCGTTACTCCAAGCTCAAATGAACGACCATAGGTTTCGTATTGGTAGTTGTAACGAGTGTCGCCTTGATAAATGCTCATCGGCTCGTCGGTTAAATTGATCGCGTTGAAATAAAGCTGAGTTTGCTCGGTATAAAAGTACTTCATGCTGAAATCGAGTTGCAGATGGTCGTCTTGGAAAACGCGCTGCTTGTTCTCTTCAAACAAAAAGCTTTTGCTCTTGTACGATGCACTTAACCTTGCGCTTATTTGGCTATTTTCATAACCAAACATCAGATTGCCCACGGTGTCGGATTGGTTTGGTAGATTGTCATCTGCGTCAATAAATGTACCATTAGCTGAGAACATCAAACCGTTTTGAAAGTTCTTCGTGTACGCAAGCTCCACCCCTGTCAGTTCAGCGGCGCCGCCATTAACGCTTTGAATAACTTCTTTATAGCCTTGCCACTGACCGTTATCTTGCACCTCGGCTTTGGCAATAAAATTATCGATGTTTTTGTGAAAAACGCCTGCAGATAACACGCCAATCGCGCCGGGGTAATATTCTACCGAGAAGTCATAGTTTGTTGACTTGTATGGGTCTAAGTCTGGGTTTCCGACTTCGGCTTTGCGCTCAATTTCAACTTCGCCATCATCTTCTGTGGTCTCTGTTTCTATGATTTGAAATGCTGCTGCATCTTCAAAACTTGGACGCGCAAGAGTTTGTGTATAGGCAAAACGGGTGATCAGTTTATCGCTGATTTCATAGCGTAATGTTAAGTTTGGTAATAAATGGTCGTAACTATCTTCAACTTGCCATTGGTTGATCTCGACGCGTTCAACGTCATTTACTTCATCATTAATGAGTTCAACACGATTACCACTCGTTGCATAATCTGTGTCTTCGTATCTAAAGCCTGCAATAACATTGAGTTTATCAATGTCGACCGTCAGCATGGCGTAGAGCGCGGTGACGGTTTCTTCACTGGTGTATGAGCGACCTTGCGTTTCAATGTCAGTTTCAAGCTGGTTTAGCTCAAGGGCACTGCGATTACTGTAGAAGTAGTCGCGGATCTGGCCGCGACTTAAACCCGGACCAAAGGCCCCAAGCTCATACTCAGGCTCATTGGCGGCAAAGTCTTTCGCCGTTAGGTCATCAAAGCCGCCGTCATATAGCTTGGCGTCAACGCGGTTAAACTTTTCACGGTCGGCATATTTACCACCAAATTTAATTTGCGCATTGTGACCAAGTAAAGTGAAGTCTTTAGTTAAGTCCAGTCTAAAGCTGGTATTTTCATCTTCACTTAGGTTGTTCTCCCAGACAATTTCATCGATTTCAAAATTGCTAAGCTGCTGAGAAGCTTCATCCGCTGCAAGCGAGGGTGTCTTACCATCCAGTACATACCCTAACGCAAAATCTTCTCCAGCAAATGAGGTATCCAAGCGATTTGGCTCGCTTTCATCTGATTTCGAGTAGCCAATGCTGTATTCAATAAACCAATCCTGCACTAAGTTTTCGCCGCCCAAAACCACAGATAAAATGCTTTGCTCTTCATCTCTGTCTTTGGTATCTCTATCCATTTCTGCACCCGAGAAATAGGCCGTATTTTGGCTTAGCTCATCGGTAAATACATCGCCTTTGTCAAACTTGTACTCATTGCGTTGACGAAATTCATCGTCAGAAAACTTGCTGTAGAGCGTGCGTAAGTAGTATTTGTTAAACCCTTTGTGATGGACATCAAGATTCAGTGCCGCTCCTAAACGCTCTCGCGTAATATGATAGTGGCGCTGCTCCATTTCCTCAGCACCAAAGAAGCTCACTTCTTCTCCTGAGTTCACATCGTCCATTTCTAGTTCCATCCAGCCGCCGTCGGTTTCCATATTATGAGAACCAAACTCACGCTCAAACCAAGATACCGCCGTTGCAACCCCAACTTCCACCTCTTTACCTGCGGCATAAATATCAGTGAAACTAAACGACGCTTTTGGGCTGGTCTCGCTCACCTGTTCATTGTGTGACGCTTGTAACGTTACGCTGTAGCTCTGCCCTTCTCGGTCAAAAGCACTGAGGCTTTTTACTTCGATGCTACCGCCCACAGCTGATGCGTCCATATCCGGTGTGACCGTTTTGCTCACCTCTAGGCTTTGCACTAACTCACTTGGGATGACATCCATCGCCACCGAGCGCACGCCCGCTTCAGGAGAAGGCACGTTGGCACCATTGATGGTGACGTTGTTTAGATTTGGGTCGATCCCACGAATTGCCACAAAACGGCCTTCACCTTGATCTCGTTGAATAGAAAGTCCAGGCAGACGTTGCAGTGCTTCTGCTGCGTTTTGATCCGGCAACTGACCGATGGAATCCGCGCTGACGATCGACTTAAGTGACAGAGCATTTTTTTGTCGGTTTAATGCACCTGCTTGTCCAGCTCTTTGCCCTACAACAATAATATCGTCCATTTGGCCCGTTTGAGAACCAAGCTGTACTTGAACATCGGTGACTTGGTCATCAGTAATTGTGATGCTTTTAGTCACGGTTTCAGCGCCAAGATAACTTATCTCAAGCGTATAATTACCCGCCGGGAGATTAGTTGCCGTAAAGCGGCCATCTCGCTCAGAGATAAGGGTTCTATCTAATTCTTTGATCACCACTTTAGCCCCTTGAAAGTGGCTCTTTTGTGATACGGAACTGACTTGCCCTGTTAGGGTGTTAGCATTTGCAGCTGAGCTTAACGTCAGTCCAGCGCAGATCATCGCAACGGCAGAAAGTGTAAAGCTAGTCGGTAGATTTTTTTTCATTATTTGCTCGCACAGGTTGAGTAGAATTTTAGCGCCCCGCTAAAACGTCGCGGCTACCCTAGTGCGAAAACGTGACGCTTTTATTTCACTTGAGTGCGCTGCAGCCTTTAACAGGGCGTTTATGCCGGCCGAACTCGTGAATTTGAGCCGATATGACCCCCCAGCGCTTGGGGTTTTGGCAACGATATTTAACCTGAACTCTGAATAACAATCGGTTTGCTAGCTGCAGCTATGCAAAAGTGTTGCGGTTTTTGTCATAAAAACATCGCCTTTACTGAGCTAAATTGACCCTATCAGCACCAAGCGCAAATTTTTACTATATCGCTCTACATTTTGACTAGACAACAAACATGAAACTTCAGCCTTTTTTACTTCATCAATCGCGGTGGTTGCTACTAGTTATACTCACACTGGTTGCCATTACCATCACGGCCTATACCTCAGTACTGCGACCACTGTCGGACGTCAATTGGCTCGATAGCCTTGGTGAAGGTGGCCTCACGCTGATGACACTGATTTGGATTGCGGTGACCTTGCTCACTCGACCAAAAGGACTCGTCACTAACCTACTGTTTGCAGGGTTGAGTGCCATGTATGTTTCTATGCTGTGGGATTTTTTAGATGAGATGGTGGTGTTCACACCCCATTATTTAACCAGTTTTGAAGCGATCCCTGCTTGCTTTGGCATGGTGCTGATGAGTATTTCAGCCTATTACTGGTACAAAGAACAAAGCATATTCAATCAAACCTTAATGAAAAAAGAGCGTTTTTATCGTGACCACAGCATGACCGACTTTGTCACCGGCCTCTACAGCGTTGAGTATATGCAAAATCAGGTTCGCCACGAACAATCCCGCCTTGCCAATGGCAATAGCCCATTTTGCTTAACACTATTCGATATATGTGATTTTGCCGCTTATTCTCGCCAGCATGGTTTGCAAAAAAGTAATCAGTTACTGCGCGATATTGCCGATATGCTCTCTTTGAGCATGCGAGAGAGTGATCTGCTATGTCGTTTTGCAGCAGATAAATTTGTGGTCGTTCACCCGCAAACCAACCATATTCAAGCCCAAGCTTTTGCTAACCGTGCGGCCGAATTTATCGCCCGCCATGCCAACTATGATGACGGTGAAAACCAGCCGCAATATAGTGCAGTGAGATGGAGCTGTATCGAAGTTGATGACAAACACTGTGAATTTGAACCTCTGATAGCAGCGCTTGTGAACGAGCTGAATCAGACCAAGGTAGCTGCGGCTTAATGTCCTATTTTGAGTGCCAAACAAAACAACTTGCGAGTCGCTACTTTGCACTCCCCTTGGTGGAGTTGGCTTTCCAGCACGGTGTACATGCAGACGTCATTTTGAAAGGCAGTAAATTGTTTTATACCGATCTGCACGCTAATCCAACCTGCATTAGTTATGAGCAGTTTGAAACAATAGTAAGCAACCTTGTCAGTCAGGCGAGCTGTCAGGAAGTCAGTTTTATTTACGGCCAATACCTACTTAATACGCTGATCAGTCACCATGCCGAGCTGCTATTTAATTGCCACAACATACAGCAATTACTCAAAGTTCTACTGCTTAAAGGTTTGGATATATTGCCTTTTTACCACATTAGAAAACTCCAGACAGAAACAAGCTGCCATTTACTGTTTTCACCCGCCATTGCAGAAGGTAAGCCTGCGGTCACGCGATTTTTATGCGAAACAATGGCAAGCCTTTGTTGTGGCTACCTTAAGTGGCGCAGCCCAGAAACCACATTAACATTGCAGTTTCCGTATACAAAGCCAAAACAAGTCGCGCAATACCTGAGCCATATACACCTAGCTTACAGCTTTGATCACAGTGATTTTGCCGTTGTAATGAGTAACCAAGCTTTAGCTCAGCAGCAAATTGGCACTTTTCCTTATTTAGTGGCTCGGCAGTTAAAAACCTTGCCCTCACCACAGCGTGGATTTCTCGCCCAATTGCATCGCTTACAATTAAAATATCCTAAATATCATAGTGAGCAAATCGCTGAAATGATGGGCATGAGCGCTGCAACTTTTAAACGTAAACTCAAGCTACATCAGACTACTTTTATTAACGAAAAAGACAGACTGCATCGTCAACAAGCCATGTTTTATGTGACTGAGCAAGGCTATTCCAATGAACAAGTTGCAACCGCTTTACAGTTTAGCGACATCACTAATTTTCGCCGCGCATTTAAGCGCTGGACGGGATTAACGCCTTCTTACTTTCGTAAAGTGTAAAAGCTAAAGAAGTAAATGAATATAGGAGGCTAATAAGATATTAGCCTCGACAAGAGAGTAAATTTAGTTATATTACTTACTACATTTACCTTGTACCGCTAATTTAAGCGGTTTGATTGCTTTTTTACCTTGTTCCTCAGAAACCAGTTCTAGATTAGCGCCACCAACCATCACACCCATCTTTATGTACTGCTCAATGAAGTAATGCTTACCAGCTTCTGTTTCTACAAATAGGTCATTGGGTGAAAACTCTGATTCAGTAGACACTTTATGTTTTTTGCCACCTTCCACTTCTTTATAAAAGAAAACTTTGGGTGCAGTTTCACCTACACAATCATCATTAACCCAAACGTCTTTCTTTAGCGCAGCACCAAGCATTGAGTCTCTGTAAATGTATAGACCAGCCATGCCATCTTTCGGTGCATCATATTGCTTTGCTTTATCAGAAAGCTCTTTTGTTTCAAGAGGAACTGAGCTACAACCGGCAAAGAATAACGTTGCGATAATACCCGCGCTTAGTTTTTTGATCATTACTACTCCATTTGATCTTTATCATTTTTTTGGCCGGCAATGATAGTGTGTAAGCTTCATTGACTCAATAACTTCCTCGACACAACTGTAATAAACTGTAAACGCGTTTTTCGTAGATAGAGCGTGAAGCATTCCTGAGCAAATTTAATGATCATTTATTCGGTTAGATTGTCATTTTTTCTTCTACACTGAAATGGATCTTGCGGTTACTAGGTCTTTTATAACGTGACTGCGTTTCGAGAATCCCAAGGGCTGCTTACCTTTGCTGTTTGATTTTTGTTCTCCTGAGTGAGTTTTGATCGCGGCGCTCGACTTGCCGCATAGTGGGCTAAGCTAAAGTTGAGCAACAAAGAACGAAGCACACTCAGGTGAACCCGAAGGGCAGCGCTTGATTGGCATTTCTACTGTGTTATCGCCAGACTTACATAGAACAACTATGCTACGCTGGCTCTGCCTTGTATAAATGGCCATCAAACTGCTGCAAAAACAAACTTGAAAGATAAGCAGCCCCTTGGCCGAAGCTAAGCACGTTAATAGATAACAAAGAGGATTAAAAACATGAAAGCATTAACGGGCGCTGCGATGGCGATGATGGTAGCGGGTTTAGTGGGTTGTAATAGCACAGAGAACAATTCCACGAGTGCACAAGCTGCGACAGCTGAAACAGATTTAGTGCATTGTTATGATGTCAATGTTTGTGGTGGACATAACGATTGTAAAACAGCGAGTAATGCCTGCTCAGGACAAGCTTCTTGCAAAGGCACTGGCTTTGTTGCCATGCCGAGTAAAGCGTGTAGTGATGTCGGTGGCAATCAAAAAGACGCTTGGGTTGGCAGTGTCGCAAAGGCCGACCTCGTGCACTGCCACGATGTCAACGTTTGCGGAGGCCATAACGATTGTAAAACCGCAAGTAATGCTTGTGCGGGACACGCTTCTTGCAAAGGGACTGGATTTGTCAGCATGCCAGCAAAGGCCTGTGCTGATATTGGTGGCAAAGCGAAAAGCTAATAAGCTTTAACCTCGGCGCGTGTTTATCTATCAAGATTATTATTGCAATAGATAAACACGCATAATGCATTAAAAGAGCGCAATTATGTCAGTACCCTTCCTGGGCTTTGGTCTTGGCCTACGCACGTGTTATTTTGACGCTATTATCGACACCCGACCCCAAGTAGATTGGTTTGAGATTATCTCTGAAAATTACTTTGTCGACGGCGGCAAGCCTTGGTATTACCTCTCGCAGATTAAAGAACACTACCCCATTGTGATGCACGGAGTATCGATGTCGATAGGCAGTACTTCGCCCCTAGATATGAATTACCTTGCGCAACTTAAACGCACCATCGCACGGGTTGAACCCGAATGGGTGTCAGATCACCTTTGCTTTAGCAGCTTAGGCGAGTTTAATAGCCATGATTTATTGCCACTTCCCTACACCGAAGAAGCGCTGATACATCTCACCGCAAGAATCAATCAAGTACAAGATTACCTTGAGCGCCCAATGATCTTCGAAAATGTCTCAAGTTATTTAAACTACAAACAATCTGAACTGACAGAGTGGGAGTTTTTGAGCGAATTGCACCAACGTACCAGATGCCAGTTATTGCTCGACATTAACAATGTATATGTAAGCTCGCGCAATCACAAATTCGACCCAATGACTTACCTAAACGCCATACCAACACAAGCGGTCGCACAAATTCACTTGGCTGGTCATAGCGATTTTGGGACACATATTGTTGATACGCACGACCAACCTATTTGCGAAGAGGTGTGGAGTTTGTATCGCCAATACACTCAAAACAGATCCCCTATTAACACCATGATTGAACGTGATGATAACTTTCCTGAACTCGCGGGATTATTACAAGAGTTGAACTTGGCCAAAGGAATAGCCCCTAGCAGTTGGAGAACATATGGCTGATCTCGCCGCGCTGCAACACGCCTTTATTGCAATGCTAAAAGGCGATGACAGCCAATTAATAGCTGAAATTGAATATCAAAGCGGCCTAAATGTCGCACAACGCGCACAAATATACACTAATGCTTATCACATCAGATTAAAAAAAGTGTTAGAACAAGATCATGAAATGCTTGGCTTTTATTTGGGTGATGCCCTGTTTGATGAGATGTTTTCGGGCTATCTAGAGCACTTTCCTTCGTGTTCGACCTCATTGCGCCAGTTTGGCGATTCGCTTCCTGAATATTTAAGCCAATTTGAGCCATTTAAGCTCTACCCTATTCTCACTGAAATCGCACAATTTGAACGTACATTACTCAGTGTATTTGACGCAGAAGATGCGCCTCAATTGGGACTTGTGCACCTACAAAAAATTGCAGCAGCACAATTTCCAAACTTGCAGTTTACTTTTCACCCCAGCGTTCATTTATTGGGATTTACACATAATGCGGTTGACTGCTGGCAAGCGTTAAAGAACAGTACAGCGGTCCCTGAAGTGTCGACAAAACCGAACTATTGGATACTCGCCCGAGAGCGCGATATGCGCACTGGGTATCACTCGTTAACGGAAGCCGAATTTGCTTGTCTACAAAGCATGAAGAACGCGCTGCCGTTTAGTTTTGTCTGTGAATACGCGGCTGAGCAAAGTGATGATTTAGCACAAGGCACAGCAATGGTGATGCAGTTACTGCAAAAAGGGCTTAACTTGGGATGGTTTAGTGGCTTTAAAGTTGCTATATAACCTGAGCTGCGGATAATTAATGCCTTTCTAGCAGCCAGTTTTAGCGCTAACTGCGTTGAATTCACTTCCAATAGCCAGCTATTGGTGCGTAAATTCGCCTTGCCTACAGGATGTAGGTACCTTAGCGAGAGCAGGACGCGGAAGCGGTGTTTTCCCTAAAACTCTCTGGCTAGACAAGGAAAAAACTAAGTTATTCTTTAGAAACAATAAGTTGGAACATTCCTTATCCAAACCTCAGGTTATATCACCGCGATATTCAACAAAGCGGCATAGAAAATGAGGATCAAAGAGAAGTTAAAGCTGTATCAACCAAGTTTAATAATAAGCATGGTTTTCACCTTGATTGGCTTTGTCCTTGTTTACAATTCAAAAGTCAAAAACCAAGCTTAAATGTAAAGATAAATTAACAAAAATCACATACCTTATACTCATTTGGAATTTTTCCAGCCTATTTATTCCTCTTACCCTGTCGCGTTACCCCTCTCTAAAATAAAAATTAACCAACTGTATTTATTGATAATATATAAAGAACAAGGATAAACCTCTCGCTTATTTGGTCAGCTAACCTATGCATTAAAAAACACATTGTAAATTTTTTTTGTATTTTTTGTTTATTTTTTAAGCTTTACTTCTATCCTAGTGTAACCAGTCGAAATTATGTGCAATTTTTATTTAGCTGGCGTTGTTCATTATCTCAAAACAAACGCAATCAAGCGTTGAACTTTGGTGAATAACGCGTCTACAGCAGCTAGATAAGTTCATAACCTTGAGATTGGTAAACACAATTAAACAAAACAACATGCAAGGAACAACAAAATGCGTAAATTAAGTGCTATTAGTTTTGCAGTATTAGCGGGTTTGACCTCAGTCAACGCACAAGCCGCTAAAATACTTAGCGTAGAATCAAACAAAGCAATTAAAGATCAATACATTGTTGTATTTAGCACCCCTTCAGTCCTTAACGTTCAAAACAGCAAAGCAATTGCAGCCTTTGCTAATAAGCAAGCAAAAGCATTAGAAAACAAACATAACGTAAGCATTACAAAAGAATTTGGTGGTGTACTAAATGGTGTGGTCATTAATGCATCTGCAAAACAACTAAAAGGTCTGCTTAATAACCCAAATATTGACTATATCGAACAAGACCAAGTGGTTACAGTGACCCCCGCTATCACAGCAAGCGGCGACCAAGCTAACCCTACTTGGGGTCTAGATCGCGTCGATCAACGTAATCTACCGCTAAACTCAAACTACCATTATGATTTTGATGGTACTGGCGTAACGGCTTATGTTATCGATACCGGTGTTCGCATTAGTCACAATGAATTTGGTAACCGTGCATCACATGGTTATGACTTTGTTGATAATGACAATGATGCAACAGACTGTAATGGCCATGGTACCCATGTTGCAGGCACAATTGGTGGCGGTGAATATGGGGTAGCGAAAAACGTCAATATCGTTGGCGTAAGAGTATTGGGTTGTAACGGCTCGGGTTCATATTCAGGCGTTATCTCTGGTATCGATTGGGTTAAAAACAATGCATCAGGCCCATCCGTTGCTAACATGAGTTTGGGTGGTGGCGTTTCTCAAGCGGTTGATGACGCAGTAAATAACGCAGTTGCCTCAGGCGTTAGCTTTGTTGTCGCGGCGGGTAATGACAATAGCAATGCCTGTAATTACTCACCTGCACGTGCAGCCGATGCAATCACTGTGGGTTCAACCACAAGCAGCGATGCCCGCTCAAGCTTCTCAAACTATGGTAACTGTCTAGATATTTATGCACCGGGTTCAAGCATCACCTCTGCTTGGTATAACTCAGATACATCAACCAACACCATCAGCGGTACTTCGATGGCCGCGCCGCACGTTGCGGGTGCTGTTGCGCTATATTTGGATGAAAACCCAAGTCTAAGCCCGTCACAAATTGATAGCTTGCTGAGCCAACGCTCATCAAAAGGTAAAGTCTCTAACCCACAAAGCGGTTCACCTAACGAGCTACTTTATACACTAGCTGATGGCACTGATCCGGACCCAGATCCAGATCCAATCACAGAGCTGGTTAATGGCCAAGGCGTCAGTGCATCTGGTGCATCTGGTCAGCAAACCTTCTATAAGTTGGTTGTTCCAGCAGGCGCTAGCGCGCTGAACTTCTCACTTGCTGGTGGTACTGGCGATGCCGACCTGTATGTACAGCAAGGCACTCAACCAACGCTAAATAGTTACGCTTGTCGCCCGTATCTGGATGGTAACAATGAATCATGCGATTTCACCAATCCAACTGCAGGTGATTGGTATGTGATGCTAAATGGTTACGCTGCGTATGCAAATGCGACCCTCACAGGTACTTACTCATCAGATCCAGGTGGCTGTGGTAGCAACTGCCTAGAAAACGGCATCCCAGTAAGTGGTCTAGCTGGTGCATCTGGCCAAGAGTTGCAATACACCATTGATGTTCCAGCCAATGTAACATTAACAGTTGCAAGCTCTGGTGGTTCTGGCGATGCAGACTTGTATGTTCGTAAAGGTGCGGCTCCTACGACATCAACCTATGACTGTCGTCCGTTCTTAAATGGTAATAATGAATCTTGTAGTTTAAGTTCAGGCCAAGGTGCAACCTATTACATCAAGTTACGTGGCTACTCTAGCTTCTCAGGTGTAACACTTGTTGCAAGCTACTAATTAGCTTAATTACAAATAAATCTCATTTCGTTTGGGGTTTATTGAAAAAACAAGTACAGTGGTGGCTCGTTTGAGCCGCCATTTTTGTTTTTAATGAGTATTGTATTAGATCTCTACAGCCAATTATTACATCAAGGGTTTTATGACCATGTGTCTGACGGTGAACTACACACCGAAGTGCCGCTCATCTGTAGTAGCATCTCGCAAGTAAAGCTCGATGGTATTATTTACCATCGCACTGCGCAAACTGCGGCGATGATGCCTGAAAACTATGGTAGTTTGATCCTTATCACTGAAGGAAATGGTTGGTGGCTGACTGAGCAATCCTTGCAGCGTGCTGATCTAACACAATTAATTTATCTTGAGGCAAATCAAAAACATGTGTTTCACCTTCCGACACAATACCACGCCGTTAGCTTCAACTTTCCAATCAATTGGCTAGCATCTCGAACCGGCAAGCGGCTTTTGCATGGACAAGCACTGACAATTCCCTCTGGTCTATCAACATTATTCAAAAGCGCCTTAACCGCCACAACGCTAAATTTAACAGCGGCAAAATGGCTTGAAGATGAAATTGTACTGCACCTAAGTGCTTGCCAGCCGACCCAATTACCAAGGTCGCCGCTAGCGGAGTTAAAACAGCTCATCTCTACACATGCAAATGATGAAGCATTTTGTATCGACATGCTATGTGACCATTCAGGCTGGTCAAAACGTTATATTCACAAACTATTTGCCGCATCTGATCTGAGTGCCAGTGAATATCTTATCCGCACTAGGCTCACTCATGCTTATTTTGAGTTACTTAATAGCTCTGCATCCTTAAATCAAATTGCTATTGATAGCGGATTTAAAAATCAGGCGCACTTCAGCCGTCGTTTTAAGCAATTATTTTCTCTTTCTCCCAAACAAATTTCACAACGAGTGCACTCTTAGACAAAACTGAACCGTGCAAAATATATATAATAAGAATCACTCTCATTATCCATAGTAGTAGAACAATGAAAATTAACACGCTCTATGCTGCAGTGTGCCTCTCACTGCTTTCTCAAACCACAAGTGCCAATGAAAACCAAAAAGATGAGTTAGAAAGAATAGAAGTTCAGGGCAGCCAATATAAAAGTACCGGAACAAAGTCGTCTTTAGCACCAATCAACGCGCCCTTTTCTATTTCTCATATAGATCAAGATACCCTGCAGCTACGCCAAGCTGACTCGGTCAATGCTGCGTTACGCTATGTTTCTGGTATCACACCAGAAAGCCGCAGCACGGTCACCATTTTTGACCAATACACTATTCGCGGTTTTGAATCTTATCGAAACTATTACGATGGCCTAGAACTGCAATCCAATAACCTTTGGAATTTATATCCTCAAGTTGATGCCTTTGCCACCGACACCATTGAGGTGCTAAAAGGCCCAGCGTCAGTACTTTACGGCTCAGCCCCGCCAGGTGGCATGGTGAATCAAATCGCAAAGCTTGCCAATGGCACTGAGCAAACACAGGTTCGCCTGAGAGTCGGTAGCAGAGCGCTCAAAGAAATCGGCGTTGATCATGGAGGTGTGATCACCGATGAGCTGAGCTATCGTGCCATTGCGCTATCAAGAACAAGTGATGGCCAGCAAAAAACAACTGAAGAAGAACGCACTGTATTTGCACCATCACTGCGCTGGCAACCGAGCCATGATACGGCTTTAACTGCACAGCTTTATTACCAAGACGATCCCAAAGCCATACCGTCCACTCCCTTACATAGCGTTGGTACGCTCACGCGTGCAAGTTACGGTTATCTAGATGCCGATGCATTTGCAGGCGATATCAATTGGTCTAATTTTGATAGAACAACGCTAATGGCAGGGCTAAAGTTGGAACACAATTTGTCCGACAATTGGGCTTTATTTGCCAACTGGCGTTACACCGATGCAGAAGGCCTACAGCAAAATACCTACAACCAAAACTTAATTGCAGATAGCGATACCATACTTGCCCGTGCAGCATATAAAACCGATGAAACGCAACATGGCTATGTTTTAGACAACCAATTGTCTACTCACTTTACGGTTGGCAACTCATCACATCACTTACTCTTGGGTTTTGAATACAAAACCTTAAGCTCAACCGTAGGGTATTGGGATACTCTCGGGACAGGCACACCAAACATTAATCTAGCAGCGCCCAATTATGCAGCGTTTGATGTCAGCGCTTTGCCACTTAACTTCTATACCGAAGCGCACGATATTGAACAGAGTAACCGTGCGTTTTACGTCCAAGACGAAGTGACAATATCAGCGCTAACCCTCTTGGCAGGTCTTAGATACGACAGTTTCACCAGTGATGTTACTGCTGATAAAAACTACGCTGGCACCGAGTGGCAAACGGAATCAACTATTGATGACACCCAACTCACCGGGAGGATTGCCGCACTTTATCAGCTGGACTCTGGTTGGCGACCTTACGTAAGCTATAGTCAGTCATTTGAGCCCGTTGCAGGAGAAGATAGCGTAACTCAACAAGCCTTCAAACCAACTGAAGCAGAACAATGGGAACTTGGCGTTAAATATCAATCTCGCGATACACAGCTAACATTTGCACTATTCGATCTCACCAAGCAGAACGAAATCATTAACAGCAAAGACTTTGTCACGAAAACTCAAGCCGGTGAAATCCAGTCCAAAGGTATTGAGCTTGAGGCTTCTCACACCTTTAACGAACAAGTTGATGTGCAGTTCAATGCCACGCATCTAGACCAGAAAGTCACTAAAAATGAATTAGATCAAGATTTGGTGGGGAAACGCTTAGTGTGGGTGGCTGATAACACCGCTTCGCTTTGGTTAAACTATTACCCAAGCCTGTTGAGTGCACTTAAAGTCAGTGTTGGTGCTCGGTATGTTGGCGAGAGTTATGTTGGTAAATACAACTCAGATACCGTGCCATCCTATACCTTATTCGACATCGCCTTTGATTATGAACTCAGCGAGCAAGCCAGGATCACCTTTAGCATTAGTAACCTCAGTGACAAGCGATACGTTGGTGCATGCTATGACGAAAGTAACTGCTGGATGGGGGCCGAGCGCAAAGCCGATGTTGGTCTCCACTATCGCTTTTAGTCTCACCTAAGAGAACTTACGGAAGGACATAGACTGAAAGATTTAAACGGACACCCACCTTAATGCGCCTGCAAGCATTAAGGTGGGTGTCCTTGTTAATTCAGCCTGTAAATTCATCCATTTATTCATTCTCATTTAGTTTTAACTCAAAGGAAAATAATGCGTAAAACACTATTTAAATGGCACAGTGCAATGGCATTAATCGCGATACTTCCGCTCGCCGTTATGTCAGTCACAGGTAGCATGTTGGTGTTTAAATTCGAGATAGATAGCCTATTACTCCCAAAGCAAGCGACATTGACTTATCAGGACCAAGACGTCGAACGTCAGCCCATGAAGGTGCTCGTTAATTATGTCGCAGACACCCATCCAAATTATGAAATTGGTAGCTGGGAAATATTCGATGACGGCTACGAAGCTGATAGAGTCTATTTATTAAAGCATGGTACAGACACGTGGTTTAAAACGTATCTAGATCCGTACGTAGGCAAAATGCTAAGCGAGCCTGTGGGTATTCACAGCGACTTTACTGATTTTATTCTTCACCTACATTACACCTTACTACTCGATGATGTGAGTAAAACCTTTCCACACATGGGTGTCGTTATCGGTTTAGCTGTGGCTATAATTTTTACCTTGCTCGGTGTTTCCGGTTTAGTGATATATCGGCGCTTTTGGCGGCGATTCTTTAGCTTTAGGCGACAAGCTCCTCGGCTCATCATGATGAGCGACCTGCATAAGGTAATTGGCATTTGGAGTTCGCCAGTATTGCTCGCGCTAGGTATTACTGGCGTTTACTTTAATGCAGTGGAGTATTATCACGAGGCTTTTGAACACCAAGAAGATGAGCACCATATTGTCAGCCACGCAATGTTTAATCACTCATTAGATTTTGATGCCATGATGACCCAAAGCCATCGTGCGGTTAACGAACTTAAACCAACCTACTGGCTATTTCCATTTGAGCCAGAGCAAACCAACATTACCATTTTTGGTAGCGTCGCCGATGCCAACCCGTTCATTAGTAACTATGCTGCAACGGTTAGCTTTGACGCGCAATCTGGTATACAAACCTTTGCCTACGATATTCGAACGGCGTCTACTGTAGACAGGGTAATCGACAGTTTTAGAAAACTTCACTTTGGCCACTTTGCAGGGCTTACCAGTAAAATAATTTGGTGCATTATGGGACTCGCCCCCGTATTGCTTGGTTTTACTGGGTTATATTTATGGTGGCAAAGAAAGCGTAAAAAACACAAGAGTAAGAAAAACCGTCAACTCGCCTTAAGCTGACGGTTCAAGTTTCAATCTAGATCCGTTATTGTCGTTATTATCAGCAAATAACGAGCAATCACTATGAAACAACTTGGGCTAATTGGCGGTATGAGTTGGGAGTCAACACAAAGCTACTACCAGCTTATCAATCAAACAGTTAAAGCAAAGCTTGGCGGACTACACAGTGCCAAGCTTTGCTTGTATAGCGTCGACTTTGCCGAAATTGCAGAGCTTCAAGCAGCTGGTGATTGGCAGAAAATGACCACCATTTTGGCAGGCGCTGCTACGTCGTTGAAGCTTGCCGGCTCAGATGCCATTGTGATCTGTACCAACACCATGCATAAAATTTCAGATGAAATTAGCGCAGCGTCAGGCTTACCGGTACTGCATATTGCCGACGCAACCGCGAAGCGACTTAAAAATGACGGCATAAAACGCATCGCGCTGTTAGGTACGAGATTTACGATGCAGCAAGACTTTTATAAAGCACGATTACAAGATCTTCACGGCATTGAGGTCATAACACCTGATGGGGACCAACAAGCTTTAGTTCACCACATAATTTATGACGAATTATGTCGTGGTAAAGTCAACGCAAGCTCAAGGCAAACTTATCTAGACATCATCGATGCACTCTATCAACAAGGGGCTGAAGGGGTTATTTTAGGTTGCACAGAAATCGGTTTGCTCGTTCAGCAAGTGCATACTCAAGTCCCTCTTTATGACACAACCAAACTTCATGCTGAAGCCGTTGTAGAGTGGTCACTTGGGGTAACATCTTGCTTTATTCATGAGTAATATCAAACTTTGTTGTAAATAAAAAATAACAACAAAATCGCTATTGTCGCGATCACTTGGCTACTATAGAATTAAATCTCACTTATTCTAATTAAATCAGGGATGTATTATGACCCAATACGACGAATATAAAGTTATCCATGTAGTTGAAGGTGGCTGCGGCACATTATTACTTGGCTCAAGTGGATTACCGTTAAAAAAGCTTGAAGCAACTTTAAATATGGAAGCGCAAGATGGTTGGCAGCTTGTTTTCCAAGTTATCGAAAACAAACGTTTTATGCTATTTTGGAGCCGCGAAGCCGTGATCTTAACACTGGGTCGTAAACGTGCTTAAACGCTTTGCTCTGTCTGCCATTCGCCGCTATCAAGCGAATGGTGGAGCAAAAGCCCACTTCAATATAAGTTGTAATTTTACGCCGTCATGTTCTGAATATACCTATCAAGCAATCGAAAAATACGGCTTCTTTAAAGGCGTGCGTATCGGTTTTTGTCGGATCAGGCGCTGCAATGATCCAGATTGTATTGAAGTAAAATCAGATCCCCTACCATAACCTAATCCTAGGAGTTTGCATGGACGAAATAGCATTAAGAGAACAAGAAGAAGCGTTGAGAAATCAAGTTGCTCAGCTAAGTCCTGAAGCGCGCAAGCAGTACTACCAACTAGAAGAACAGCTAGTAAAAGATCCGGATACTTACGCCGTACTCAATTACTTCTTTGCCGCAGGTTTACATCACTTTTATCTGGGTAAAACTGCACGTGGTGCTATTAATCTAACCTTGATGCTAATAGGGCTTGCGCTTATTCTCTTTTATGGCTGGATACTGCTAATTTTAGTGTGCTTAATTGAGCTACCTCAGTTATTTAATAGCCAAAAAATAGTGAGAAAATACAACATCGATGTGATGCGAGAAGTGCTAGATGAGCTCAAAGATACACAGCAGAATCAAACAATCTAAAGAAACGCAGTGGCTTTGGATTATAGCGGCCACAGTTGTGGTCGTTTTATTTAGTGGTTATCAGTTTTATACCAAAGGCGTGCCTTACTTCGCTGAAGAGATCTCAGCCTCACTGCCCAAACAAATCTACCAAATCATCGACGAAGGTAGCCTAAATGAGCTAGATAACTCGGAATTTTCTGAATCAAAATTAAGTGAAATCAAGCAGCAAGAGACTCGAGCTTTATTTGTCTCATTGCTTGGCGCTAACGCATCGAGTGAACGTGAATTTAAACTTGAATTTAGGCAATGGAAAGATAAAGCCAATGCCATGGCACTGGCCAATGGTAGCATAGTGATCACCGATAACATGGTCGAACTGGCATCGACTCAGCAAGAACTTAGCGCAGTGTTACTCCACGAGATTGGCCATGTGGAGCATAATCACGTGATGGAATCCCTTGTAAGCTCGTCTATCGTATTCGTCAGTTTGAGTGTCGTATTGGGTGACATCTCTGCGCTCTCAGATCTTATGATGCAAGGCGCAATGTTAGGTATCAACCAAAATTACTCTCAACAAGCTGAGCTCGAGGCTGATTTGTACGCGCACAACAAACTAATGGCGCTATATGGTAATAATGATGCGATGATCTCTATATTCGAAAAACTCGCCAAGGAAAGCGACGAACAGCATAGTTGGTTAAGCACACACCCAAGCTTTGAGCAACGCATCGAGCAGCTGCGACAAAAGCCATGATCCTTACAGGTTAAAGTGGGTGTCTTGTTAAATTCCGTTGTTAAATTCTGCTCAGTACAAGCTTTTAAAACAGCTTTTAAAAAGACACCCACCCATTTAGTATTTCATTTGTTAAATTGGCTAAGACAATCTACTCTTAACATACATTCAAAGGATTGAAGGTATCTATTATGGCCACTGCACGCTGCCGACAAATTTGTCTATCAGAAACCAAATATTATCACTGTATTTCTCGCTGTGTTAGGCAAGCCTATCTTTGCGGTAAAGACATAGCCACTGGGCGCTCTTACGAACATCGCAGGGATTGGGTTGAAGAAAAGCTACTCGCCCTTAAAAAAACGTTTTGCATTGATGTCTGTGCATATGCGGTTATGAATAACCACACCCATATAGTTCTACATGTTGATATTCAAAAAGCCAAACGTCTAACTGACAAAGCTATTATCATTCGCTGGCACAAGCAGTTTAAAGGCAATTGGCTCACACATAAGTTTATTCGTAATGAGCCATTATCAGATGCGGAAAGGTCAATACTTGATAATACTATCAATATATATCGATCGCGCATTACCTGTATCAGCTGGTTTATGAGAACACTTAATGAGTATATTGCACGACGAGCAAATCAAGAGGACCAATGTACAGGTCGGTTTTGGGAGGGGCGCTTCAAATCACAAGCACTACTTGATGAAGCTGCACTTGCTGCGTGCATGGCTTATGTTGATCTAAATCCCATTCGCGCTAACCTCGCTAAGCTACCTGGAGAATCTAAATACACGAGTGTAAAAAAGCGTATTGAATTAGCCAAACAAGGAAAGCAACCTCGCTCACTATTCCGATTTGCTGGCAATCCGAGAAAGCATATGCCTAAAGGTATACCGCTTGAGCTGTCATCATATCTCGAACTGGTCGAACTCACAGGGCGTTGCATAAGAAGTGACAAAATAGGTTACATTAAAAACAAACAACCGATTTTAGACAGGTTAAATCTAACCTCTAAGAACTGGATAACCCTGACAACACAATTTAGTACTGTGATCCATGGAGCTGCAGGTAGCTCAGCAGCAAAGCAAAAATATTGTGATTCACTCTCAATTCAACGGCGTTCAAATATATCCAATTGTGTAGCACTTTTTGGTTAATCATCAAATCAATTAATAATTGAGAACCTAGACCAATTGCGCCTTAGCGAGAAGCAATATAGCTTGCTTATTCATGCATCCATAATGCAGGCCAATCATAAACTTCAGAAATGGCTCTAGAGATTTCATGGATTAATTGAAAGCCATTGTCTGAGTTTGTCATAACGACAAAACCTCGGCCAACACTAGCAAAAGACACGGCATAGCAAGTATACCCGGCATTCCCACCACTATGTCTAAGTCTATAAGCGTTACCTTCTCCATCGAGTCCTATTCCTGTACCACCAGCACCGGGAACTCTAGTAAGCATGACTTTCGCAAGATGTGGAGATAATAAGCTTTCTTCATCACCACGATAGGATTTACCTAGAGCAATCATAAATAATGCTAAATCAGAAGGAGTACTCCATAACCCCGCAGCTGCCTTTTCAGGATATAGCCGATAACCTCCAGCGATCATATTTGCTTGTAAATCATGACCTTTAGCAACTCTATATTGAGGCAGATTCAGCGACGCTAACTTAAAAGAGCTGTTATTCATGTTTAGGGGCTTTAATACCTGCTTTTCCATTAACTCAGAGAATGACAGCCCACTACTATCTTCCATCAACAGTTGCAAAACTGTCATGCCACCACCTGAATAAAATTCAGACTTCCCTGGTGTTTGAAAGACTCTAACTGATGGGGAATTACTCAACTCACTCCCTTGTAAAACCTGTACGAGCGAAGGAGTTTTTTGGTTTCTGCCATAACCAGCGAACCCTTGTACATTGAGCCCTGAAGTGTGACTCATAATTCGACTGGGTGTCACTTTATTTTCTTTAGTAAATTTATTATTGGGGACCTGCCAGCGTGTAAGCTTACTGTTTACATCTTCATGTAGTCCAAAACGACCTAGCTCTATCATCTTAAAAGCACCAAAGCTCGTTACAGCTTTAGAAATAGAAGCAGCCTGAAACAGCGTATCCGGCGTTACATTCACTTTTGAGTACTCATCTGTAACTCCGTAACCTTTCGACCAAAGAATATGATTATTATCAAAAACAGTAATGCTAACCGCAGGGACGCGGTATGTGCTCATTCTGGATTGAAGTGTACTCGCTGTTTCACTACTCACTCCGCTATCATTAATTTCGCGAATACTCTGCTCGAATACTCGTTGTTTATTTACATAACCTGGTGCTACAGCTTCCAACTTTTGTTCTGCACAACTCGCCACTGTAACCAAAGTTGCCACCAGTATGATTTTCATGACTCTCATGTATTGGCCTTAATATTCAAACGCTAAAATATTATTGTCGTATTGAGGTCTTAAAAAGTTTGCTTTGACGACAATTAAGTTTCAAACATCAAACTAACTGTAGCGCCCGTATTGTTGGCATATGCAGACACCCACTTTATCGTCACAGTTTAAAAATTGGTGTCTTTTTAATGTTTTTAACTTATTACCTCAAAAGATAAAGTGGGTGTCTCTTTAGCCGTACTTTAGCGTAGAAAAACGAAACCAAAGTGGAGCGAGTCCACTTTGGTTTAAGATAAAACAGAACTAGCTAGTACTGCCCAGTTGAATTAGCTCAGTTGTACTAGCTCAGTAGCCCTTTTTTAGTCTTCTAGTATCGCTTTGTACAAAACGATACTTCTTTGCAAGTGCTCTTTCCTTGTCTCTCTTATCTTTTAGGCTGGCGTTGTTTCTTTGATGTTCACTTCTTAGTTTTATGAAGTTGTTGAAGCGCCTAACTTCAAGTTCTCCACTCTCTATCGCTTGCTGAACAGCACATCCGGGCTCATTTTGATGCGAGCAATCACTGAAACGGCAGGCGCTTTCTAACACTTCAATTTCTGCAAATGTTTTACTGATCCCTTGTTGGCAATCGGCTAGTTGGATCTCTCTCATTCCTGGCGTATCGAGCAGCACTGAGCCATTGTCCATAAAATGCAACGAGCGAGCAGTTGTTGTGTGCCGCCCTTTTGCATCATCTTCACGGATTGAACCGGTGAGCTGTTCTTTACACCCTAACAGCGTGTTCACCAAGCTGGACTTACCCACACCTGATGAACCTACAAATGACAACGTTTTTCCCGTGCTACACCAAGCTTTTAGACACTCAACGGAGCTCGGCTCCAACGCGTTTATCGCTTCGACTGTCAAAAATGGGTCCAACTCCTGAACGAGTTGTACTTGCTGTTGCCAACCGTCAACCAAATCCTTCTTAGTCAAAACAACAATTGGCTCCACTTGCGCTTCATTAGCCAGTGCTAAGTAACGTTCGATCCGGTTTAGATTAAAATCCTGATTTAGCGAGCAAACAATAAACAGGCTATCGATATTTGCGGCTATCAATTGCTCCGCGACTTTACTGCCAGCAGCTTTCCTTGAAATAACCGATTTGCGGGATAATAGCCTAATAAATTGATAATTTTCATCCAACAAAACCCAATCACCAACCGTCATACTAGGCAGTAATACATGAGTAGCTAAAGAAATTTGCCGTGATTGCAACTGGATTAAATAATTACTTCTGTGGTGCGCTATCACGCGGCCAAGATTTGATGATTCCAGTTCTGTTAGTGTCAGTTGCTGTTGAAAAAATGCTTGCCAACCAAGCTGTGTTGGCGAATAAGATGTATTCATTATAAAATCTCAAAAATGCAGAAAGACTGCAAAAATCAAGCAGGGTTAATGAATATCATTGACCCCGGAGAAGCCCGTTAGGCATCACACCGGGTAAAAGGAGTAAAAATTTAGAAGAGACGAAAGTTAGCGTCTACTAATCACACCTAGCTACAACTTTTACCGGGTGGCTCAATAAAACAATCATCAAATTCTCCTTAAACTTTTTTGAATACTGCCGTAGATTAGCACTGAAGATAGGCGAGGTAAACCAAGTATTTCACGCAACCAATTTCAATAATAGATTAAAGTTTTGTGTTTAAAGCGATATCAATCATGCAATTTTTGTATGTTATCTGGGCTAAAATAAGAGCAGACGCTGATCCGCCTGCTCTTGTGATTTTAATAAGCTTTACAACGCCAACATCAAAATCTCTTTCGCCTTCGCTAAATCAATATCGCCGTGCTCACCTAGCGCCGTCATGCCGTTCTTTTCTAGATTAGCGATAACTTCTTGTACTGCTTTTTCGTCTAATTGGTAATCAGCTAAACGCGTTTGCACCGCCATCGACTCAAAAAAGTCTTGAACTGCTTTTATCGTTTGGTCAATTTGCTGTGCTTCGTCTGCGGCTGCAATACCAAATACACGCTCACCAAGTTGCTTGATTTTCTCGGCTTTTTTGTCTCGTTGCACATACATCACCGCAGGTAATACAATCGCAAGCGTTTGCGCGTGGTCAAGGTTATACAATGCCGTTAGCTCATGACCAATCATATGCGTTGACCAATCCTGTGGCACGCCTTGACCAATAAGACCATTTAGCGCCATAGTTGCAGACCACATAACGTTTGCTCTTACATCATAATTGTTAGGCTCGCTTAACGCCTTTGGCCCTTCGCTGATAAGCGTTTGTAAAATACCTTCTGCGAATCTGTCTTGCAGTGGCGCATTTACTGGATATGTTAAATACTGCTCAATCACGTGAACAAACGCATCCACTACCCCATTACTCACTTGGCGAGGCGGCAGTGAATAGGTGTATTCTGGATCGAGTACCGCAAACTGCGGCTGTACCGTCGGTGACGAAAACGCACGCTTTTGCGAAGTTGCCTTTTTAGTAACTACTGAGTTGCCGTTACTCTCAGAGCCAGTCGCAGGTAAAGTAAGTACAGCACCAATCGGCAATGGGTTGCTAAAGCTTGCGCCTTTTACCAAAATGTCCCAAGGCTCACCGTCAAAATTCACAGCTGCCGCCACAAACTTTGCGCCGTCAATAACACTGCCGCCGCCAACCGCAAGAATAAAGTTCACATCGTTTTGCTTTGCTGTCGCGACCGCTTGCATTAGTGTTTCGTATGTTGGGTTTGGCTCCACACCACCAAATTCCACAACCTCAACACCTGTCAATGCACTCATAGCTTGGTCGTATACACCATTGTTTTTAATTGAGCCACCGCCGTACAGTAGCAGCACCTTTGCTGTCTCTGGTAATCGTGAGGTGATTTCACTCATTTGGCCTTTACCAAAAAGAATTTCGGTTTGATTTTTAAATACAAAATTAAGCATGCTCAATTCCTTACTGTTTAATATTCGATTCTTTCGCTAACATTTCTAGCAGCTTTTCTGCTAGTAATGAGTCTGAAAACGGGTTTTGCCCCGTAATTAGCTCTCTATCAACAACCACTTTTGGCTGCCATGCATTTGCAAACTGCATCTTTCCTCCAGCCTGAGACATAGCTGCTGCTGGGTAAAAGTTGAGTTTTTCGCCATTTAAAGTACTTTCAAATACTTGTTCTTCTGGGTTCGAAAATATCGTCATTTGATATCCGTCATAAATCCAGTTTTTCGCTTGAACAGGTGACTGTGTTGTTAAACTCTTATAATACGCTTTTGGTTCACTTTGCGCCGATAGCAACGTAATTGGGCCGTGGCAAATCGCGGCTGTTGGTTTATTCTCGCGGTTAAAATGGCGCAAAATTTCTCCCACCTGCGGATTATTCGCCAAATCAATTAATGGTGCGTGTCCGCCTGGAATAAATACCGCATCAAATTCGTCTAACCCCGCAGCAAGGATCTCGCTAAAACTTGCGGTATCATTAATATCTGGCAGGTTAGCAATAAATTTTTTGATGCTTTGTAATTTAGTTTCATCACCGCCAAAGTAATCAACCGTCACTGATTTTTGATCAACAGCAGGGGCATTGCCTTTTGGTGTTGCTAATACTAGTTTATATCCAGCATCCACCAACGCCTTTGCTGGGATCCCAAACTCATTGAGGTAGTAACCTGTTTCTATTGTCTCGCCACTGGCAAGTTCCATCGAGGTTTCGCTCGAAAGTAACACTAATACCTCTCCTTCACTTGCATGAGCGCTAAGCGCAAGTGCTGAACCCAACAACGATGACACCCACACTATCGTATTCACTAAACTCTTGTTCATGCCGGCTCCTCATACCAGTTCAATATCGACAAGTTTAGGCGATTTGCGGATACAGGAGAATTCGGATAAATTGGTAGGAGCAATCAGAATATTTATGGCTCAAGTATTTTATGTCTCATCTCACCCAACTAAAAACCTTTGTGGAAGTATACCGCTGCAAAAATATCACCAAGGCAGCGGCCAACTTGGGGATGTCGCAGCCGGCTGTCACGGCACATATTCAAACCATGGAAGCGGTAGTAGGAAAAGCCCTGTTTGAACGTCAAGCAAGAGGCGTGAAGCCGACGCCAACGGCACATGACTTAGCGCTGCAGGTATCTGGTCATATCGATATTTTAGAGCAGAAGATCACCTCAATTCGAGCACGCTCCAACGCGGTATTTGGCACACTAAATATTGCCGGCCCCGCGGAGTATTTAAGCTTTGTCTCCGGTCCACAAATCGCCAACTTATTGCAAGCGGGCAACATTAACGTGGTACTTCATATTGGCAATAAAATTAACATTTTCGACGCACTAATAAACGACACCGCAGACATCGCCATTGCCGCCTCTGCGCCAGATCCCACAACCTTTGACTATCTCGTTCTAGACAAAGAGCAATTGTGGCTAGTGATGAACCGTTTAGAGGGCCGAGAAATTCAAGACAGCGATATTACCGCCGACTTACTCTCAAGCTATAACGTCGTCACGTACGATCAAGACTTGCCTTTGGTTAGACAATACTTTGACCGTGTATTTAATGCGAGCTGCAACTCTAATGTGATCGCCATTTGTCCAGACATTAGAGCAATTGCTAACATTATTCGCTCTGGAATAGGTTACTCCGTCCTCCCCGATTATCTCTGCCGAGATCTCATAAAAGCAGGTGAACTGATCCAACTTGGCCCCGTAGGCCCCGAAAATAATATCTATTTGGTATGGAAAAAGGGCGCGTTAAAACACCCTCGCATTGCCTTTGCAAAGGATGTGATCTCCGCCTTTGCTAATATTAATTATCTTTCGAATTAAAAAGTTGTAAAAAATTATTTTCCGCAGATTTCTGCTGAGAATTCCTGTTACTTTGCTGTAAATTAAAAGAGACGGGTTGGAACAACAATGGACTATCAAAGCCAATATCGTGACTTAACTATTTATTACGACGCACTAAAAAAAGCAACAAAGCAAAGTGAAGCGGTACCAGACACCACAGAAAAATGGCTGGCACTCGTAGAAACGACCTTATTTGAACTACAAGAGCTTGCCCATATGGAAAAGGCTTATATGCAAAAATCAAGAACGATGAATAACCTAATTGAGTTGGTGTACTCCAGTGCCCCAAGCATGGACTAGCAACTAAAGGTTATTGCTGTTGAGTTTTGCATTGACAAGAGTGCTACTATTAGCACTCTTTTTTTCGCTAGAAATAGAGTTAAACAAATTTAAAGTTTGAAAAATTAGCAACTTAAGCTTTACGGCGCAGATAACCTGCGAAAGCTCAGAATGTTATGTGTGCTGCTGATAGGCCTTCAATGTAGCAAAGATCTCCTCAGACAGTTCAGCAAACACACCGTGGATCCGCTCTGATAGCGCTTTTACATTGTCGAAGTCAGGGTTAGCAAGCATTAAAATTTCAAAGATTGACCACTCAGGCATAACCTCTTGATTCACCCATTTGATACCCTGTAACTTTGTCCAATAATCAATCTGAACATCCTTTGTTTGCCCAAGGAGCCAAAGTTCGAATTGCACCTCTTGATGGTTCAACACCACTGCCAATTTGAGTTTGTGTTTTTTAAGGTAATCGTTTTGTAGATAAAAGTATGTAAAGTCAATATATCCGTGTAACACGTTTGCGACTGTTAACTGGCCTTTATATTGCCTACTGAATTCAGCTCTGAGACTTTGAACAATAGCAACGAGATCCTTATAGGTTCTCTGCAGTTCGCCACTTGCAAATACCATTTTATAGGCTGGAATTCGAGCACTAAGACTTTTATTAGACATGTTGTCCTCTGAGTTTTTCAGGCACATAGACAAAATGACCCACACACGAAGCTAGCTTTGCAAGGAGCCTGAGTCATCATTAGATTGTCAAATATCATATCAAACAATCAAAGTCGAGTGGCGCTTCATATACGCCAAGCTATGGTGTAAGTAAAAGAAGCGGGCTGTTTTGAACTATTGGCATAACTATAGTGCTAAGTTATACTTAAGAAGTCAGACAAGAGGTGTATTTATGGCTGTTACTTCGGTGAAAAAAGCAAAAAATGTTCAAACATTTATACCTAAAATGAGCAACTTTGAAATAAGCGCTAAATACGAAGGTCTAAGTTTTAAAAAAGAGAGCTTGAGCAAATCAATTGCTGATTTAAAAGCAAAATATGCGAGATAAATACGGCGTTGCTCAGGATAGCTATTGTTATCCAAAATCTGACGTACTAGTTGTTAATAAGCTTAATATTACAGATGCAAATGAGTTAGCGGAAGCTGAGCTAGCGTTTACCGCCTTTAGATATAGTAAATACTCTTCTACAATCAAATCCCTCCACGAATTTAGTTTAAATCATTTACGACATCTCCACTGATTTATTTCAAGATGTATATGATTGGGCTGGCGAGATTAGAACTGTTGACATTTCCAAAGGGGAAACTCGGTTTTGTACTTGTTCACGAATCAATGTTGAAGTACAAAAGCAGTTCCAGCAAATTGAAACATTGGATATAAACGCAGCTAAACCAGAAATCTTAGCCCAGCTTGCGGATATCTACTGTGAATTAAATATTATTCATCCCTTTAGAGAGGGCAATGGTAGAACTCAACGTTTTTTCTTTGAGGAGCTACTATTTTTCTTAGGCTTTTCTGTCAATTGGCCAGACATATCAAAAGATGAATGGGTTCAAGCAAATATAGATGGCTATTACGGTAATTTAAATCCACTAAACACCATCCTAACACTCGCGACGAGATAGCTTACCCCATACGTTTAATGCCTGAATGGTAGCGAGTGCTAATCCACATACAGCACGAAATGTTAACAGCCCTATTTTGGTGCTGACTCAAGGTACCCAACTTGTAGCGGAGCATTTCTTCGAGCTATAAACCCGATATAAAGTACTGCGACACACAGCAACATAGGCACTGACTTTAAGTAAGCAAAATAGTCATAAAAAAAGGTTACTTCCCAGAACACCTTTGCGGTTTCTTCGTTTATACCCATTCTATCTAGGTTACGAAGAAAGTTTTCCATCAAGGCAAAAAAATCTATTAACGCTAAGGTCAAAACTAAGAAATGTAATGGCCCCTCCGCATAGTTTCTTTCAAACACAGAAGGACTTCTTCCTCGGGTAAGCAACACCGCAAAAGCCATCCGATGTTTTAGTAAAAAGAGTAATAAAAGGCTGAGTGAGAGCTGAATTGAAAACGCAAATATATTTTCTATAAAGTAGCTTTCCACAACAGGGAAGATCGCGATGCGAAGCGTATATATCGCTACAATTGCAAGAAAGTAAGGCACGGCAAAACATAACGTCAGTAGCTGACTATTTTTGTCTTTGTAAGAGTAAAAGAACAAAACTAACAATAAGATAAACAAAGTAGATTCAAAAATAATTACGCCAAAAGCCGATCCCAAGATTAGCGTAAGAATACTGCCTTTGTCCTTCATATCGTCTGGATACAATCGTGAGAGCGCTTCGGTATCATCCAAAATATCGGCGAGTTTGACTCTACATAAGTCAGCAAACTTCATTAACGTACCAAGCTTGAAGGAGCTAACGCCATTAAGGTAGTTGTCTAACGTTCGCATGCCAATCCCGAGGTGGCGACATATATCTTCTCGAGACATCCCACGTTTATGCTTTAGACCTTTTATTAGCAGTCCTATGCGCTGGCTTACTTCGTACTCTTCTGGCGTTTGCATCGCCTCGCTATCCTTCTATTTCCGTGATTTACTTATCGACTTATTATTACGCGCTTTGGGGCTGCTGCGTATTTCTTTTCCGTGCGAGTATTCCTGCATAGAGGAGTACTAAACTGAGTAAGATCGGCGGGGCTTTAATGTATTCGTAATAATCATAAAAGAAAGTTAATTCCCAGAATGTTTTAGCGAAATCTTCATCCATACCGATATGCTCTAAGTTGCGAATAAAATTTTCCATCAATGCGCAAAAATCAATGAGCGCTATCATCATTGCTAGGAAGCACAGAGGTGCCTCGATAGGGTTTTTCTCAAAGACATCTTCAGACCTGCCTCGCGTGATAAATACAGCAAATTTCATTCTATATTTAAGTAAAATGAATAAAAGTAAGCTTAAAGACAAGTTAGTTGAGAAAGCATAAATATTTTGATAGAAGGCATTAGTAACCACGGGAAAAAGAACAAAATGCAGCCAGTAGTTAGCTACATTCGTTAACATATAAGCAGTGACAAAAATTGCGACCATGCATTGACTGTTTTTGTCCTTATATGAATAGCAAAGCAGTCCAATTAATAAAAGCAAGAAAACCGACTCGAACAGCATAGCGGTTGTACCTAAGCCGAAAAGCAATGTAAGAATACTGCCTTTGTCTTTCATATTGTCTGGATATAGTCGTGAGAGCGCTTCGGTATCATCCAAAATATCGGCGAGTTTAACTCTGCAGAGATCGGCAAACTTCATTAACGTACCAAGCTTGAAGGAACTAACGCCATTAAGATAGTTGTCTAGCGTTCGCATGCCAATCCCGAGGTGGCAGCATATATCTTCTCGTGACATCCCGCGTTTATGCTTTAGACCTTTTATTAGTAGCCCTATGCGCTGGCTTACTTCGTACTCTTCTGGCGTTTGCATCGCCCACCATCTCCTTATTCCGTGATTTTCTTATCAACTTATTACTACGCGCTTTGGGGCTGCTGCATATTTCTTTTCCGTGCAAGTACCCCTGCATAGAGAAGTGCTATACTAAGCAACATCAGCGGGGCTTTAAGGTATTCATAATAATCATAGAAGAAGGTCAACTCCCAAAATATTTTTACCTTCTCTTCATCCATACCTAATCGATCTAAATTGCGAATAAAATTCTCTATTAGCGCACAAAAATCAACAACTGCTAGGATCAGAGCAAGGAAGTAAAGTGGAGCTTCAACAAGGCTCTTCTCAAATACTTCGGAAGATCTTCCTCGCGTGATAAGCACCGCAAATTTCATTCTATATTTAATTAAAAAGAGCAAAAATAAACTTAGTGCCAAGTTTATTGAAAAAGCGTATACATTTTGAATGAAGCTATTAGCAGCTGCGGGGAAAACAACGTATTTAAGCCAGTAACCAAATGCATTACTTAATGCATAGATCACTACAAAAATTGCGACCATACATTGATTGTTTTTGTCTTTGTATGAATAGCAAAGCAACATAATTAACAAAAACAAAGTGAGTGACTCAAAAAGCATTGCCGTTGCAAGAGAGCCGAAAAGCAATGTAAGAATACTGCCTTTGTCCTTCATATTGTCTGGATATAGTCGTGAGAGCGCTTCGGTATCATCCAAAATATCAGCGAGTTTGACTCTACATAAGTCAGCAAACTTCATTAACGTGCCAAGCTTAAAAGAGCTAACACCATTGAGGTAGTTGTCTAGCGTTCGCATGCCAATCCCGAGGTGCCGGCATACATCTTCTCGCGACATCCCA
The DNA here is from genome assembly GCF_004208845.1 of Pseudoalteromonas sp. CO348. Taxonomy (NCBI): domain Bacteria; kingdom Pseudomonadati; phylum Pseudomonadota; class Gammaproteobacteria; order Alteromonadales; family Pseudoalteromonadaceae; genus Pseudoalteromonas; species Pseudoalteromonas sp. CO348. The sequence goes on along the minus strand of NZ_SGPI01000040.1, from coordinate 320,931 downwards.
CGTTTACGCTTTAGACCTTTTATTAGCAGTCCTATGCGCTGGCTTACTTCGTACTCTTCTGGCGTTTGCATCGCCCCGTTTTTCCCTTTAACCAAAACACCAAATTAACCCAAACATTACATTCTGTTTAATATAAAGACAAGTAGATGTTCAGGTCGATTAATGTAAAAATGGTATAGGATCTAAATGGGCATAAACTACATAACATTGTAATTAACACATAACTAGGAGAGTCAAGCGCCTGTGTTCGCTTTAATTATTACAAGAACATAAAATAAAAACACAGTGTCGGAAAGATACTGTGTTTTAGGATTTTCAATTAATTTTGAATTGGTTCTCTTTTAGTTCGAACAACCAAACCGACATATAAGAGTGTAATACATAGAAAAGTAGGTACTGCTTTAAGATATTCAAAATAATCATAAAAAAACGTGACTTCCCAGAATATTTTAGCAGTCTCCTCACTAACTCCCATACGATCTAAGTTACGTAAAAAGTTTTCCATTAACGCCATAAAGTCTATAAACACAAGCACCATAACTAGAAAATATAGAGGCCCCTCTGCATAATTTTTTTCGAACACGGAAGCGGATTTTCCCCTAGTCAACAAAACAGCTATTGTCATTCGATGTTTTACTAAAAACAGCAATAGGAGATTGACCAGAAGTTGAAGTCCAAATGCATATATGTTTTCTACAAAGAAACTCTCTACTGCTGGAAAAATAACGTACCTAGACCCAATTGCAACACAAACTTCTAATACAAAAACTGCTGCAAAAATCAATGTAAGCAATTGACTGTTTTCGTCTTTTCTTGAAAAGCAGGTCAGTAAAAAGAGCATAGCGCAGATGATCGATTCAAGTACACCAAACTTTATAACAGATGCAAATAACAACGCTATAATACATGTTATCAACGATAAACTAAAAAGACTTCTCATAATAACAACCCTAACCACTAGAACTTTGTTTTGTAGCTTCGACTCGTTGATTTCTTGGACCTCCGCCTTTGACAGCAGTTGCGCCACATACCAATTTACACCTTGAATAACTAAGAACTTTGTTTATGAGCTTCTTTTGATTCGTTGGCGAAGTCAGGCTAAATAAACTTTTCATATATACTTACTCTCTAATTACTGGCTTCACTTAAACATCGTCTAGGAGTCAGGTTTAGTAGCTTCCGCCTCTACACCCCTAGGAATCTCTCCTTTTGAAGTGCCAATACCACCGTAAATCTGTTTACACAATGAACGACTAAGATCTATTTTTATTGGCTTTTTCTGTGCAGCCTTCATTGTTCTTTTCCTCACTTTTTTCTCCATACAGGCCAGAGAGCTTATCTGTATCTTCTAAAATATCTGATAACTTTACTTTACAGATTTCAGCAAACCGAAGCAATGTCCCAAGCTTAAAGGAGCTAGAGCCATTTAAATAGTTATCAAGGGTCCTGTCACCCACACCTAAACGCCGGCTAACCTCTTCTCGGGTCATCCCTTTTTTGCGCTTTAGCCCCCGTATCAATCGGCCGATACGTTGGCTTACCTCGTATTCTTCTGGCGTCTGCATCGCCCCACCATATCTCTCAATCACCCCAACCAATTTAACCAAAAGTTTACATCCAGTTAAATATAAAGACAAGTAGATGACAGTACTATTTTTAGGTGCATACTCGTAAAACAACCCAAAACAGAAACAAACTTATCATTATATTTGAATTTTTGGTATCAATTGATTTAAGCAACTCTTTCTAAACCTGCTTATTTGTTGTTTTGCAGACCATTAAAATCAATAATTAAAAACACACAGACTTCTCTATTTTTATGTGAAAATCTTCACATTATTGTGTAGGCGCGGCATTTGCTTTATTTAAAACCTGCTTACGGCGCGCTGTTATTCCTGCGTATAAAACAAACATACAGAGCAGATAAGGCACGGCCTTAATATAAGCAAAGTAATCATAAATAAAGGTCAGCTCCCAAAATGGTTTGGCAACTTCTTCATTTATACCTAAACGCTCTAGGTTACGGATAAAGTTTTCCATCAATGCGGCAAAATCAATCAAAGCTAACGTACATGCGAGTGCATAAAGCGGCGCGTCTACTTGGTTCTTCTCAAAAATGCTAGCTGAATTCCCTTTGGTAAACCACGCACCTAAAATCATTCTGTATTTGATCATTAGCGCAAGCAGTAAACTCAGTAAAAGTTGAGTTGCAAAAGCATAGATATTTTCAATGTAATAGCTTTCAATAGCTGGGAAGACGACATAATTCAACCAGTATGCAACAACGATTTCTAACGAAAAAGCAAATATAAAAATTGCAACAATGCTTTGGCTATTCTTGTCATTACGCGCATAAAACAATAACAAAATAAGAAAAGCAAATAAGGTAAATTCAAGGACCAAAACGCCGACAAAATAGCCTGTAAATAGCAAAAAGATATTGCCTTTGTCTTTAATATTTTCAGGATACAAACGCTTCAGCGCCTCGGTATCATCCAAAATATCAGCCAACTTTACCTTGCAAAGATCCGCAAACTTTAACAATGTCCCAAGTTTAAATGAGCTCACCCCGTTTAAGTAATTGTCTAACGTGCGCGAGCCTATACCTAAACGTTTACAGACATCTTCTCGGGTTATACCTCTGGTACGCTTTAACCCAAGTATTAACCTACCTATCCGCTGGCTTACCTCATATTCCTCTGGCGTTTGCATCTGTCCACCATTGTTTTACGTTAGCTCCCTTGAAATTAACCCAAACATTACATTTAGTTAAATATAAAGACAAGCTTCTCTCGATAAATTGCAATGAAAAAACAATAAAGCACTCAATACTTCACCAACTTTACGTAATTTGAAACATTTTCATCGTTTTTCACGTTTAACCGCTCTTTAAAGACAAACCTTATTGAGGGTATGCCCCTCATAGCCCTGAGTAATCCGCAGCCGGCGTTTTAAAAAGATCGCTGGGTAAACCAGCTCCTACATGGTGGTGTGGAGTCAGTATAAGGTGCTTTGTGCAGCGGTTGGTGCCTTATAAAGATCGCTGGGTGAACCAGCTCCTACGCGGGGTGTGGAGTCCGTATAAGGTGCTTTGTGCAGCGGTTGGTGCTTGGTAAAGATCGCTGGGTAAACCAGCACCTACGCGGTGGTGTGGAGTCAGTATAAGGTGCTTTGGCAGCGGTTGGTGCCTTATAAAGATCGCTGGGTAAACCAGCTCCTACGAGGAGGTGTGGAGTCCGTATAAGGTGCTTTGGCGCGTTGGTGCCTTATAAAGATCGCTGGGTGAACCAGCTCCTACGCGGTGGTGTGGAGTCAGTATAAGGTGCTTTGGCAGCGGTTGGTGCCTTATAAAGATCGCTGGGTAAACCAGCTCTTACATGGGGGTGTATCGCTCGGTAAACCAGCTGCAATATTAAAAGGTGATTGTTATGCTTTACAAAAAAGTACAACTGTTCTATTTTAATAAAAGTACAAGTGTTCTTTTTTAGAGGTCAGGATGAAATTCAGCTACTTTAACGACAAAGACGGGTCGCTTATTACCAAGATAAGTCGGGGTGTCACAGGGCTTATGTGCACGCTTGCGCCACCTATTACTTCGAGGTTAGGTCAGGTACTACTGATGAGCCCGCATGGTAAGCGTCAATATCAGTTTAAAAATAAAAAACCCAATGGTGAGCTCAATATTCTGACCTCGCTTGGTCGTGTTCATGTAAACGTGTTTGGCCTTGGCCCGAAGACCGTCGTATTAAGTCATGGTTGGGCCGATAACAGCAGTTGCTTTGATACTTTGATCCCAGAACTCGTTGCAGCGGGATTTTGTGTTGTGGCGGTTGATCATGTTGGGCATGGACAATCTCATGGTAAGCAAGCCCATTTGCTGGCTTTTGTTGAAGCGCTGGATACTTTGATTGAGAAGCTAGAAGCCGACCGCCATGATATCGTAGCTTTGGTGGGACATTCTATGGGCGCTGTGGCGCTGATGAACTTACCGGATTATCGGCTAGAAAATCGCGTGGTTATTAATGTTGCAACTCCCGTGCAGTTTTTTGAGCTGATGTTTGAGCGCGTTGCGCGAGCGGGCATTTCTGAAAAAATGCTGCACCAAGTGTTAGGCGCTATCACCACAAGGTATGGCACGCATTGGCATTTGATCCGAGATAAATTCCACGACGGTGTACTTAAGTTTAAGCCGACATTTATTCACGATACCGAGGACCGATTTGCGCCATTTGAACACGTAGAGTCGCTTATCGCAGCCGCTCCTGAACGTTTAATCCAAACCTCAGGCCTTGGACATCGCCGCATTTTAGGCGATACTGGCGTTATTCAACATATTACTCAAAGAATAACTGCATAAGTGATGAATAAAGGCGAGAGAACGAGACAAACCATTTTAGAGCAAGGTATGCGCTTTAGTAGCCAATATGGCTTGATAGAAGTCACTATTGGTTCTATGGCCAAGCTTTGTGGCTTGTCTCGCAGCGGGCTTATCTCGCATTTTGACAGTAAAGAAGATATGCAGTTGGCGATCCTCGATTACTGTGAAGATCAATTTATGTTGCATGTCGTAGAACCTGCACGGCACCAAGATCCCCTTGTACAACTCAAAATGCTCTTTTCTATATGGGCAAACTGGACTCGCGAATTATTTAATGAGCCACATTCAACTTGCCCGTTTATCAAAGCATTGGTTGAATTTAATTGCTATACAGACAGCCCCATTCATACCAAGGTTACCGAGCAACATAATCGACTATTTAGCTATATCAAGCATAAAATCGGGCAAGGGATTGAAAGCGGTATTTTTCATCCTGAGCTTGATGCTCAGTGCGCGGCGTACGAGCTATACAACTTGTATCTAGGCCATGCGATAGCGAAAAATACGGTACTAACAGAACATGCCAGCGAGTTGTTTAAACGCAATATTGAGCACTTACTTGAAAGTTACCAAGCTGATCCAAAAACACGGAGCGTATCTGCATGATTGAAATAATCTCTACCCCAACCTGCGATATTGTTGAGCAGCTTACTGAGCTATACATCGCGACCTTTTCAGCGCCGCCACGCAATGAAGAAATAGACCAAGCAGCCATTCGCTTGCTTATGGAAAAGGAGATCGAAGAAGGCGAAGTGCGTGTTATTTTTGATGACTCAACAAAGCATCTTATAGGTAGTTTGTCGCTAGTGCCAATCGCCCATTTTAAAGATAAGGCGCGCTTTGATCTTACGTCAGGCCTGTACATTTCGAACTTTATGGTTGATGCGAATATTCGCGGCAAAGGAGTTGGCAAGCAATTACTACAAGACACCTTAGCCTCTACTCGCCAACCTATCCATACTCGTTGTCGAGTAGATGCCTTAGCAGTGAATCATTTATTTCAGCGCCATGGCTTTAAATTGATTGCTAATTACACAACAATCATGAATAACTCGGTTGCGGCGCGTAATATCTACACCTATCAAGCTGAATAATCTGCGGATAATCCTTGGATTATCATTGTTGATTAATACACTCACTCTTATACTTTGCCAAAGAGTCGTCGTGTAGAGTAATGAGATGCTAAGGTTTTTTTCGATTGAACACGGTGTAATTTCCGAAATGGAACCAAGCACCGACACCCCGATTGAAATAGCAATCAAAAACGCCCATTGGATAGATACTATTAATCCCAATGAGGAGGAGCGAGTTGCCCTAGCAAACACGCTAAATATTACCCTTCCTGGTGCGGATGACGTAGAGGAAATTGAAGCCTCTTCGCGCTGTTTTATCGACAGCGAAGGTCTGCATGTACACGCTTTGTTTATGTCTCCCAATGACGGGCGTTTTAATACGGTGACCGTGGCCTGCTTATTACAAAAAAACTGCTTATTAACCATTCGTGATGACGAACTTGCGGATTTTAGGTTGCTGCGACTGCGTGCGCGTAAAGGGCAAGTGGCGTGCGATAACCCAAAACAGCTGTTAGTGACTTTGTTCGACCAAAAAGTCGAAAACCACGCGGATATGCTTGAGGATATGCACCACCAGCTTGAAAAGCTCAGTGCCTATGTACTCGAGGAAGAAGACTCAGATCTAGAAGAAGCCGTTAGTCGTATTTCAAGGCTAGAAGATGCCAACGGTAAAGTGCGCTTATGTTTGATGGATACGCAGCGCAATATCTCGTTTTTAATGCGTCATGTGGGGGTGCAATCTGAAGAACGAGAAACGCTACGTGAAGTCACACGAGATATCGAAACGCTAATGTCGCACTGCGCCTTTCTCTTCGATAAGGTGAATTTTTTGATGGATTCTACGCAGGGTTTTATCAATATCGAACAAAACCAAATTATTAAAACCTTTTCCATTGCCTCTGTCGTATTTTTGCCGCCCACTGTGGTTGCCAGTGTGTATGGGATGAATTTTAATAATATGCCAGAGCTAAACTGGGCATGGGGCTATCCTTTTGCCATTGCTATTATGCTGCTCTCTGGTTTTGCGCCTTATTTATTCTTTAAACACAAAGGTTGGCTGTGATCTTTGGTTAATCTAGAGGTGTAGCTTCATTTCCAGCAGGCAAGGTGTAAATCCCGCTTTTTCATAAGCGCGAATTGCTGCGGCGTTACTACTGTATACATCAAGGTAAAAGTCGTTGACGTGTTGGGTTTTACACCAAGCGATTAAGTGCTCCATGATCTCTTGATTTAAACCTTTACCACGATGCTCTGGTGTTACATACATAAAACCAAGATAACCATGCTGCGTGTGCTGTAACTGCTGTTTAGACGCCCTTATCTGCACATATCCTGTTGCGACTATTTGCTCTGACACTTCACCAATAACCACTAACATATTCGAACAAGTGAGTAATTTCTCAAGATCATAGTATTTGGCGTCTTGCGATTTCATTGCTGCGTTATACGGACGCTCTGCTTCAACCACTTGCTGTTCTAAGTCTAGAAGTGTGGTTAAGTCGTTGATGGTGGCTGGTCTAATTCTCATATTTTTTCCTTAAAAAAAGCCACCTTAGCTTAACTAAGGTGGCAAAGCCACTATCTACAGTGTTAAAAATTGTCAGGGACTACATGAGGTTAAGTATTAATGGTCGTGAGATTCCTCTGCAGTAATACCAAGCCATACTAGTTTTTCTGGTACGTAATCTAGCTCAAATGTGTCTACCAGTTTGGCTTCTTCTAAATCAAACTTTTTAATTTGTTTTGCGATTGGGTCGCTCACATATACCGCTTGCTCTGAATGAGAAAATGTAATTTGGAAGCCGTGACCTTCTGGCATCGTAGTTAAATCAGCATCACTTACTTGTACTTCACCTGCGGCTTCAAAATGGTGCTCGCCATCATGATCATGACCGGCAAAAATGCTGAGTTTACCTGAGGTATCCATCACCACAACATGCTCACCTGCAAAGCTAAATCCAAAACTAGCAATGCGATAGTTATCACTTACTTGCCATTCAAGCTTCTCGATATGGCCATGCTCAGGGTCAACCATCAGCACATCATTACCTGCTGATGCGATAAACTGCTCTGCATCATGGTGGCCTTTAAGGGTGCCAATTCGCTGCCCGTCAGCAAAGTAATCTGGGTTAGCTAGTTTTACTGCACTAAAGCTTTCACCTTGCTGAGTGATAAGCGCAACACCGTCACCGCAACCAAATGCCACTGCTTCTTCATTTTGTGCGCTGCCGTGAAGTGCTGGACAGCTTACGTTAAATACCTGCTCTTGATGAAAATGGTCACCATGCGCATGATACAAACCAATTTGCGAGGGTAGAGAAGTTTCAGTTTGAGGGTCTCTGATCGTGCTAATTAGAAATTCACCTCGAGCTTGCGCCGCACCGTGCATGTAAGTGTCGTAATGTAATGCAGCAACTTCGCTTTGCTCGCCGCTAATATGCGCTTCAGTGAACATTGCAGCACTGGCATTCTGTTGGCTGTCTTTGTCGCCATCAGAGAATACAGCAATACCCGACTCGCCCACTGTAACGTGTGTTGGCTTCACTGATTCTAAATGGAACGAAGCAAGTGCAGGCGCTTCTTCATGAGTATGGTGATGATCGCCATGCTCCTCTTCATATAAACCGCCATCAATAAATTCTACTAAACCTTGGTCACGTTGCACCAAGACAGCAAAGCGGTGATTTTCAGAGCTATATACATATTTTGGATAGTGGGTAACGCCAATCGAGTCGATAAGTGATTTATCCGCCGTTGAGTACACATTCACAACGTTACTTTCAGCGCTAGTAACTAACAGACGACCATTTGCGTCTGCGATCGTATCTCCATGATCGTGATCATCATGACCATCGTCATCGTTGCCATTATCTTGGGCTGGCGGGTCTACTTTTACGATTGTGTGTTCAGTACCACCACATGCAGAAAGAAGAATTGCAGAAATGGCAACTGCCAAAAGTTTACCTTTTAATACCATGAGAGAGATCCTATTTTTATTTATGTTATACCATAACTTTAAATATGTTATCTTATAACAAAACTAAAAACAACACCTCGACTAATCACCTATTGACTATTTTACACACAAACCCAATAGTGAAGTATGAAATCCAATTGGCATTACCAGACAAAAGACACTCTCAAGATAACAAATGCCTTGATGTAACACCCAGACTATTTAAAAAGGACTACTTAATGGACTATTTGGTTGCTATCACTTTATTTGCTATTGCGTCTTCCGTAACGCCTGGGCCAAACAATATTATGGTGATGACATCTGGTGTTAATTTTGGCTTAAAGAGGAGCATTCCGCTATTAAGCGGTATTTGTGTGGGCTTTTCGATTATGCTTTTGCTGGTCGGCTTAGGTTTTGCGAAGCTTTTTGAGCTATTTCCTAGTTTGCACTTTATTTTAAAGTGCATTGGCGTCATTTATCTTCTATATCTTGCTTACCTTGTCGCGATGTCTTCACCCACAACTGATGCAGACTCAAGCCCTCAACCTTTTTCGTTTTTAAAAGGCGCACTATTTCAGTGGGTAAACGCAAAAGCATGGATTGTAGCAATAGGTGCTATTTCAACTTATACCTCCACTGGCGCAGATTTTATGAGTCAAAACTTGATGATCACCATTGTCTTTCTGCTGGTGTCATTTCCTTGTGTTGGGATCTGGTTGGTGTTTGGTTCATCGCTGAAACATGTATTAAAAAATGAGCAAAGTCGTAGATGGTTTAATTTTGTGATGGCTGCATTACTGGTGCTTTCAGTAATGCCAATTGTGCTGGAGATCTTTGCAGGATAATCCCCTGCAAAGATTACCGTGTTATTGTTACTTGTTGTCCGCTTTTTACCGACGGGCAATCACCCACACTGCATGCACAATTCCTGGTATATAACCCAACAATGTAAGCAAAATATTTAACCAAAAAGCCCCGCCAAGACCGACTTGTAAGAATACACCAAGTGGTGGAAGCAGAATTGCAATGATGATCCTCAATAAATCCATTGTTCTCTCCTAAAAGTTATAGACGCTTTCATTCTGCATGGGTTATGCCAATTCAAAGGAATGCCTTTTGCATTAACCCAATAACAGTATAGGAGATAAAAAATGCCAGATTGGATTAATCTTGATTTAGCACTCATTTGGTATCACTTTTACCAAATTATTTTTGCGTTTTTACTTACATTACCTTTGGCTATTAATAGAGAAAGTAGTTCCGATAGCGCGGGGCTTAGAACATTCCCATTAGTCGCTATTTCCTGTTGTGCTTTTATTTTAACAAGTATGGACGTCTTTGAATCACATGAAGCGCAAGCAAGAGTAATGTACGGTGTCATTACTGGAATTGGCTTTATTGGTGGTGGCTCTATTGTGAAAAATGATAATTCCACACATGGCACAGCAACCGCTGCAGGTATTTGGTTAACCGGGGCAATAGGGATCTCAAGCGCATATCAACGATATGAAATCGCAATTGTATTAAGCGCGGTCGGGTTTTTGGTGTTTCGCTTACTTGAGCCTTATAAAAAGCCTTCGAGTTCTCAATAGACTTACGTTGAACCTTTCGTTCTTTTGTTTGAGACTTGGCGCTTGAGCTCTAACTTTTCACCAAAGAAGTACTCGTAAACTAAAATAGCGACAAAATAAAAAAACCCAAAAACGCTGATATCAATAAGCAATTTACCGAAGTCAAAGGGATCTTCGAATAAAAAATATTCGAAATCAGTAAGATAAAAAACTAATTTAGTCAAAAAAAGTGCGGGTAAAAGTGAAATAACAAATTTCAAATTAATGTCCTTTTAATTTGCCTGAGGTACTATCCGAAGTGCAGTTTACCTGCTTTCTTCCTTGATTGCACGCAATATACATTTTATTTCGATAGTTTACAAAGAGTTACTATCTTATCAGCTGAGCACTAAGCTCAGCTGATAACGAAACATCAAAACTTGATAATAGTTGAAACCGCTTCCTCGTTTGCCGTTTCAATAGACATTTTCAGTTCACGATTTTGCCAATCTATATCTATCAAGCCGTAGTTACTTCCCGATTTATTAATCAAATGGCGGTTAGATGTTGTTAACTTTGCGATGTCTTTGCTTATTGCACCAACTCGTCCGGTTGGAATACTGGCACCTGCTGGCGCACAGTTGCCCCACTCACCTTCGATGCCTTTTTGGTTATCATCCACTTGGGTATAACACCAAGGCTTATCGTTGTCTCGCGTGATACAACCTTGGTAGGTTACACCTGCATATTTGAACGGTAACTGACATGCTTTGGCAAAATTGCCATCCCCTTTGTCATCTGCGTAAATCGGTAACCTTAATGGGTTTTCGATATGATAAGGCCAGTTTTGACCAAACCCTGATGCCGTCACTTCGTAGACGTTAACTGCTTGACCATATGTGCTACTTGCGGGAATAGTCTTTTGCAAAAGCTCTCCCCAGTGTTGATCGCCAGACAAAAACACAACGGCCTTAGTTTTACCTTCGTTCACTGATTTCTGTACTAACCTAAGCAAACGCTCTCTTTGCGCTGGCATTTCAGCCCAAGACTCATAACTAGTACCAGACATATTTGTTTCTTCTAATGACGCGATGGCAGCATTAAATGTTTTGCCGTCTCCATAAGCACAGTAGTTAGTTTTACTTCTGCCTTGATGCAGCGGAGGCAGTACTTGAATACCGCTTGCAATAAGCTTGATTTCTGATGGTTTTTGTAACTCTTGCTCAAGCCATTGCCACTGCGCCTCTCCCAATATGGTGCTACTTTCACCTTCACACGCACCGTAACTTGAAAAGGTTGGAGAGCGGAAGTAACGGGCATCCAATGTGATCACATGTGTGGTTTCGCCCGAGCCACCCAGCATTTTGGCTTCGTAAATACCAGCTTGACCATTTACTCTTGGATCAGCCTTATCGACATCAAAGTGACGCAAGTATTCTTTCTGTGCGTTTACTCTCTGTGGATAATGTTTACCTTCATTGTTCCAACCAAAATCGTGGTCATCCCAAGTCGCCATCACTGGGATCTTAGCCTCTAAAAACTTGCGATATTCACTATTGTTCTTTTTATCATCGTACTTCTGGCGCATCACTGCCATATCGGTGGTATCTGCGTAGATATTGTCCCCTAACCAAAGAAATAGGTCCGGTTGTTGACCAATTAGTTTAGCGAGCGCTTCGGGCATATCTCCTTTGGTTTTGAAACATGAGCCAAGTGCAACTCTATCTAATCGCTTACTTTGTAGGGGTTGAGTGTGAGCTAAAAGCGCTGGCGGCGCTTCTGGTTGGCATTCTTCCCAGCCGCCTTCTTCAAGATAGCACCAAGGTGCGGTGTGATTTCGGGTTGTACAGCCATAAAATTTTTCACCCTGATACTCCGATGGCGTTTTACACGCTTTTCCGGTTACTGTTTTGAATTCTGGGATGGTTTCTGTTCTAACATGACCCCATGTTGCGCCTTCGATGCTTTGTTTTAAATAGCACCACTGCGAACCTGAATTATTTTTATCCGTCGTCCCTTGATACTGTGCGGCTAGATAGTTAAAAGTGGATTTACAAGACTCGTAGTGAACTTCAGGTTCTGCATTGGCGACGCTGCTCATGAGCATCAACACGGCTGGTGTGAGAGTATAAGTTTTCATCGTTTCCTCGGTATTTGAATGTTGGCATCCTTGCTAGTTTTCCTTGCGGGAACGGAGTCTAATTCGGCAATGTTAAATTTTAGTTTAATATTTATTTCAAGTTCACATTTACTTCCGCATTCATGAAATAATACGAAAGAAGCTCAATTAGTGAGCCATAACTAGGCCTTATGGTAAGTGATTAATTAGCCAATCAATAAATACTTGGATCCGAGCTCTTTTTGGTGAATAGGGATCGAATAACACATAGCGTTGCCATACCACAGGGTGAGGGATATCAAAAAGCTGCACAATAAGTCCAGCTTGTTGAAAGTCTAAAAATAGCTCTTTGGAGACGATTGCAACACCTTGGCCTTTAAGCGCTGCACTCAATGCCATGTCATTAGAAGAGACTCGAGTGTGTGGACCTTTGGCACAAATACTTAAACCGCATATCCCTTGAGACTCAAACCACTGCTCCCAGCTTACTTTATCATCGTCGTGGTGAATAAGGTTGCATCTTGCTAAATCACTCGGAGACTTAATTTGCAGCGCTTCTTTGTAGCTTGGTGAACAAACAGGATAGTTGCTATCTTCCCCCAGATATAGCTGCTCAAGTCCGGCGGGACACGCTAATTCTTTCTTAGTAGAAAACCGGATCGCGATATCAATATGATTTAAACGAATATCTTCAAAGCGATTAGAGCCAAGCACACGAATTTGGATGTCGTCATGAGACTCGTAAAACGAAGATAAGTTAGGCATTAGCCATAAAGAGCAAAAAGACTGGGTTGACGTTATGGTCAAGCTACCAGCCAATTCTTGCGTTTGAATTTGATTTAATCCCCCAATAATGCGCTTAAACGCACTTTGAGTAGACATTAACAACACTTCGCCGGCTTCAGTTAAGTGCATATTTCGGCCCTTTCTTACAAAAAGCTTAACTGCAAGTGCATTTTCCAGTTGCCGCATTTGTTGACTTACTGCCGCTTGCGTAATGTTCAATTCGAGCGCAGCTTGAGTGTAACTTTGGAGCCGAGCTGCACTCTCAAAACAGCGTAGTGCACTTAAGTGCCTTAACCTCTTATCCATAAGTTCAACTTATATTAATTGTAATTAACTATCGTTGGTATCCTGCCATATTTTGACCCAAGATACAGTCATAAATTACTTAACCTGAACTCAGGTTACTCACTACTACGACAGGAGCAACAATGAATTATTGCAAACCAAAGCCAAAGTCACGGTTATTACACTGGTTAAATATAATCGGAGCCTATCTGAAGTTAGAACACACAGTGAAACATAAGTAGTTTCAATATGTGGGAACATAATTAAGTACGGTGAAGCCTGTTACAATTTTTGTTACACAAAAAGTCGACTAGCCGACCGCTACAATTTATTGATATTACTTAGTATTTTAAATATTGATCGGATAGAAAACCTTTATCCACACTCTTTTTGCAACAAGTTTTGTTAAAGTAAATGGAACATCGCGCTCATTATGTGTTGTTCACACCTAGTGACAACATACAGCACATTGATTACAACAATAACAAATATGGATAAAGGATTTTTATGCTATCTAAATCTCTGATATGCAGTGCTATTTTACTAGCTACTAGTGCTTCTGTTGATGCCCAATCTAATGCTGAACTTCATCGTCTAGCCACCGTAGCTAAACCGATAGAACAAGCAGTCACATTTAACTTAGATCCATCTAAGGAGCGTTTTTCAGGACACACGACTATAAAACTTGAGGTGCTCAAAGCCACCCAATTTATTGAGCTCAACGGATTAGACTATGCAATCAACACTGCTGAGTTAGTCGGAAAAGCGTCGTGTGAGCTCAGAGATAAAATGCTCGAAACCGGTAAAGTGAGACTAAGTTGCGAAAAAACACTGCAACCGGGTCGCTACACGCTTACTATTGACTATACCGCCCCTTACAATCGCAATAGCGTCGGTCTCTATAAAACCATAGACAATGGCGTGCCTTACTTATTTACTCAGTTTCAGATGAGTGATGCAAGAAGAGCAATACCAACGTTTGATGAACCTGAGTATAAAATTCCATTTCAACTCACTATTACCGCCCCTAACGATCAAAAAGTATTCGCCAACACGCCTGTTTTAGAGACCAAAAAGTCAAATGGCATGACCACCCACTACTTCGACAAGACGCCGCCCCTTCCTTCTTATTTAGTTGCCTTATCCGTTGGCCCATTCGAAGTACTTGATGTTAAAGGGATGGCGGTTCCAGGGAACATTATTACCCCACAAAAGAAATCAAATCTTGCCGCTTATTCCATCGAAAACACGCCAAAGATACTCAAAGCACTTGAAGACTATTTTGACTTACCCTATGTCTATAAAAAACTAGACCAAGTCGCAGTCCCTGAATTTCCGTTCGGAGCAATGGAGAATGCAGGCCTTGTGACTTACCGAGAAGATATATTACTTATCGATCCAGCAACGTCGACAAGACAAGCGCAAACTTCGCATGTGAACGTTATTGCTCATGAGCTCGCACACCAATGGTATGGTAATCTAGTTACGATGAAATGGTGGAATGATCTGTGGTTAAACGAAGCGTTTGCCACTTGGATGGCTGCAAAGATCACATTACAGTTGTTTCCTGAGCTAGAGACAAATTTATCCTTATCTCAACACAGTGCCATGCCCTATGATGCTCAAGCAACTACCTCACCGATCCGCAAACCGGTTATTACAGAGTCTGATGTAACAGACGGCTTGGGACTTGCGTACAGCAAAGGTAGCGCGGTACTTTACATGGTTGAGCAGTGGCTTGGGGAAGCAGTATTCAAGCAAGGCATGCGCAATTATACCCGCAAATTTGCTTATAAAAATGCAGAAGCCAAAGATCTTTGGAATGAGCTGGGTAAAGTGTCTAATAAAGATGTTGCGACAGTGCTAAACTCATTTGTATCACAAGCTTCATTTCCACTTTTGACGATTAAGTTAGATGGTCAGAATGCCACCTTATCCCAACAACGTTTTGTAATAAAAGGGCAAGAAGCGGCAGCACAAACTTGGTATATCCCCATAACATTGCGCTATGGTAAAGGTGACAAAACGGCCACTAAGACAATACTTCTAGACTCCAAGACACAACAGATTAAATTAGACTTTGAGCCTGAGTGGATCTTACCAAACGACAATGCGACAGGTTATTACCGTTGGGATCTTTCTGAGTCTCAACTCGCAAGCCTGATATCACATGCCCCAAACAAGCTAAACGAGCGGGAGAGATTAGACTTACTAAGCAATGTTGACGCGCTGATGGAGTCTGGAAAAATAAATGCCAATGCGTTGATGTTAACACTCAGTGAGTTTATTAACGACACTCATCCCAAAGTAGCAAAGGCCGCTCTTACTCAATTACTATCACAACATAAACAGTATGAAGACGATTCAAATAAGTTACTTTGGAAGAAACTTTATACCACTTATGTTGAGCCTGCGTTTTCTCGATATGGACTTGAGGCAAATGCAAATGAACCAGCTGCCACATCGGAAATACGTGCAGCATTGGTGAGAGCACTGGCTTTCGAGACCAAGCATCAAACCATTATTACGCATGCCAAAAAACAAGCGAGTTTATATTTAACGTCACCTGATAAAGTTGACCCCTACTTGGCGAGAAGTTTCCTGCAAATTGCCGCTTATTACGGTGATGCTGAGCTGTTGAAGTCGTACAAAAAGGTATTTGAAACTACTAATAACCCAACTCAACGTACTAATCTATTGCTTGCCATGGGGTATTTTGGTCCTCAAGAATTGCAACAACAAGTACTAGATTATGCCCTAAGCGAGCATGTAACAGCCTCAGACTTTAATTACATATTAAGCGGGAATGGTAAAGGCGATGAGCGAAAAGCGCTTTATCAAAAGTGGTTTTATCAGCACTTTGAGCGCTTAAAGGAACGTTTTCCTCCTTTTGCCAAGCCACAGCTACCTTTTTACCTATTTTCGTACTGTGACGCAGATGCGCTAAAACAGGCGCAGCAGTTTTTTGGACCAATGCAAAACGAGATAGAAGGCTTGAGTAAATCACTTAAACAACTGGAATTGGCAACAAATACCTGCATTATGCAAAAGCAAAGAGAGCTAGCATCAGTTAACCAATTTTTGAATAACTTGTAAAAGACTCCAACCAGTTGTGGCGCTTTTGGCTTTTGCTGAGCGCCACTATTTTTTAGGATAAATATGTTACGTTCATTTTTATTATTGCTATGTCTCCCATTCGCTTTGGCCGCTGAAACCGTGATTGATCCCACTCGTGATAGAGCAATTCCTGTAGAAATTCATCAGCCATCCAATACCGATAACTGCTCAACTACAGCGCTTTGTCCCGTTGCACTGCTAAGCGCCGGCTATGGTGTCTCACATACCGAATATCAATTCTTGGTTAAGACGCTGAACCAAGCAGGATATTTGGTTATTACTGTAGGCCATGAGCTTGCAACTGACCCTCCTCTTTCCGTCGAGGGGAACTTATACGAAACGCGCGCGGAAAACTGGCAGCGTGGCGCTGATACGCTAGTGTTTATTCACGATTACTTTAAGCCAAAGTTCACCACCTTTGATTTTGAGCATACCCTTTTAATTGGCCATTCGAATGGCGGTGACATTTCAGCATGGTTAATCAATCACGGCGCTAAATTTGCAAACCATATCATTACGCTAGACCATCGCAGAGTGCCATTACCAAGAAGCCTTGATGTAAAGGTATTGTCGATACGAGCAAGTGACTTTCCAGCAGACAAAGGAGTGCTGCCAAGTCGTGCAGAAACGCAAAAATATCAGGATTGTGTTGTCACAATAGCGAATGCAAAACACAACGACATGACTGACGAAGGTCCGAGCTGGCTAACAGACAAAATAGCACAAATTTTGGCTGCTCATTTAGCTGGTAAACCTTGCCTAGAGAATGAAAAAGTAAAAGACCAATAGTCGAAAAATGCTGAAAGAGAAGTGAGGAAATCTCACTCCTCTTTCTGTTTATATGTTCTATTTGAACTGAGCTTTATTTAATTTCAGCCACAGGCATTGATAGCGGTTTTACACACATAAAATATGCCCAAGCAATCAAAATGATTTGCAGTGGTGCTCTAATTAGCAAATAAACTGGTCCCCACTGATGTCCTCCCAAGCCAACGCTGTTGAGCGCGGCATACACGTTTGCGGGAAAAAACAGGATAAAAATGGCAATAGCCGCTTTTGCTGTAGGCAATTGATATTTAGGTATAAATAACAGAATCGCTACGACGAGTTCGATGACACCAGTGAAGTACACCAAAGGAAGCCTATACGGCACCCAACTAGGCAGCATTTCTACCATTCCCTGTGCTTTTACGATATGGCCAATAAAAAAGAACATGAATGCGATACCAAGGCCCCAACAGGCAAGCTTTGTTGTCTCTACCTGTACGCCTCTTACCTTTGAATAGATAATACCGAGTAATAACGGGCTGCAAAGTAACAGTATAATGATGATTGGTGTAACCATGGTTTATGCCTCATCCCTAAACATTGTTAGCGGCTAAAAAGCCACCAAGTTTATCCAATCATGTCACGTGATGTTCCTAAAAACAATAAAATTAGCAACCGTATGTGCTAGATTTTGCTGATCTTTAGCTCACCACTTTCATCAACTCCGCTTTAGTCTTGCCGATATCAAATTGCTCAACCATCTCTCTTAATTCATTGGCTTTACTCAACAATGACAGCCCCGATGCATTCGTCATCTCTACCAAAATATTGTTTTGTTGCGTGATACCATCAATTTGTTTAATCGCTAGATTAATTTGCTCAATACCACTTGATTGCGTATTGCAGGCCTCAGCGATAGTTTGCACTTGCGATGCAAGTCCATACACACTTTCCACGATGGTTTTTAACGTCTCACCGGATTCTGACGCCAGCTTAGATCCTTGCTTCACTTTGATGTTACTGCTTCCCAACAACTCAGAAATGTCTTTTGAGGCGCTTGCACTGCGCAGCGCTAAATTTCTCACTTCTGAGGCAACGACCGCAAAACCTTTTCCTTTTTCTCCCGCTCTTGCAGCTTCAACAGAGGCGTTCAGCGCTAATAAGTTAGTTTGAAACGCAATAGAATCAATAACCTCAATGACGGTAAGTATTTCTTTAGCACTCTTACTAATTTCGGTCATTGCCTCAATCGTTGATTCAACCACCTTTCCACCTTGCTGTGCTTGCTGGTTAACTTCTATAGCCAACTGATTAGCAGATTGCGCATTACTGGCGTTTGAGTGCACGGTTTCGGTGATTTCACCAACTGATACCCGTGTTTCTTCAATAGATGCAGCTTGAGAAGAGGATCGTTCACTTAACTCTTCGATGCCTGTGGTGATCTGCTGTACCGAAACCGTGATGGATTCCGCCATGGCGAGTAGCTTTTGCATCATATTAGCTAAGTTGCCAACACTGGTATTCACCGATTGTTTCAGCAGCGCAAAATCACCCGCATAACTTTTTTCAACTTGGCGAGTTAAATTTCCCTGAGACAGCCCATCCATCACATTCATGCACTCCTTAAGTGGCGCTTCAATCGAGTCCAGCGTTTCATTCATGGCTGTAATTATGCAGGCATATGCGCCATGGTGATTGCTAGCGTCTGCTCTATGATGCAAGTCTCCTTCGCTGGCCGCTTCAGCAAGCTTTTCGGCATCGGTTAGCATCAATTTAATCGCACCAACACAAGCAAAGAGGCTTTGATAGATGCTATCAAACTCTCCTTTATAACCATCATTCGTTAAGGCGGGTAATTCTCCTTTTGCGATACTTTCTAGATATCCACTAGTAAGGGCTACGGGTTTAGAGACCGCATCAAGCGTTTCATTAACGCCACGAATGATTTTCCGAAATTCACCCTGATGTTTGGCTTCATCCGCGCGAGTAGAGAGCTCCCCTTCTCCTGCGGCGGCAACTAAACTGTAAGTATCCTCAATAAGTAACGATAGTGATGAGGTGGCGCGCTGTAAGGCCATATGTATTTGCGCAAATTCGCCCTTAAACTCACCGCTAATCTGCTCGGGAATTTCTCCTTTTGAAAGCGAAGTAAGATATTGTTTTGTTTGGCTAATGGGCTGCTCAACAGCATCAAGTAGTTTGTTAAGTCCGCTGGCTATTAATTTCATAGAGCCAACGTATCCCTCAAGGTTTATACGTTCACTTAGTTTGCCATCGGAAGCTGACTTAATGAGCTGTTCAACCTGTTGTTCTGCACGTCTTGTCTGGCTTAAATCCTTAAATTCAAATACCGTACCTAACACCCTACCATTTTGATCGGAAACTGGGTTGGCGGTTACTGCAATGATTATGTCACCTACGCACCACTCCCACTCTAGCTGACGTACTAATTGACCCGCAGCCTGGTGCAGTGCTTTAGAGCTGTGAAGTAAAGCTTCGGGAATTGGATGATTAACGACTTCAGTCGGCACACTTAACGCAGTGCGGTAACGATCAAATAAAGAATCACATTGTGCATTTACGTAGATCACTTGATTACTGTCATCACATAAAAGCACGGGCGCGGCCACGTTATTTAGCGCATAACGGATCCGTAAGTTTTCTTTTGCTTGTAGCTCTAGCTTTTGAGTCGCATCAAGTAAGCTAGTTTGCATTTGCCGTAAATTTGCCAGTAAATTACCTATTTCATCGTTACTGTGTACAACGACTTTGTTGTCTAATCGACCACTCGCAATTGCTTTCGCCACATCAGATGCACGGCGGATTGGACGAGTGATTAAATGCTGCATATACCAAGTCAGTAATCCTAAAGTCACAAGCGCAATAATGATGAGTCCTAGGGTACTAAAAAAGATAAGTTGGTTTTTTGTCGCGACAATTTCACTCGTTCTCGTGTCTACTAACGCGTTAATTTGCTCATTAATTTCAAGTAAGTAAACACTTGCTTGGCGGTCTATTCCACTCACTGAAGCATCAGCAAGGTTAATATCAAAGCCTGAACTTTTGAATAGTTCCACCGCTTCACGATATTTTTGTCCTAAGGTGAGGTGTTCTTTTTGATATTCACGCAACTTATTTTCTAGGGTGACTGGTAACGCATAGGCAGAAACAATTGAACTGAGTTGCTTTTGTACTTCAGCTTCTTTGGTTTCAAATCTTGACCAATATTTATTTAGCTGGGCAGGATCCCTTCCTCTAATGAGTACATTTTTCCACTCTTGTACTTGGGTTTTGAAATCATCGAGCACTATGTTTATTTGCTCGCGAGCAGCCAATTCATTGTCTATCATGCTGTCATACTGCTCCGCGACGCGTTTCATCACCAAAACAGTAATCATCGCACCGATGAGCATTACCACTAAACCCGCAGTTACCGCAGAAATAAGTTTTGCCTTAACACTTTTCATTCTGAGTATCCCTAATTATGAAAAGATTGTTACATAAAGATAGAACAGGAATAGTGGTGCCACAAATCAATGCAGTATCAAGGGTGAAAAACCGTTATTGCACTTTGATTTACAATGTAAAACTTATGACATTCGTCATCATCACAGAGTCACAAATATCTGCTAGGATAGGTTCGCAAGAGAATAAAGGAATAATACCTGCAGAGCAGGTTTTTAGCGGAGTAAGTAGATGTCGGCGTTTTTTCGCTATCCGACGGCTTGGTTGGTAACAACCATTTTCACTTGGTTAGCCGTTGCAATACCAAGTTTGATTTATGCTCAGCAAAAAGCACAATGGCTGCCTTGGGTACAGCATATCGGTGTTTTGATCCTCGTACTTTTATGTATCAATGAATCCGAAAAATACTATGGCTACAAGGTTAGGTATTCAATGCTGTTTGTATTGGCACTTTTGATCCAGTCAATTAACCTTACCTCCCCGGCCGCAATTCATCTCATTTACAACGTAAAACTCGTTGGGATCCTTGCTTTTTATGTTCCTTTAAGTTTTGCGCTTGGGTATATCCTAGTTACCTCCTGCTTATATGTTGCGTCGCAATACTTTTTTTGGGGACATGGTTTTGAATATCTCAACGCTGTGTTATTTGCTTGTTTTCAGTTATTTGCGTACGTGGTGTGTAAAAGAATGCAAAAAGAACAAGAAGCCAAAGAAGCGCTACAACTCGCGCACAGTGAGCTATCTGCAACGCAGTCTCTGCTAAGCCAAAGTATTGCTAAACAAGAGCGACTTCAGTTAGCACGAGAATTACATGACGATGTTGGACATCAAATAACCAGTCTGATTGTAAATTTAGATGTCGCAAGACGAACTGCGGCTGCACCATTAACCGAGCTATTAGATAGCTGCTATTTGCAAGCTAAAGACACCCTAAAATGTATTCGCGATTTAGTCAGCGACAAGCGTAGCAACGAGCATATCGATCTCCATGATGCATTGCTGAGGCTTACTGAATCAATCCCTCGTCTTAACATTGAACTCGACTATGAACATCATCCCTTACTCGAGAAATTAAGTTATGCCAATTGCATTTTAAAATGCTGCCAAGAGGCCATCACCAATACCTTGAAGCACGCCAAGGCGGATAAAATGCAAGTACGAGTGTATTGTCAACAAGGGTTAAAAGTACAAATAAGTGACAACGGCATTACCTTAAATAGTATTCGATTTGGAAATGGTCTGGCTGGTATGCAGGAACGGATCCAAGAACTCGGCGGCAGTCTTGATGTGTCAACTCATCAAGGCGTAACATTAACTATCCATTTTGGGACGACAAATGGCTAAAATATCAGTTTACCTAGTCGATGATCAGGCGCTTGTGCGCCAAGGTATGCAAGCACTGCTTTCGCTAAGTGGTGACATTATTTGTTCTGGAAGTTGTGGCAGCGGCAGTGAGTTCATCCAACAGGTTCAATTAAACCAAATTACAGCTGACATTGTACTTTTAGATATGCGAATGCCTGAGCTAGATGGTGTCGATGTACTCACCGAGCTTTTGCCTTTGGCAATCAAGTTTAAAGTCATTATCCTCACTACCTTCAACGATACCGCAAAGCTAAAATTAGCCCTAGAGCTTGGTGCTAAAGGCTGTCTTCTTAAAGATGTGGACTTAGAAGAGTTAATTGATGCAGTTCGACAAGTCCATCAAGGTGAACTCATCATCCAAGACGAGCTTGCTGAGACCTTACTAAAACCTGACCCCACTTTAGATAAGCTCACCACACGAGAAAAGGATATTTTAAAACTAATCGCGAAAGGATATTCCAATAAGGAAATCGCCAATACATTATATAAAGCGGAAGGTACCATCCGTAACTCGGTTTCTTGTTTGCTCGCAAAACTACAAGTACGAGACAGAACACAAGCAACACTGAAAGCTAAAGCGCTCGGCTTCGGGGATTGATATTGCTACACTGCCATATCGCCATTTCCGGAGCCGTTTTTGAACAACCCAAATTTACCACTAGTTTATCACTCTAATTACTCATTCAATTTTGACCCAAAGCACCGCTTCGTGATGAGTAAATTTGCGCGTCTTTACCATGAAGTAGACGCATTAGGGCTCATTCACAACAATGTTTATAGCCCTGAAGCCGGCGACCCATCGCCACTTGAAAGCGTGCACTGCGAGCAATATATTTGGGACTTATGGCGTGATCAACTCAACGCTAAAATGATGCGCCGTATCGGCTTGCCTTGGTCGGAGCAGCTTATGGCACGTACTTTTACTGCGCCTCTTGGAACGCTAAAAACTGCAGAACTTGCGCTTAAACATGGTATTGCATGCCATTTAGCCGGAGGCACGCACCACGCACACTATGATTTTGGCTCTGGTTTTTGCATGGTAAACGATCTCGCTTTTACGACCACACATCTGCTCGACAGCAATCAGATCACCAATGCCTTAATCTTTGACTTGGATGTTCATCAAGGCGACGGTACCGCCGCCATGTTGAAGCACAACCCGTATGTTTATACCTGCTCAATCCACTGCGAGAAAAACTTCCCCTTTCGTAAGCATGATAGCGATTTAGATATTGGCTTAGAAGTAGGGATCAGTGACACTCACTACCTAGAAGTTGTCGCACATACACTTGAGTCATTATTGATTGATCTAAATCCAGATATTGTGCTGTACGACGCTGGTGTCGATGTTTGGCAAGGTGATAACTTAGGTAAATTGGATATCTCATGGCTTGGCATTGCGAAACGAGATGCACTGGTGCTGAGCTTATGTCAAAAGCATGGTGTCCCTGTCGCGACCGTGATTGGTGGCGGATACGATAAAGATCACCAAAGATTAGCAAAGCGCCACGCGATTGTGGTGCAACAAGCTGCAAAACTTTAAACCAACTAAGCAACCGTCAAATCAAACAAGTTTCCCTTTATTCTTCAATGAATAAACTCCTCATCAAAAACAACAAATTTATATTATTAATTCAATTTTTCTCAACTTTTTTGGAAGAAATAGTCAAATTGAGACGAAATATGTTAGATCTTTACAAATGGAAGAACAAAAAACGCTAACCATTTGTTTATTATACTTATAATAAAATTTTAAAATTTACATTTGTAAACATATACAGACTTTGTTACAAAATATGTGCATCTTTGCAAAATATAAAGGAATAATAATGAAAATAAACTTAGTTACATTAGGTGTTGTACTTGCACTCTCTTCAGCTGCTCCTGCGTTCGCAGATAACTCAACGGGCTCAATTTCAGGCATTGCCAGCCACGGTTCTGTTGTAACAATCAAAAATAAAAATACAGGCCTTTCAAGAACGTTTTCCGTATCAACGAATGAGAAGTTTCACTTTAGACAATTACCTACCGGTAATTATACCGTTTCTAATGGTGAGCAAAGCTTCGACATAGTTGTAACTGTTGGTGGTACGCGCTCTATCGATTTTACAGACAAAGTTGAAGTTCTTAGTGTCGTTGGCTCCCGAGTTTCCCCCTTAGATTTAACTTCAGTGGAGTCAGCAACCGTCTTTACTGCGGAAGATATAGATCGACTACCAATTACAAAGGACTTAACGAGTGTTGCATTACTTGCTCCAGGTACAACTAAAGGTGATTCAGGCTTTGGAAATCTAGCATCATTCGGTGGCGCATCTGTTGCTGAAAATGGCTATTATATCAATGGCTTCGATGTTACAAACATTCGGAAATTTACTTCTTTTGCCAATCTTCCTTACGATGGCGTATCACAACAACAAGTTAAAACGGGTGGTTATGGTGCCGAGTATGGACGTTCGCTCGGTGGCGTCGTGAATATCGTGACAAAACGCGGTTCCAATGATTGGGAGTTTGGAGGCTCAGCATATTGGACACCAAAAAGCTTGCGTGAAGATCGAACCGATAACTTAAGCAAGCAAACCGACCCTTCTTCGAGCGAAAAGTATCATGTATATAATTCTGACAATACGTATGATTACTTGAAATATAACGTTTACGGTTCAGGTCCGATCATTGAAGACAAACTATTTTTCTTCGCAATGTATCAATGGCGCGACGATGAATGGAACGATTTTAATGTCGACAGAAGTACGCGGAACACCGATGAGTCTCCGTTAGGCTTATTTAAGTTAGACTGGAATATTACTGATAGTCAGGTATTAGAATATACCTATATTCTTAATGATGATGAGTACACGATTCATCCATACACCAACCCTGAAGATGAATATTACACGGGTAAGCATGGCACGCCAGCAGACCCATACTCAATAAGTGACAGTGGTGATATTCATATCCTTAGCTACACGGGGTATATCACAGATAACCTAACTGTAAATGCACTTCTTGGGCGTATGAAGTTTGACTCTAGTGTTAGAAATCCACTTGAAGGACCAGGAGCTGAATGCCCATTAGTTTATGATCGCCGCGAGACTCCAACTTCTTCACAACGGATCGGTTGTTGGGGTAAAGATTCAAACCAATATTATCGCTACGATCCTGAAGGAGAAACAGAATCTGATACTCGTGATTCGATTCGACTGGGATTACGCTACGACATTGGCGCACACAGTATTTCTTTTGGCTATGACAAAGAAGAGTTTGAATCAACCAAACTCGGACGAGAGTTCTCTGGTGGTGATTACTGGCGCTGGCATAGGGGCACAGGAAGTGAAGTACGAGGTGTGGTTGTACCCGAAGGACAAGATTATGTTCGCCACCGTACTCTCACAGAAGCTTCGGGTAAATATCTCGTGGAGAATACCGCGTTTTATCTAACTGATGAGTGGCAAGTCACAGACGACATAATTCTTCGACTAGGTATTCGTGCTGAAGGGTTCGAAAACTTTAACTCAAAGGGTGAATCCTTTGTGAAAGGTGACACTAAATATGCGCCTCGATTGGGGTTCTCTTGGGATGTCTTTGGTGAAGGTGATAAAAAGCTATTTGCCACAGCTGGACGCTATTATATTCCTATTTCGGCCAATACTAACATTCGTGGTTCTGGTATAGAGTTTTCCACAGAAGAATACTTCCTTGTCGATAGTGCTGATGAAGATCCAACAACAAGTGCACCAACCAAGTTAGGTGCTAAATTAGGCGAAACATCATACAACGGTGATGAAAATCCTCCTCACCCTGGTTCTATTGCTGCTATTAACCTTGAACCAATGCACCAAGATGAGTTCATCTTAGGCTATCAGCAAGAGTTTGATACTTGGACCGTAGGAGTTAAAGCAATTTATCGTGAAATAAAAGATGGTATGGATGACTACTGTGGTCACCAAGCATTTATAAACTATGCAACCGATAATGGCTACAATAACTTCGACTACAATAGCATGGCAAATTGTATGATGATGAACCCTGGCAATAATGTTGAAATTGCTATGGATCTTGAAAACGATGGAAACTATCAAGCCGTTTCAATTCCCGCCAGCTACTTTGACCTAGATAAATATAAACGTACCTACACTGCTGTAGAGTTCTTTTGGGAACGAGCATTTGAAGACAATTGGTATTTAAAAGGCTCATACAGTTATGCTAAGAGTAAAGGGAACGCGGAAGGTTATGTGAATTCGACATTAGAGCAGGATGATGCAGGAGCCACACAAGATGTGGATCATGCATTATTCCAAAAAGGTGCTGATGGCTACTTACCGAATGATAGACGTCATACATTGAAACTGTTTGGCGGATATAACATCACAGAAGAAATCGCAGTGTCTGCAAATATTTTGGTTCAGTCTGGTAGACCAGTAAGCTGCTATGGATATCTACCATTGGAGCAATACAAAGACGAATTAGGTGTTGATTATAGCGGTCTTGCAGGTTATAGCGCATCTTCATTCTTTTGCCAAGGCAAGCTAGGCAGTCGCGGTAATGAAGGAAGAACACCTTGGGTTAAAACTGTAGATTTAGGTGTTACATATAAACCTGAGTGGGCAGAAAACCTAACGTTACGCGCAAATATTAAAAATGCATTTAACTCTCAAGAAGTTACAGAATATACGGAGACAAGTGAAATTGGCTCTGCATCAGCGCCTGAAGCAAACCCAAATTACTTAAATGCTTCAAACTATTTAACACCTAGAAGAGTTGAGTTATCAGTCAGTTATAAATTTTAGAACATAGAATCAAGCTCAATGCGTTGTTAACCCAAGCATTGAGCTTTTCTAACTAAAGTTAGCTGTGAGGAACATACAACCGTTCTGTAGAACAGCACTAAATCATGCGCTATTTAAATTAATTTTCAAGTAGTTAGAACCATCTTCTCCTTTCTTTAGACAGCTATCTCCACTAAAAGAAAATTACATACCATTTATGAAAACTTCACAAACAATTCGTTTACCAAAATAACTACAAAAGTAGTGCTATTTTGAACTTCAAGTGCAGAACAACGTGGGATAACGGCAGCGTGGCGGTTGGTCAAATTAAGCTTAGCTACTAATATTGATTAGTGCCCTAACACTCTGGGCAATCTTTCCCTAAGGATTGCCTATTATGGTCCAACAAATTCTTGATTATGCTTTACCAGTGCACGCCTAATTCGGTCTATGAGCATCGGATCTGTATCCTTGCTAAATGCCATACATCCACGCTGCTGACTTGCCTTCGTCACTTCTAAAAGCGGTGTAACTTCGTCATCGTTAAGCCCTGCAGTTTTAAGTTCTTCACTCATGATGTATTCCGTTGACATTACAAGGTCTATCCGCCCTTTGAAAAAGAGTTTGTAAAAGCTTTTGGAGTCGGCGGCAACAACCAAATGCTCTCCTTGAGTAAATCCGTGTTGAATCAAAAAATCATAATAGATATTGCCTTTTACTACTGCAGAAGTGTACTGCTTGGCATCTTCCAATGAAGCCACTTGAATATCTTTGCGCGTTTTAAGCTTGAAGAAATACACGCCCACAGGGCGGATCAAAGGGCATGCCCATTCATAGTCAGCTTCACGCTCAGCGGTACGATAAATAGAGTAAATCATTGTATTTGGGCGCTCTTTGGCAATTTTCATTGCCCGTACCCAAGGGTAAACTTTTATCTCGTAGTCAACTTCAGCAGCAGCAAGCACTTCCCTTACCTTTTTTGTTGCTCTCCCAACAACCTCACCTTTGTCATTGGTGAAGTTGTACGGCTTCCACTCTTCGGTTACCACGAGTAGATCTTTTGCAGAGGCACTCAAACTCGTTAAAGAGAGTATAATCAGGCTATAAATCGCTAATTTCATTACATAAGCCAATATTTCTTCTCCGCTTTTTGCAATTCCACCTTAACTCATGCACCATATTAAAAATATAAAGTTTCAAGAACATCAATATGAAAAGCATAGTACTATTTATCCTTCTCGTCGCTTGTAGTTTTACGAGCATGGCGAATGAACAGGCAACGTCAAAAAAGCCGACAGAAAACCAACAACAACAAGCTTTATCACAATTACAAGAGCCCATGTATAGACCCTTAATTGAGCGTTATATCCTTGATGAGTTAAGAGCAGTCAGAGAAGATCAAATGCGTTTAAGAGCTGATATAGAGAAGAAAATCAGCCACTCTCAGCTAGATACTGCAGATCGTGCAATTACCTACACCACGGATACCATCAATAATGTGCTCTTTTTGATCACAGCAGCTGCGTCCATCTTAGTGGTTGTTGGTTGGACTTCTTTTAGAGATATTAAGAGTAAAGTAGAAGATATCGTTAGCCTGCGCGTTGGCACGATCACCGACGAATATGAAAAGCGCCTTCAGGTTATTGAAGAGAAATTACGCGAACGTTCTGAAGAAATCCTCAATAACCAGAAGAAAATCTCTATAACGAATGAAGTACACTCTCTGTGGATGCGGGCAAATCTTGAGAGTGACATGAATTCTAAAATTGAAATTTACGATGAGATCCTAAATCGCAAACCGGAAGATGTCGAGGCGATTGCCTACAAAGCCGATGCGTTATTAGAGCTTGGTCAAACCAACACTGCAATTGCTTTGTGTAATCAAGCATTAGAAATCGACAGTGACTATGGCTATGCCTATTGGCAGCGCGCGTGTGCTTACTCCATGCTATATAAGCATGCAGATGCGATGGCCGACATCCGTATGGCTTTGGAATATGCGCCTAACTTAAAGAACGAGTTACAACATGAGCCAGCGTTTGCAAGCCTTGCAGATAACCAGAGCTTTAACGAGCTGGTGAATAGTTAAGTTGTTTTAGCAGCTCGATTTGTAACTGCGTAATCACATCGAGCTGCTTCTTAGAGATAATTAACGGATTTTCAATTTGATGGATTGCAGCCCCTTGCAAATTAAAGTGTCTTTTCAGCTCAACCATCATATTACTGTCATAGAAAAGCGCAGCCAAAGAGCCGTCTTCAAATGCTTGTGTTAAGCCATACTCAAGGCGTTTATGCAGTTTAATATCCTCTTTGCGGACATAGAAGTACACCATTGAAGGATAGAGCAACAGGTTCTTCTCACCATAAGTCACTTGCTTGTTATCGAACGCCTTGAGCTCAGGTACGACTTCAATGACACCTCGTGGAAAAATCTTACTGGTACTATTTGCAAGCACTCTGTAAACTGCCAACCCATCAACATATTTTTCTACCGTAAAACCCGCTTTTTCAAAAATCTGAACATCGGGCCAATCCTGCCCCAAGACGACGTTGAACTTTTGTAGCTCAGCTAATGATAAATGCACATTCAGCTTGCCGCTGTCGGCCACGTTCATTGCCAGTGCCCTTATACCAAAGCTGCCAAACGCGATGGGAATGGCCACTGGCTTTGCTTGAGTGTCTCTAGCGGCTGTTGAGACCGTCCAGAATACATCGATATTGTGCTTTAGCAATTCCTTAAATTGCCGTGATTGATTAATTGGTAAATCAATCGGTTCTATCCAATACTCGCCATATTGCTCTCGTGACTTATCTAAAGCTAAGCGCAAGACTGACAAAAAATATTGATTCTGCGGCGTGCCATTTTCTTCTGCTGCGTCCACGACCCTAATGACCTTTGGCTCTGCAGAAACAGTATTCGCGGTTACCAGCAATAATAAGCATAAGAGATACATAACACGAGCCTGCATAGGATCACCAATATTGCTCAACGGTAATATGCCCAGGCTTGGCTCGCCTATGGCGTTCGTACCCCATACTCTGCAACTGAGCACTTAGCTCTTTCACCATTTCGGGGTTACCACAAAGCATAAAATGACTGTTATCCGGAAACTGCTTATAGCCTAGGTAGGTTAATAATTGCTTGTTTTCGATCAGTTCAGTGACACGGCCTTGGCAACCGCTCTCAGGTTGTTCCCGTGTAACAAGCGGCACATAAGTAAAGCCATCTCTTTGTTGTTGCAACTGCTCAAGCTCTTCACGGTAACACAAATCTGCATTTAGGCGCACACCATGAATAAGGATCACCTGTTTAACCCTCTGCCACACCTCATCTTCTCTGAGCATAGACAAAAATGGGCCAACCGCCGTACCTGTACTTATCATCCAAAGCGTATCGCAAGGTGGTAGTTCATCTAGTATAAAAAAACCGTTTGCTTGGTAAGCTACATTGAGCTCATCACCGACTTGTAGCTGATGTAAAGGCACTGAAAGGTTGCCATCGGGCACTTCAACTAACAAGACTTCATGAATTGGTTCTGACGGCGCGTTTACAAAAGAATATGCTCGCGCGATGCGCTTTTCCCCTTGTTGCAAACTCAATTTAGTATATTGACCAGCCTTAAACGGTGCGATATCCGCTTTAAATCTGATACTGAATAATGTGGGCGTCCAATGTGTGATTTCGACGATTTCTCCTTTTACCCATTGCGACATTATTTCTCCAAAACTCACAAGCCGTATTTATTTAACGATAACATAACCATGGCAAAAAAATTGGCTTTGTCAAAGTTTCGGGCACCAGGTTTTTCCTAATTCAACAGGAAGCGGATCTCTGACGATGATCTGTGAAGTGACTTTGGGCAGCGACAGATTAAACTTGTCGATATGCGCATTCACCATGGACGCATATCCTGCATTTGCAGCGCCGAGCGCATAGGCTTTCATTGTTGTCGACACGGTTACGGCTTGTTTGTTTTGCTCTAACTGTTGTACCAGCTCCCGCAACCAACCGAGATAGTTTTGATTATCTTCTATTAGGGAAGGCTCCGTCGCAATATCAGCAAGCGCCTTGTGGTAGTTTGAGAAGTCTGAGTTGAGTACATATATCCCAAGACCATTGATTGATACTTGCTTCACAGCCCTATAGTTTTCATCTTTTGCGTAATGGGTCGCCGCATCAACGTAATAGCTCAGCGCCTCATCGGCTTCACCCATTGCAAATGTTGCATTGCCAAGCGCAGTTAACAGCCCTGCTTGCATAAAGCTTGGTAACATTTCTCTATCCACGCTTTTTAAGAGATTGTAGCCAATCGCGGGTTGTTCAAGGCGCGTGTACGCAATCGCGATGTTCACTTTAAGTGCAGACTTATGCTGGAAGCTGGCCGGAGTGTTCATTGCACATCGATAATGCCAGATAGCTTGTTCATTCTGGTTACGGCGACGATAACCAACACCAATATTAGTCAGAATTTTCGCCCTATCTTCGTCAGCCAAAGTCTTGAAGGGTGGCGCTTTAAGCGTATTTAGCGCTTTAATAAAAATGGCGTTATTGAACGTATTGGCACTCGCTCTAATGGCAAGGTAATGAAGTTGATATAAATCTGCAACAGCAAGATCCTCCCGAGCAATCGCACCTTGGTATGCCTTAAGCGCTTCATCAGGCGCGTTTTTAACCAGAGATTCAAACGCATCTAAGTCAACTTCGGCATTCGCCATTAATGCTAACAAGCCCAGAACAAAAATCGCCATCGTCCAATACCAATACCAATACCTTATCATTAGAAAAACTCTACCACCTTTATGTAGTGTAAACTAGGGAATTTTGGATGGACCAAGATCAAAAAAAAAGCCGCTTCAAGCGGCTTTTTTGGGTGTGATTCGCGTTGTTTTAGGCGTGTCTCCAAAACTCTGCGATTACGTTACCAAGGAACTTTTCAAATTGTATTAAATTGACTCTAGCGCAATTTTAACCATTTCATTGAACGTGCTTTGACGCTCTTCTGGTGGCGTTGCTTCACCAGTAATAACATGGTCACTTACTGTGAATAGTGCCATCGCTTTTGCACCGTATTCAGCCGCTACGCCGTATAAACCAGCTGTTTCCATATCAACAGCCATTACGCCTAGCTTGTCTAATTCTTTATAAAATTCGCCATCGGCTTGATAGAAAGTATCTGTAGTGAAAACATTACCAACTTTTGCTTCAATACCTAAACGGCGAGCAGCGTTTACGCCATTTTCTAATAAACCAAAATCAGCAATCGCAGCGAAGTCATAGCCACGTACACGAGCACGATTCACATTTGAGTCTGTGCTTGCGCCTTGTGCAAAGATCACATCGCGGATCTTGATGTCTTGACTAATACCACCACATGTACCGATGCGGATCAGGTTCTTAACACCAAAGCTAACAATAAGCTCACGAGCGTAGATTGACATAGATGGAATACCCATGCCTGAACCCATGATGCTAACTGGCTTACCATTGTAAGTACCAGTAAAACCAAACATGTTGCGAACGTCAGTTACCTGACGAGCATCTTCCAAAAAGTTTTCTGCAATGTATTTTGCTCTTAGTGGGTCGCCCGGCATTAATACCGTTTCTGCAAAATCACCTGGCTTTGCGCTAATGTGTGGAGTGCTCATATTGTTTCCTTTAGTTAGGCTTTTATCTCGGCCTTAAAGCCTTCACCGTACTGCGTTGCATCTAAATCAAACCACTGGGCAAGCGTTTGACCTATGTCAGCAAAACTTTGTCTTTCTCCTAACGGAGTATTGTTCATACCCGGTGTATATGCCAATACGGGCACGTACTCTCGCGTATGATCTGTGCCTTCTGCGGTTGGGTCACAACCATGGTCGGCAGTCACTAAAAGCAAGTCATCAGCTTTTAGTTTGGCAATAATTTCCGGTAAAAATGCGTCAAACTCAGCAAGTGCTTCTGCATATCCCACTGCATTTCTGCGGTGACCAAACTTTTCGTCGAAGTCGACTAAGTTGGTGAAGATAAGGCTGTGGTCTGGCGCTGTGTCCATCACTTCGCTTGTCTTTGCTAGCAGATTCAAAAGACCCGGCGCTTTGTGTTTTTGCGTGATCCCTTGATGCGCATAAATATCTGCAATTTTACCAATACTAATTACTTCGCCACCGTCATTGGCTAGCTTATCTAGCACAGTCGGCGAAGGTGGTAATACCGAATAGTCTCGGCGGTTACCAGTACGAATAAAGTCGGCACTTGAAGTGCCTATAAATGGCCGCGCAATCACTCGTCCTATATTCATTTCATCAAGCAGTGCCCGTGCGATTTCACATACTTGATAAAGCTTGTCAAGTCCGAACGATTGTTCATGAGCGGCTATTTGAAAGACGCTATCAACTGAGGTGTAGCAAATCGGCTTACCGCTTTGTACGTGTTCTTCACCCAGCTGTTCTAAAATCGTTGTGCCCGACGCGTAACA
The DNA here is from genome assembly GCF_004208845.1 of Pseudoalteromonas sp. CO348. NCBI lineage: Bacteria > Pseudomonadati > Pseudomonadota > Gammaproteobacteria > Alteromonadales > Pseudoalteromonadaceae > Pseudoalteromonas > Pseudoalteromonas sp. CO348. The sequence continues at coordinate 287,848 of NZ_SGPI01000040.1, read as the reverse complement.
GTTACCCAAAATGCCAGGTATGTCTGCACGTTTGCACAATTCATCTATAAATTCTTGTGGGAAACATGGGTTAGTATTTGGGAAGTAACCCCACTCAAACAATACTGGCACCCCTGCCATTTCCCAGTGGCCAGACGGCGTGTCTTTGCCACTCGATAATTCTTTTGCATATCCCCAAGCAGCACTTGGTTCTATGGTTTGCGCCACGGCGCAAGCTTCTTTACCTGCAGCTTCACATGCTGCAATAAGGCCGAGTTTAGAAAGATTAGGTAAGTCTAACGCTTGTCCTTTTTCTTCTTTATACGCCTGCAATAAATGAGCGAGAGTATTAGCGCCTACGTCACCAAACTTTTCTGCGTCCGGTGCTGCGCCAATGCCTAGGCTATCCGCCATTAAAATGATTGCTCTTGCCATAGATACCTCTCTATACTGCTCAGGCTGTTATTTATTCTTAAATACATGGTTACCTTAAGCGTTGGTTACTTTATGTTTGGTTAAAAAAATCGTACAGGACATAAGTCCGCTGTCATAAAATAGTCACAAAATTCACGAAAAGCTGCGATCTTGCTAATTTGGCTCTGTCGCCCTTAAGCGGACATAAGTCCTGTTTTGAGTCCGCCAAACCCGTTAAATTTGCTCATTAAGCGAGGCAAAAGAGATTAATCGTGTCTTTTTTGCTATTGTGATCTTCCAACATAAACAACTGCTGGGTGTGAACTTTAGTGACACGAACTATTATAGCCATAGCTGGCGCATCTGCGTCTGGTAAGTCTCTTTTTAGTCAAACGATCTACAACGAACTAGTGAATGAGCTTGCCTCAGGCACTATCGCGGTAATCGAAGAGGACGCCTATTATAAAGATCAATCGCATTTACCTATAGAGCATCGTACTCAAACGAATTATGATCATCCTGATGCGTTTGAACACGAGTTGTTACGCGAGCATTTAACTAAGCTTCGCCTAGGTGAATCCGTAGAGGTTCCTACCTACGATTACGGACAGCATACACGTAGTGATAAAACCCGAATAGTAAACCCTGCTAAGATACTAATCGTCGAGGGTATATTACTACTGAGCGATCCTGCATTAAGTGAAGAGTTTGATATCAAGGTGTTCATTGATACACCTTTGGATATTTGTTTGCTGCGTCGCATGCAAAGAGATATAGAGCACAGAGGAAGAAGTCTGTCATCTGTGGTAGAACAATATCAGGCGACGGTAAGACCGATGTTTTATCAGTTTATCGAGCCATCCAAGCATAATGCCGACTTGGTTGTGACCCGTGGCGGTATGAATCGCGTTGCGATTGATATTATTAAAAGTAAAATAAAATATTTGCTACAAGAATAACGGGAAATTGGCATGACAACAATTATGAGCTTAGTGGGCATGATGATGCTCCTAGGCGTAGCATTTGCGTGTTCGACAAATCGCAGTGCTATTAATAAGCGTACCGTAGGCGTTGCATTTTTATTGCAAGTCCTTATTGGTGGCTTTGTACTCTTTATTGAAGCGGGTAAAAATGTATTAGCTTCAATGTCTAGCGCGGTTGCTAAAGTGATTAGCTATGCTAATGACGGTATCGGTTTCTTGTTCGGACCATTAGCCAAACAAGACTCGCTAGGGTTTATCTTTGCGATTCAGGTATTACCAGTGATCGTGTTCTTCTCAGCGCTCGTTGCTGTGTTGTATCACCTTGGTATTATGAACTGGATCATTAAAATTTTGGGTGGTGGCTTGCAAAAGCTGCTGCAAACGTCACGACCAGAATCGCTTTCAGCTACGGCAAATATTTTTGTCGGCCAAACGGAAGCCCCTTTGATCGTAAAACCGTTTATTCCAAAAATGACGCAATCAGAGTTGTTTGCAGTTATGGTGGGCGGCTTGGCGACGGTGGCAGGCTCTGTTATGGCGGGCTATGTGGCGATTGGTGTTGAGCTTAAATACCTCATTGCCGCGAGCTTTATGGCAGCTCCTGGTGGTTTCTTGATGGCAAAAATGATTGTGCCAGAAACCGAGAAGCCACACGAAAACCTATCTGATGTAGATAGTGGTGATGATAAACCAGTAAACGTAATTGATGCAGCTGCATCAGGTGCATCAAGCGGTATGCACTTGGCACTGAACGTCGGTGCGATGCTACTTGCGTTTGTGGCACTAATTGCGCTACTAAACGGTTTACTAGGCAGTATTGGTGGAATTTTTGATTACCCAACACTGACGCTACAAGAAATTTTAGGCTACGTCTTTGCCCCTGTTGCTTGGCTACTTGGGGTACCTTGGTCGGAAGCCGTGACGGCAGGTAGTTTTATCGGCCAAAAATTGGTAGTTAACGAGTTTGTTGCCTACCTAGATTATATGAATTATCGCGATACGTTGAGCACGCACACTCAAGCGATTGTCACATTTGCTTTATGTGGATTTGCTAACTTATCGTCGATTGCCATCTTACTAGGCGGACTTGGTGGTATGGCCCCAAGTCGTAGAAAGGATATCGCTCGCCTAGGGCTCAGAGCAGTGTTAGCAGGGTCTATGGCTAACCTCATGAGTGCAGCAATTGCAGGTTTCTTCCTCTCGCTAGCTTAGAAACTTATTGAGATAAGCCGCAGTTGCAAAACAATTGGTTGGTTGCTTTAAGGGGTTAAAGTGACCACACTAACTTGAACGATACTTCACCAAAGGGCCTTTTAGGCCCTTTTATCGTTTCTGAGAAACACTTTTTTGACCACCCTTCTTAAGAAACCAGTACCTCTCACCTACAGCTCCTTCATCGCTTTTGATGGGAATATCTTTTCTTGTAGCCCAGTTACTAGGCTGACTCCTAGCAAGACTAAAATACTGCCAAGGATTGTGTTAGCACCGATTTGCTCTTGCAAAAAGAGATGTCCCCATAAAATCCCAAACACAGGAATTAAAAAGGTAACAGATAAAGCAGATGCAGCGCCGAGATCTTCGACTAACTTAAAATAGAGAATATAGGCAACGCCCGTACATAATATGCCAAGTCCAACTACTGCACTTATCACTGTAGAGTCAGACGTTTCTCTCATTGGCATAAACCAAATAAAAGGCAATACCAATAGCGCAGAGCCCCATAAGTTACCATGGGCATGATTGAATGCGCTCATTTTTGGTGCCGTTTTGGTGTAATGAGAGGCCACCGCATAGCTCATAGTCGCACACAGGGTTGCAACAATAGGTAACCATGCACCTTCGTCCAATACGGTGCTATCCAACCCAACTAGCGTGATAACACCTGCAATCCCAAATCCACACCCTAGCCACACCGACTTTTGCGTTGGCACTTTTAGCCAAAACACACTGATTAACACCCCCCAAAATGGTGCGGTTGAATTTAAAATTGAGAGCATGGAAGCATCAAGCGTTTGCACAGCATAAGCGAATAACATAAAAGGTAACGCTGAGTTAAACAGTCCGAGGATTAAAAAGTGCTTTTTGTACTGCCAAAAATGTAAATTACGCTTTAATACTAAAGCAACCGCGGCGAGCGTTAGCGCACCAAATAAGACTCGAAATTCAATGAGTACAGCAGGACCAAGGACACCGGCAGCCACCTTCATAAATAAAAATGAGCCACCCCAAATTGCGGCAAGTAACACTAAACCAAGAAACCCTTTCACTCCATACTCCAAGGTTAATATTAATGGAGCTTTACCTTACGCCGATATATAAATACAGCACAAGCCATTTTTGGTACTGTCATTAGGATGTGTTTAACTTTCTTTGAGAAAGAGGGAAAGGCTAAAACTTAAGGTATAGAATGAGACTCGCTTTTTACGCAATGATAGTCGCTTTGCTTATCCTCACCGGATGTAGCAAAAGGCAAACTCTAGAGCCAACAGAGCAAATACAATTGACTCAGTTGCCAGTCAGCCTCGCCCAACTTTCCAGTGACGCGGCGCTAACCTTATTACTCATTGATGATCATTTACTACAAGTATGGGATAACCAAAGCCAACAGCTGATTAAACAAATCGAAGGAAGTAAATACCAACTTACTTTTCGTGACGCTTTAATAGCGCCGAGCAAGCGCAGTATTCTGAGTATTTCGGACGCCCAACTCAACATCTGGCAATTGCACTCAAACGAAGTTGTCAGTTATCCATTACCTGAGTTTGACTCATTCATTCGCGTTACCAAGGCCCAGTGGTCCAGCGACGAGCAGTTTATCGCCCTTGGCTACAATGACGGTAGCGTACTACTTTTGAGTTTAGACGAGCGGATCATCACCAGAATAAACCTTCATGAAAGCAGCATTACACATTTGATGTTTAATCGGAGTTTAACCTCGCTCTACTCGGCCTCTTTAGACGGTCACGCTAAAAGGCTTGAGTTAACTAGTAAAGAAGTCACTGTAGATTATGAGCTGCCTCATCGTATTACCAGTTTGGCATTATCACAAAATGAACATTGGCTGTTCGTATCTGACGCCCTGCAAGACCAAAAATTCATTGATACGCGTACAGGTCAAGCAGTGTTATCTCTATCCTATCCTCAGCGCTTCAAGTTTTTTCGTAGTGCGCAGTTCGTCGCTGACGACAAATTTCTGCTAACCACCTCTTCCAAGGAATATATTTCGCTATGGGAATTAACGTCGGGAAAAGAGATTGTCAGCTGGCCAATTACACAACTGAATCTGGGCAGCACCGTTTATGATGTACACATCTCCGATAGCAATGTGCTTACGACGATAAGTTCAGATGGGGTATTAGAAAAGTGGGCCTTAACACCTATATTGTTTGATTATTAGAGACAAAAAAAGGTAGCATTCGTCGATAAGAAAAAATAATAAATACATCTATGGAACACGCAAATTTTGACAATCAATCGCACTGTTTAAATTGTCACACTCAACTTGTTGGCGAGTACTGCTCAGGTTGCGGACAGAAAAAAGCGTCGAGACTGACCTTTAAACACTTACGCATTTTGCTTCAAAGCGCACTGCTTGAACTCGAATCCCCTTTTTTTAAATTACTTTTTGGATTATTACTTCGACCTTTTAAGACCATTCTTGGATACTTGAATGGACAGAGAAGCCGTTTTGGTAATCCCTTCAAGTTTAGTTTTATTCTACTCACCGTGATCGTGCTTGCCTCGCATCTACTTGAAATCAGCTTCATATCCAGCAGTCAACTTTTGGAATCGAAAGAGCAGCTCAAATGGCAATCTGAAATCGCACTATATGAAGCAACGCACATTTATCGCGTCTTTATTCTGGCATTCTTACTCGGATTAGCCTCTAAGCTAGTGTATCGTTCTGCGCCCTACACAATGCTGGAGTACGCTATAGGACACCTACTCATTCTAACCCTAAGCATACTGATATTCTCAATTCCACTAATGCTGGGTATCTTCGCCGAGCAGCTTTATGCAATTTTTTCGCTCTTATTTTCTGGTTTGTACAGCATAATACTTAACTATAAAATGACGGAAAATGAGCTAATAAAGTGGAAAAATTGGGGTAAGGCAATACTTGCCTACGCGATAGGATCGACCCTATTTTCTGGTATTCTCGGATTTTTATTTGGGGTGTACGGTGGTTTTACTCACAAGATTTGATCTGCATGTGAGTTATTTAGCTATGCCCTAGACAAGGCTGAGCTTGTCTAGGGCATAGCCATTAATACTACTGTTTTAGCTGTGCTTTTGCAGCCTCAACCTTTTCAAAATCAAGACCTAATTCGTTAACTGCTTCTTTGATCAATGCAGGATTTTGCATTACCAAGCCCATCAACTGCTGAAGCTTTTCGGGTGGAATACCTAGTTGCTGAATAGTCGCCATCGCCATCATTGGATTTTCAGTCAGCTGGGTAAATACCGCTTGGATCTGTTCATCCGAAATATTGTGCTCTTTAAGTAATGCAATGATTGGGTTCATCTTGTTTCCTAACTAATTTTTACTAATCGTGCGGCGTAAAAACCGTCAAATTCTGAATTTACTCCTGGAAGTAAATGTAGTGAGTCTTCTAACTGCCAATTGGGGTTATTTGCCAAAAAGCGTTCAACCTGCTGCTCATTTTCAGAAGGAAGAATGGAGCAAGTTGCATACACCAGTTTGCCGCCTACCTTACACATTTGACTGTAACGCGCCAGAATATCGGTTTGCAAAGCAATAAGTGTGTCTAAATTTTGCGAATTCAAGTGCCACTTTGCATCTGGATTCCGCTTTAATACACCAAGACCAGAGCACGGCACATCCAATAGCACGCGATCAAACTTCTCTTTTTGGCGCTTAATGGTTTTATTGTTTTGAATAACACGCGTTTCAGCAACATGCACACCTGCACGTTTCGCGCGTTGTTTCAACGTTTCAAGTTTATGTTCATGGATGTCCATAGACAACAAGCGACCTTTATTCTCCATTAGCGCCGCTATATGTAAGCTCTTGCCACCAGCGCCTGCACAGGCATCAACCACTTTATGGCCAGGCTGTATTTCTAAAAAAGGCACAATTTGCTGAGAACCTGCATCTTGCATTTCAAACCAACCCGCCTGAAACGCTTGAGAGCGAAACAGATGGCTATTGGACTCAACTTTTAGCGCAACATGAGAATCAAGTGCAACCTGTGAAACCTTGACCCCCTCTTTTGCTAGAGACTCTGTTACTGTCGCAATATCGCTTTTTAGGCTATTGACTCGCAAATATTGTTGGGCACTTTGATTTAGCGCGGATGCAACCGCTGGCCACTGCTCACCCAGTTGCTCATTCGCAACCTCGTTTAACCAATCAGGTAAAGATAAACGAACGGCTTGAGGCGCCTGCTCAATTAAGCTTTGCAGCTTTTCCAGATTATAACGCTCGGTATCCACCCACTCTGGAAGCGGCTGCGCTGTAACAACTTGGCAAGTTAACCAGTAGCCAAAGCCATCTAGCGGCATTTCTTCATGCTCAAGTAGGTAAGCCAGTAACCGTTTAAAGCGGAAGATATGGTAATAATTGCTCACCACATACTGCCTTTCATCAAGGTTCCACTGTGGGTTGTTCTGTAGTAATTGAGTTAATGCTTTATCGGCATGAAGAGAAGTATCTAGCACATGTTCAATGCACTCAGACAGGGTTTGGACTAACGAGCGAGTTACAGACACGATATGGTCTCGATTATTGCTAAAACACTATTTTAGCGCGCATACCATGGGGCATCAATTAGAGTTTATGATCTTTGCCAGAGAATCTTAAAAGTTGTGGGGCAAATATAGTAAGCCCCACAGCTATTAGCTTATTTAACCTGAGGTTTGGATAAGAAATAAACTAACTCATTGTTTTTAAAAAAATATTAAATTATTTCCTTGTCTAGCCAGAGAGTTTTAGGGGTAATTAGGCGAATTTACGCACCAATAGCTTGCTATTGGAAGTGAATTCAACGCAGTTAGCGCTAAAACTGGCTGCTAGAAAGGCATTAATTATCCGAAGCTCAGGTTATTTAGTTAACCGCTAACCAAGGACCCGAGCCATCGGCAGTTGGGATATTTCCTTTGGTCCACCACTTGGCTTCGTAGATCACACCATTGTAGCTCGCTCTATCACCTTTTAAGTAAACCTTGTCGGCATCCCAAGCAGGTACACCGTCAACAGGCGGTTCAGTCGGGTTGGTTGGTAAGTCATCAACGACACGAACTTCAGGCCAGCTTGCGTGTGATTGATAAAAGTTTGTCACGCATTTCTCGTAGTCTCCCGGCACAAGTGCGGAATAAGCTGTTTGATACCCCACGAGTTTGCACTCAAATGAATAACCTCCTGGGCGGTCTGCATAATAAGCCCAATCACCTTCCCAGTTGGTGTAAAGGACATCAGTCGCGCCGTCGAGGTTTAAGCTGCCGTATGGTGTTTGCTGCCAACAGGTATTTTCTTCATCAGCTTCAATGGTGATGTTGTAATAATGCGAGAGTCCTTCCCAATAACGAATGCGGTTAACGGGCTGACCTTTGTCTTTATTTTGCGCGCCGCATTCAATACCACCATTGATAATATTAATCGTGGTACCAAAGCCATAACCAATCCCCGCCTCACTTTCACGCAATGATGGCGTCCAAGTTCTATCAATAACGTGTAACATTGCAGGTTTTGGTGCTTGCGGCGTTAAGAAAAACCAAATTGCAGACGCTAAATTTAGCCAAGAGTCTGCTACTAGACCCGGATTGTTTAATAGCACTGTTGCATCACCATTAAACATGACTTCACTGAATGCGCCATAGTTGAAGTGATATGAAAGCTGCTTAGCGCCTCGGCCAAAATATCCTTGCCCTGTCCCGCATGGCCAGCGACGATTCTGCCAGTCATTTTGTCCGCACCCCGTGGTATAGCCAGCTTGCCCTTCTGACCAACCCATTTCACGCACATGAACCAATGCTTGTTGCCACTCTTCTAACCCGAGAGGGTTATCAGAAGTGTTGTCTTTGGCAATATGCCCCCCCGTTTCTTGGGCAAAATGCGCAAATGCAGTCACGATTGAGCGTTTACAGATTGCGTCGGCGTCTCTGCCATCAGTATAGTCGCCACAAAATGCGGGAAACTTGCCAATAGCACGCAAAAAGCGCGTATAAGTGTATTCAGGCGCCGCCATTTGCGTAAGAAATTGCCACTGGGTTTGACCAAATACTCGCTCAGCTCTTTTTACATTATCTGGATTACTGGCAAGCCCCGGCGCAATGGCCTCTACAACCGCATTATTTCTCGTTTCCAATGCTTTTGACCAAATCGCATACATTGGGTTACTGGTCTTCGCGCTCTCGGCATTATCCAACTCTATTCGAGAAACAATATAACCATTGGGGTTTTGTGGATCGGGTTGCGGACTCATGGCCATCACTTGACTTGCAGTTATGGCAAGCGAAACTGCGGTCGCTAATTTTAGACTGTTCATACTTTTCCTTTACATGTTGTTGTTAATAGTGGAACCCACCGATTCAACAATTATTAACAAAATGACATCGCTGTCAAATTTTGTTCACTTTTTATTATTGCCACTCTTCTATAAGCGCCAGTTAAAATTGCTGAATCTTCGCGTTTTTGGTACATGATCTAAAGTGGTATGCTAGAACCCCACCGTAAATAACAACAGAGCAGCCTATGAAAATTATTCCTTTACAACCAGAACATTTCGAGCGTGTTATCGCACTTGGTAATCTCGTTCATGGTGATAATTATCTTGATAACGCAGGCATTGAACAAATGCGCCAAAAAGGCTGTAAAGACGGTATAAATGCTTCCTTTGTTGCCCTAAACGATGAAGATGAGTTACTCGGCTTCAGAACGTCATATAGTGCCGGACAATGGCCTATAGATAAGTGGAGTTCACCGTCTTTGTGGCCGGTTGATCAAAATGATATGGCATATTTTAAATGTATCGCGGTATCACCGAACGCACAGGGCCAAGGTATTGGACCCCAATTACTAAAACACGCAATAACAGCATTAACACAACAAGGCGCGAGAGCTGGCGTTGCTCATCTTTGGAAACAAAGCCCAGGTAACGGAGCCGTTAAATACTTCACTAAGGCCGGTGGCAAACTGATTAAAGTCCATGATGATAAGTGGTTAGATGACTGTATCTATCACGGCTATGTTTGTACTATTTGTGGTACTGAATGCCATTGCCAAGCAGCAGAAATGGTATTGGAGTTTTAAGATGTCAGGGTTTGATCCACTCACTCAGCCACATTGCCAAGGCCAAGCTTTTGCCAATAGTTACTGGGCTGCAACTTGCCCTTTAGGTGCGCCCACCCCTTCGCTAGATAAACCATTACAAGTAGATATCGCGGTGATCGGTGGTGGTTTTACGGGCTTACTTACCGCCTACCATTTGGCAACCACTCATCATCAAAGCGTCGCCCTATTTGAAGCAAATCAAGTTGGCTTTGGCGCGAGCGCGAGAAATGCGGGATTTGTACTACCAAGTACGGGACGGCTTGGTTATGCGCAACTGGCCAAAAAGTATGGTCTGGATGTCAGTAAAGCCATACATCAAGAGTACAACAACGCCGTTGCTTTAGTCCGTGAACATATCGACGCCAATCACATTGATTGCAACGTGCAAGCATCTGGCTATTTGAAAGTTGCACACAATCAGCAAGCATTTTCGCTACTAAAAGCGCAGTCTGAATTTCTCACTGCAACCATGGGTAGCAAGAGCCATCAATTACTGTTTCGGCAGCAACTGACCGAAACCTATATGCACAACCAGCAAGGGTTTGGCGCATTGCGATTTGACAACGCGTTTGGTATTCACCCTTTGAAGCTGTTGCTAGGTTACAAGGCATTAGCTCAGCAAGCTGGTGTGCAACTTTATGAAAACAGTCTGGTCACCCGCCACCAGAACCAAAATGGCAACCACCAGCTCGAAGTGAACGGCCACAAAGTCTCAGCAAATAAGGTAGTGATCGCAGCGAATGCCTATGCTCAGCGACAGTTTTCACCGTTAACTCAAGGGCGTTACTTGCCTATTTTAAGTAGTATTATCGTGACTGAACCACTCAGCGACGAGCAACTCGCAGCCAATGGCTTAATCACAGAGCAAGTCGTCATGGATACCAGACGGCTTAAATACTACTATCGTCGTCTTCCTGACAACCGTATTTTGTTTGGTGGGCGAGGCGCGGTGTTTGGCCATGATCAGGACAATGCAAAATATCAATACAACTTGCGCTCAGCACTTAACGATTGCTTTCCTAAACTCGATGTTAAAGTTGATTATTTTTGGAGTGGTTATATTGCCGCTGCACTGGATGACCTTCCTCATATCTACAGCGAAAACAATACCGGATATGTACTTGGATATTGCGGCTCAGGTGTAGCGTTTAGTGCTCAGGCAAGTATTCGACTTGCTGAAAAATTAATGGGTCTTAAAGTCCCTAATTTACCAATCTATACTAAGCCACTACCCAAGTTTCCGATGCCGCAATTAAGAAGAGTAGGCCAACTCGCGTATTACCAATATGCTCAGTTGATGGATAAATACGCTTAGCAAATTAAGAAGGTGCGCCCATCACGCACCTTTTTTCAACGACTAAAAGCTATAGCGCAGATTAAAACCAACGTTGTTGTACACATCAGCATTTCTATAGTTTAGATTTGCAGAAATATTATCAGTAAAATGGTAGCCAATCTCAGCAAGGTATACAAAACTACTTTCTCCTTCCTCACCATTGATGCGTTCAAACCCAATACCGGCCCTCGCATCAAATGAGTCTACTGAGCGCGCATAAGCCAATTCAAGATGATAAAGATCGGCATCGTTGTTAGCTGATACGTCAATTTCATTTCTATAACGGTATTCACCGTTGATAATATATTCCACTTCCGCAGTTGCATCCATTTGCAACTTGAGCCGAGAATAACCACCATATAAATCAAGCGATGATTGCTCTGATAGTTGAAATTCATGACCCACTAGTAAAGTAAATTGTTTCCAGTCTGTATCAACTTTTGTTTCGATGATTCGAGCGCCAACGCCACTAGCGATATCATTTTGCTGACTGTTTTTATCACTCGATATTATATAGGTACCTTGTAGGTAAAATTGGTCGAAGGATTTTTTTGCGCTCAGCGCAATCCCTGTTGGTTTTATTTCGCTCAGCTCTTTGATTGAGATTTTCCCATAACCTATCTCAACGTAATCTTTTGACTGCGCGAAGCAATTTGAGCTTACCAAAGCTAATGAAAGGCAAGCAGCTAACTTAACTGTAGAATTCATGATCATCTCCTTATCTATCTACATAGTAAAGGTCGGAGAATAACAAGGTTTTGTTGCACGTTTAAGTGTTTCTAGAATAAAAACACCTTTAATATTAATTTATTTAACCTGAGGTTTGGATAAGGAATGAGCTAACTAATTGTTTTTAAAAACACATTAAATTATTTCCTTATCTAGCCAGAGAGTTTGGGCACCAATAGCTGGCTATTGGTAGTGAATTCAACGCAGTTAGCGCCTGATTTACTCCTTTAAATTGAGCAAGTGTTAAGACTAATTGGTATTACATGCTGGGTGCGATGCTAAAAGCTTAATTTGATATGAAAACTCGAAGAGATGAACACGAATGTCAGAGAAATAATAGCTTGGTGTTAACAGGTATAGTAGCAAAAGTTTGGATTAGAACATGCATTTTGTTTTAGATACGATTTCTACTGAAAGAAACCGCATCTTACCTAGGGACTGTCGACCCTAGTAACCGTGATATCAGAAACTATATCTTAGGTTTACACCAAAGTTATCATATTCGTCTGCATTTCTGTAGCTAACATTAGCCGAGATGCTGTCGGTAAATTGGTAACTAAGCTTGGCTAAGTATACAAAGTTAGTTTCGCTTTCATCATCTTGAATACGTTCAAGACCAAGACCAACACGTGCATTCAGAGCTCCGAATGAATGCTCGTAGGCAGCTTCAATATGGTAATGATCGCTCGTGTCACTCTCTTTATCAGAGAAGCTTTCTTGATAACTATAGCCATCGTTATAAGCAATATCTGCGATGCCTGAGTAATCCACTTCTAATTTGTATCTAGAATAACCACCATATACATCGACAAAGCCAGCATCTGTTACATCAAACTGATGACCAACTAAAAGGGTAAGATAGTTTAAATCTGTCTCAACTTTAACCGTTGTTTCTATATTTGCGTAATAATCGCTTTCGATTAAAGTACCTTTAAAATCATCACTTAATGCAGCATAAGTACCTTGAAGATAAAAGCCGTCAAATGCCTTATTTACCGTAACTGCGATACCCGTAGGCTTGAATTCATCAACGCCATCAAGCGTGATTTTTCCATAACCTAGTTCAACGAAGTCTGTTGAGTTTGCTAGGCTGGCTGTTGATGCAAATAATGCAGATACTAATGCCACTTGCTTTAAAATTGAATTCACGATCCACTCCATCATTCTCGTATTTAATTCGTGGCGCATACTACGGCAATTACATATAAATACAACCAGAACCCAAAATAAATACAAAATGACTTTGTAACAAAGTTTGTTACTATTAATCAATGCATTAACTTGTTCGGGTTCAGTCAGTGTCGTAAACTACGCGGAAGAAAATTAGCTAGGCGCTTTGGAAGTGGATGTTATGCCGTTCACAACAAGATTAACGGCATAACAAGGGCATTGTAGTCAGAAGCTATACCTCAAATTCAGACTGAGAGTATTGTAGACCTCAGCATTTCTATAGCTCACGTTTGCGGAAATATTATTGGTAAAACGATATCCAACCTCAGCCAGGTACACTAAATTATTCTCACTTACATCATCCTGGATCCGCTCAAAGCCAACACCTAGCCTAAAATTAAGGTCTACATGAGTATAGTCATAAGCAGCTTCTAAATGATAATGATCACTTGACTCATTAGCCCCTTGATCAAGAAATAATATAAGCTCTTTATTGGTGTAACCATCATAGTACATCGTATTGACTAAGCCTGAATAAGCTATCTCCAGTCTATGCCTAGAATAACCGCCATAAATATCAATAAGGCTATGATCATTCAAATCAAACTGCTTACCGGCCAATAGGGTATAAGCTCTAGAGTCAACATCGAAATCTAATGTAGTTAATACGTCTTCTTCTGCACCATAAACTAATCCGGTAACCGCGACGTCATCAGCCATAAGAGCAGAAGAACCTTCTAGGTAAAGCCCACCAAACTCTATATTTGCTGTAATGACAAAGCCTTTAGGCTCAATCTCACTGACGTTATCGAACGCTAACCGACCAAATCCAAGCTCCATAAAATTTGTTGAACTGGCGATGCTAGGTAGTGAAGTTAACAAGGCGGTAAGACTTATTGCCATAGTTGAAACTGAATTCACAATCGTATCCTTGTTGATAGTTCCATGGTTAGAACCCAATATAGATACAAATTATTCGCATGGCAAATGCTTTACAATATATGCTGCCTAAAAATGCCTTACTACTCTCTCTATGCTCACAAGAATTAATCTTCAATTAGCCAGCGAAGATAAACTCCCCTCAGTCATACTGCGCTTTAATCTTTAGGATTTCTGGTAGGTTTTCATCGAGTAATTCAACTAATTTTGGGTCAAAGTGCTTACCACTTTCAGAATGAATGAAGGCCAATGCCTTTTCGATAGGCCATGCCTCTTTGTATGGGCGCTTTGAAGTAAGTGCATCAAACACGTCTGCAAGTGCACAGATCCGCCCTTCAAGCGAGATTTCTTCTCCTTTTAATCCTTTTGGATAACCGCTTCCATCAAATTTCTCGTGGTGCTCCATTGCCATTAAATATGCAAGCTTGACGAGTTTTGAATCAGAGTCCGCGAGTATACTTGCACCCAGCTCAGCATGTTGTTTCATCACCTCATACTCTTCGGCATCTAAGCGTCCGGGTTTCAGCAAAATGCTGTCGGCAATTCCGACCTTGCCAATATCGTGCATCGGGGCGGCGAGCATCAAATCTTCAGCATACGCTTCCGGTAAACCACAAGCTTTAGCAAGCACAAAGCAGTAGCGGCTCATTCTCGCAATATGTTGGCCTGTTTCATTGTCTTTGTATTCCGCCGCCTGACCGAGCCGTTGCATCAGTTCAACGTATGCACTTTTAAGCTCAGTGGCACTGACTAAAGACAAGTGCGTCTTCACTCGGGCTCTAGTTATTGCAGGGCTGATAGGCTTTGTGATGTAATCAACACCACCTAACTCAAAACCTCGAGCTTCGTCAAACTCTTCACTCAAGGCGGTCACAAAAATCACAGGGATCCTCGCCGTAGTAGGGTCTTCTTTTAATTTAGAGCAGACTTCAAAGCCTGTCATTTCCGGCATCATAACATCAAGTAAAATTAAGTTAGGTAGTTCCTTATCAACTAATTCCAACGCCAATTTTCCTGACTTTGCAAACTTCATACGATATTGATTGCCCAGCGTTTGCTTTAGAATTTGCAAATTTGTCGCTTCATCGTCAACGGCTAGGATCAGAGGCTTGTGTTCATTTATCATTACACATCAGTACTCATTAATTGTGCGAGAATTTCCTCCGCACGTTCAAATTCAAAATCATCCAATGCATGTTTCAACGCCTCTACCTGGCTTCGGTAAGTGAGAGGGGCACTCTCTAGCAAAGCGTCAAGCACATCATCCTCGACTTGTGCCTCATCTATCATCTCTTTTACTTGTGGCAAGTTTTGCTTAAACAAAAAAACGTCGCCCTCACTCAACGCGTTGGTCACGACTTCTTCATCACTTAGCCCAACCACGTCGTCTAGTTTTTCAATAATGAGCGCCATTTTGGCTCTCAAGCGCTCGTCAATTTCCTTTTTACGCTCGATTTGCTCGAGCAGACCAAATAGCGTCTCCAAAGCCAAGTTTCCAGCAACGCCTTTGATAGTATGAATACTCTGTAGTACATCATTCGTAAACTGACCTTCGTGCGCAAAGAGCGCTATCACTTCTTCTCTTTTACCTTCCCAAAAACGCGCCAACTCTTTTAAAAACCGAGCTTCACTGCCCCACAAATTTATTGCTCTAGCTCTATTTATAAGCTGTTTGTTGCTGGTTTGTCTTACTCCAATCGCCGTATGAGCAATATTGATATTGAGCGTCTCAGCAATGGTGCGAGTTAAATCTTCTATCACCACTGGTTTTGAGGCGAATGCGGCCATACCAGCAGCTTTTGCAGCGGCTCTATCCTCGCCCAACACACTCGCGGTGAGTGCGATTACCGGTGTCTCTTGTTGCCTATTTTCTCGTTCATATGCTTTGATAGCGCGCGTCGCCTCAAGTCCATCACAACCCGGCATATGAATATCCATTAGAATAAGATCGTATTGTTGCGCTTTTGCTTTTTCGATGGCCTCAAGCCCATCTCCTGCGACCTCTATACTATGACCTTGCTTTTCAAGTAATAAGCTCAACAATTCAGTATTTTGTTGAATATCATCAGCAACCAATATATTTAACGGGGGAAGCTCGACATGAACATCTTGCGCTATTGTGAATGCCGCGATTTTCTTAAGAGGCACAGTAAAGTAGAAAGTAGACCCTTTTCCAAGCTCACTATGAGCCCATATTTTTCCACCCATTAACTCGACTAGCTGGCGACTAATGGTCGTCCCAAGGCCTGTGCCACCAAAGCGGCGACTCATGCTCTCGTCGGCCTGCTCAAAGGGGTTGAAAATAGAATCTAGTCTATCGTTGGCAATCCCTATACCTGTGTCTGCAATTTTAAACAGTACATAATCGTCATGGGATGACTCAACACTAAGCTCGACACTGCCCTGTGCAGTAAACTTAATGGCATTACCCAATAAATTAACCAGTACCTGCCGTAAGCGGTCTGAAGCACCATGATAAGTTTGATGCAAACTGTGACTCATCGTGAGCTCTAGTTTCAAGCCCTTTTTCTTTGCTTGATACCAAAACGTCGATACCACATTGTCGAGTAGCTCAGAAATACAGAAATCATTTTCAATCAGGTCGAGCTTGCCTTGGTCCAGCTTAGCGGAGTCTAAAATATCATTAAGTAAGTGCAGTAGCGCCTTTGCACTGGTAAGTATCGTATTTACATGCTTACTTTGATCGGGCTTCAGTTCAGACTCTCTCAGTACTTCACTAAATCCTAAAATAGCGTTCATCGGCGTGCGAATTTCATGACTCATGTTCGCTAAAAACGCTTGCTTGGAAGCTGCTGCGCTTTCAGCGATGCTTTTCGCGGCACGTAGTTCGTCTTCCATGTTCTTGCGCTCGCTAATATCAAGTAATACGCCCGCAATACCCTCAACTTTACCCGCTTGATCGTATTCAAATGAACCTTTATCCAGCACCCACTTGGTATGGCCTGACTTGTGTAATATTCGATACTCCTGCGAGTAACTCGCTTTGCCGCATTGCAGTGCTTGTTCAACCACATCGTTTGTTAAGCTTTTATCGTCTTCAATAATCAAGCTAGCAAAATGAACTTGCCCAGAAATAAACTCCTCTGCTCGATAGCCTGTAAGCTGCTCGACAATGGGACTTACGAACGACATTGTCCATTCGCTATCAATCCGGCAGCGAAACGCCACGCCAGGCATATTATTTAATAGTGTTCGATAACGCGTTTCCTGCTCAATCAGCGCTTTTTCCATTTGCTTTTGGGCTGTTAGGTCAGTGATAAAACCCACATAAAACGCACTTTGGTCTTTTAGCTCTACCTCTCCTATTCCCAATCGGATAGGCACCAAATGCCCTTGCTTGTGTAGCGCCTTGATTTCACGGCCAGTCCCTTTAAATTGTTCAAGGTAAGCGCTGTTGAATGATACTTTCGTTTGCGCTTCTTTAGGTAAAAACACCGCAACATTGCGACCAAGCGTTTCTCGCTCAGACCATCCTAAAATTCGTTCAACTAACGGGTTACAGCTCTTAATAATACCGTCACTATTGATAGTGATGATCCCGTCAACGGCTGTTTCTAGGATCGCCGCAAGCCTAGATTCATTAGCGGCTTTGTCTGCAGCCACCGAACGGTACTTGCTCGCAGTATGAATAAGCGCAGATAAAGCGCTAATGATCATACTGACAGCAGCAATAAACAATGCGAGTGACTGTGTGTGCTGATCTTGCATTTCTTGGCTGATTATTGGTGAGTCAGATACAAATTTTGCCGCCTGCATACCCGTGTAATGCATTCCCGATACCGACGCCCCGAGCGCCAAAGCACCTAAGCACCTCACGACACTGATATTGTTGTCGCTGACATAATCGCGCAGCTTACTTCTCGTTTGAATTGCAATGAAGGCGAGTGACACTGCAACAATAATGGATAAACCAAAAAGTGTAGGGTCATAGCCCAACATAGGGCCAAGCTGCATGGCTTCCATACCGCTATAGTGCATGGTACCAATACCGGCCCCCAAAATGACAGCGGCAAGCCCCTTAACTGCAAGTGTGACATTTGGTCGAGTTATCAAATCAAACGAAACCCAACAGCCTAAGAAAGCGGGGAAGATAGACGCCGCAGTAAGCCAAGGATCGTAATCCACTTCTACACAGAGTGAGAACGCTAACATGCCAATAAAGTGCATACTCCAAATACCACCAGCCATGGCCACAGCACCGCCAAATTTTGCGAGTCGATTTATACGGCTATTTTGGTTTTGCTCAGCAAAGTCGATCTGGATAAGCGTAAAAAATGAGGCAATAACAGCCACCAGCACAGATAATGCCACAAGCGTAGCATCATAAGTTCCGTTGAGTAGCAACTCTGGTGCGGGGTCGGTTACAAAAAACGTATTTAACATAGCAACACAGATAGTAAGATATTCTTAGAGTCTAGCTTTCTAGGACTGAGTTTGACAGAAAAAAGCGCTGTCAAAACAAGATTTCAGGATAAATTCATGTTTATTGTGGGCTAGTACTATCTCACTAGGAAATATAAAGACAATATAGGTACAAGTTAATCGGTATAGCCAATGCGGGCTATTCGTATCCGACTAGCTCAGCGTACCCTTCACCGGTATAGCCCCCGGACACTTTTACTCTTCCTTCCCAATACGGGATAGTCAGCTGATTTCTCGCATCACGATTGATAGTTTCGATCAGAATAGCAGGACTGTGCTTTAGCCGTAGTTGCCATTTAAATGGATAGCTTACTCCATCTAATGAAACCTGCTCCAAAACACTTAATTGAATATCCTTATGCGCTATTTCTGTCGCGCTACCCTCAGCTGTAATTTCAGTGCCTCGGCAATCTTTGTAGACTTGTTGGCTATCACGAATGCAAAATACCATTAGTGCACCATTCGACCTGTCTTGACCGCGAATGCTAAACCAGTCCCAGCCGCGTTGTGATTTGCTGATAAACGAGGAAGACCATTCTCTATCGAACCACGCGTCACCGCTGACTTGATGTGTTTCACCTTGAAAAGTAAGCTCACCCGAGACGCTTAAAAAAGGATAGCTGTAGTACATGGAGGCATGGCCGTCGGACGTTTTTTCACTGTAGCCATTCTTCCCATGAAGCACTATTGGACTTTTTCTCAGTGTTAAATTAACACGGTTTTTTTCTTCCTCAGCATGGAGCGTTAACGGAAAAAATGTTTCCGTCTCACTGCGCAAATACCAATTATCTAATTGCGTGATAAATGGGTCCGCTTGAATTTTTACTTGTCCTGCTCTGCCATAACGTTCGAATGCTTGGTGCCTTATATTGTCTTGAATTGCAAAATGCGCAAAGTATAACTCACCATCCCACCATGGACTGACATATTGACCGCTGACAACTGAGGTTCTAAATAACGTCCATTGAACACCAAACTCTTGCCCTGAATCACTTTTTAAGTTTGCAGTAACATACCACCATTCAATGCCTTGGTCCGGGTGACTGCCGTGATCACGTGGAAAACTTAACTGATATAATGGAGAGACCGGATCGCCCAACTCAAGATTGAAAAAATCACGTTTTGAAGCAGGCGCTTCTGATAGCTCTGGTGTGCAGCCAACTCCCACGATTAGCAGTAATAAAACGATAAAATAATTAGTCTTCATACAACAGATCCGCAGTATCGTGACGACTCAGTTTGAGTAGAGGTAGTACACTAACCAGCAAAGCTAAACCAAAAATGAAGGTGATAAAGACTGCGATCTCAAGATAAGGTAATAGAAAAGGGATCGTCCAACCGAAGCCAATTGGCATCACAAATTTAAGCAAAATCCAGCCGAGCATTCCCCCAAGTATCGTCGCCAGCACTAAACTCACAAGCAGAATAACAGCGCTCTGTGCTAATTTAATGGCAAACGCTTGCCAAGTGGTAACGCCTAATGTTTTTAAGATGGCCAAAGGTTGAATTTGCTTAGCACCGAGTGTCAATAATGATACCCACAAACCAAATAGCGCGATAGCAACTATCATTAAATTTAACGCGTGTGTTGCGTAAAACGTATGTTCAAACAAACGCGTAGCGTATTGTTTAAAGTGCTGATTTTGAACCACTTGAGAGTCGTTTAAATGGAGTTGCTGTATGACCTTTTGCTTAAATAAAGCGGTATCAATATCTGGCTTTAGAACAATTGAAAAACCATATGCTTCATAGTTAAGCCCAGCCTTTTCAATTACATCACTAACAGCGACGAACACCGCGCGCTGTTCACCATAATCGTAATAAAAACCCGTTATCTCACAGTTAATATGCTTTTTGCCTTGCTGCAACCGAATACGCTGGCCCATCTTTACGCCATACAATAATTTGCTTGGCTCATTAGCAAGACACCCACTCACGTTCTTATTCGCATCATAGTAAAGCACCTCATTATTAGAAGGCGATCCCGAAAGTAGCGTAAGATTGTAGTGATGTTCGCCAGAGCGACCAAAGCTAATCAAACTTGCAGGTAGAGTATCTAGTTGACGTGAGCTCAGGCCATAACTTATCTCTGCACGCCAAAATACACCAACCTTGTCGATATCTTGTTGGCTTAAGAGCCATTGATATTGCACATCGGTAACTTCACTAGGCCTCACATATAGATCTGCGCTAAGGCGACCATCTAAATGGATCTGCAAAGCTGAACTAAAACTGCTCACCATAATTTGCAACCCTACGGAAGTGCCAACCGCAAGCAATACAGCATAAACACTGATTGCAAGTACTCTGATCTGCTCGCCACTGTCTGCTTTCATCCATTTAACTAATGGATGCTGAGTTGGTATGCCTTCAAACACAGCTCGTAGTACCACTGGTGTTATCATAAAAAAGAGTAACAGAAGGCAAACGCATAACCCAAGCGCATGAAATGGCGCTTCGCTACCAAGATAAAAATACCCAGCGGCCACAGCCAGTAGACCTCCACTCACTATTATACTCTGCCAAGATTTGTAAAAAGTAAGAGGCCTTACTTGGCAATAGGCTACACTGGCGAGTACCAAAAGGTTTAACACAAATGCTTGCAGTACGACTAACCAACTGAAATGAACCGGTAAACGCCTATCTAATGCAAATAGGCTCTCTAACGCCATAGAGATCTCGCTCACCAATAAGTTTGCCCCCAAGAAAGCCACACTTGCGCCCACCAGTGCGGCAATCAAGCTTAAGACGAGCACCTCAATGACTACCGCTGCGACTACATTTGCTTGAATACATCCGAGTAGTGTGAGTTGCTGATGTAGTTTTTTTCTTGCGTGCAGACAAAGTTTTATGGCGTTAAAACTTAAAAAAGCGCCAACTACGTAGCCTAGGAATGCAAGTGCTTGCAGGTTGAAGAAAAATGCCTTCGACAACGAGTCGAATGACTGTGCTTGTGCACTTTGCAACTGAGCTTTGTCACCAATAATCTGCCTAACCTTTGTCTCATCCAATACTGCATTTGAGATCTCTATATAACTTATTCGACCTGCTGAATTCAGTAAATGGTCAACTAATGCAATATCGGCTAATGCGACATCACCGGTCAGTTCCGATACAACAACGAAGTGTACATCCGTATCAAGAAGCTTGATCACTTCATGCCTACTGAGCGACAACTGTTGAGCCATCGTGTCAGATACGTAAATTGTGCTAAATCCAAATTGTAACGATGCAGTTTGGTTGCCTAACTTGTCTCCCTGTGATTGCGCTTTAGGCACAGACAGCCATTGCAAAGTATTAACTCCTTTGATGCGAAGCCTATTCCCGCTCGGCAGGGTAAGCACACCTTCCAAAACAGGCTCAGCAGATACGACTCCTGCGTTTCGAAGCGCCGTCCATACATCGGCAGTCAACAGCTCGCGGCCTACGCTTGGCCGAACAAAGTGGCTAATTGGATTGTTAATAAGTGCGCTGGTTTGCTGATAGCGATCTGTTGCTTCTTGATTTAGTCCTCGAATTGAGCCAAGCAAAGCACTACCCAAGGACAAGCCAAAAACGAATAGCAAAAACAACCAAAGATGCCTTTTGTAGAACAGGATAAAAACTGTGAGTATCAGTCTAATTTCTGATAACGCGCTCAGCCTCTCCATCGTTTTAGCCATAAGCACGGTTATTTTGAATGGTGATTTTTCTATCGAGGCTGTCAGCAAGGTGTTGGCTGTGCGTAACCATAAGCAAGTTAACGCCTTGCTCTTCGCACAGTTCACGTAGAAGTAATACCACTTCTTCGCTTTTCGCGGCATCTAAGTTTCCCGTCGGCTCATCGGCCAGCAATAACTTAGGCTTGTTGATCATGGCACGTGCGATACCAACTCGCTGCTGCTCACCACCTGACAATTGCTGAGGCAAGGCTGTTAATTTATGCAAAATCCCCAATCGCTCAGCCAGCGCATTAACATCGCTTTGCTTTGGGTTCAATTGATTGAGCTGGGCTTGAAAAACGATATTGTCGTAAACAGATAGAGGTGCAAGCAATTGATAGTGCTGAAATATCATCCCCAAACCACGACGGTATAGCGCCAGCTCAGTATCATTAAATTGAGTAATATTTTGGCCATCAATAACAATGCTGCCGCTATCAGGCCTTAATAAACCACCAATAAGATGGATAAGTGTAGTTTTACCCGACCCACTATCGCCAACAATCGCGACCTGTTCTTTAGCGGCAATACTGAGGCTAAGCTTATCTAATACGGCTCGATTCACTTCACCATCACGACGCGTGAAGACTAAGTTTTGAACTTCTACCACTATATGCACATTCCTTTACTACTATGTGGGCGCTACTCAATGCATCAGTCTCGTTAAGTAGCCAGGATCTTTTATTTCTCGTGTCAGCGCAGGTTAGCTAATGTTTAACTACCAAGGAATAGCATCTCCGCTATAGTCGTAAAAACCGCCGCTTTGTGCATCCACAAAATGAGATAACACGGAATAGATCCCATTTGCAGACTCATCTGGGGTAATTAACGCATTAGGGCCACCCATTTCCGTTTGGACCCAGCCGGGATGAATAGCAACGGTGCGGATCCCTTCACCCAGCAAATCATTTGATAGGCTTTTTACCACTGAGTTTAACGCCGCCTTCGAACTGCGATAGATATAGCCGCCACCTTTGGTATTCATGGTGTGACTGCCAACCTTGGAAGAAATGGCTGCAAAAACCTTTTCATTGCCGTTGCAAAGATGGCTGTAAAATAGCTCTGCAAGTCGCATGGTGGAAAATACATTAACCTCCATCACTTCTCGCCACGCTTCTATATCAGTTTCACCAAACGCATAGTCTTTCGGCCCATAAATGCCCGCATTGTTGATAACAATATCGATGGCAACAGGGGCCAGCTTCTCGCTTAATTCTTCCATCTGGTCGTAATTGGTCACATCTAGGGCAAATACTTGGAGCTCAGGAAAAGTTGGCGCAAGAGAATTTAGTTCTGAAGCAATAAGCGGGTCTCGACACGTTGCTAACACGTGCCAACCAGCCTGCAGATAGGTTTTAGTTAACGCAAGTCCAATACCGCGGTTTGCACCAGTGATCAGTATTTTTTTCACAGTTGAAGCTCCTAAGCCGTTATGACAAAAGCCAATGGTGTTAATTCACTATACTGATGATAGGTTGAATAATCCACTTTTTGCACACGTGATTAGCGCCTCAAGCCACAGCGCACAAATCATGAATTTAATTCAACTTTAATCATTCTCGCTCATTAAGCCAATTCAGCGCATCTTCTTTATCATCAAAATACTTCACTTTACCAGTAACAAACCAGTTACCTATTGTTGCAGCAAGTCGATGCCAGTTTTTACCGCCATATATTGCTACTTTGGCAAATTCAGTGCTATGCTCAAAGGCGAGTCGGAAGTCATCCCAGATGGCTCTTGGCTCCCAGCCTTCAAAATCAGTCGCATCAAGAAATGCATAGATTTTAGGCGTTGTTACTGCTTTCAGTGCACTCTCGATTATTGGTGTAATAACAACATAATCTTCATGAGTGAGTTTACCTGTAGGCTTAAGTGTGAGATAAATATCATCTCCAAAGCGCTCAGTGCCTATTGATATACCATGGAATGAATTCGTCATGTTCTCTTCCTTTATGTTTATCTTATAGATAAAAAGCATAATTAAGTCTCAGCTTTTTTGCCAATATCCAAACTTTTTTCATTATTGTCAGCTTCCGTTCAGATTTCTAATACTACCATGCGCGCCGTTGAGTCGATGTAGCTCAATATATGGAAATTAAAGGGATGACTATGAAAAAACTACTATCTATCGCAGCTGTTTCACTACTTGTTTCAGCAGCAGCTCAGGCTAACACTGGTAACGTACAAAAAGAGTGGTTCAACACCGCTAGTTACACAGATTATGACTATGATGGCTCTGACAACCGCGCACTGATGCTTTCTTCTCGCTATTTCTTCGCACCTCAAGAATCAGTAGGCGTATGGGATGACTTTGGCTACCTTGATACGGACAGCAATGTAGGCGTAAGTTACTTTAACGATGATTATTCAAATGCTTTCTCTGCTGGTGGTGAAGGCTTTATCACTAAAGAATGGTTTGTAACTGCTGGCATCGCAGATCTTGGCGAAGCTGACGACCATTACTCTTTCGGTTTTGGTTACCTTTACAACGACAACCTAAAGCTAAGCATTCGCCAAGAAGAGTTTGAAAACGGTGATACCACTTGGTTCAAAGCTGAGTACAATCACGAACTAAATTCTACAGATTACATCGGTTTCACAGTTGAAACTGAAGACGAATTTGATTACCTAAACCTAAGTGCACGTTACTTCATGCACGTTGGTGGTGACAGCTACTTCACAATCGACTTAGAGCACAACCGTATTGATACTGATGGTTTTGACGACAACGTAACAAACGTGCTTGCAAACTACTACTTCACTCGCAACTTTGCGCTTGGTCTAGGTTCATATGATTCAGACTTAGCAGTAGAAGCTAAATACTTCTTCAACGACACTTACTACCTTAAAGGTAGTGTAGTTGACACTGACGGCGGTGAAACAAGCAACCTAACTTTTGTTGCTCAGTTCTAAATCAACACATGATTGAGGTACATCTGTACCTCCCCCAACTACTCAACACCTCTTCGCGACCACACTCCGCGTTGGGGTGTTTTTTCACATTTTGAAACAAGCTACTCATCTAAATTGGGTGCATTTCGCTTATCAAGCGTTATTATGTATCAAAATAATAACGGAAATGCCTATATTATGATGAAGATAAAAACACTCGTGCTCGCCATTGCTGCGGCAGCCGCGCCTTTTGTTTCAGCGTATCAGACCGAAGATACCCGCCTACTCCGCTTTCCAGATATTCACAAAGATAAAGTCACTTTTGTATATGCTGGCGACATTTATATTGCCAATACCAACACAGGTAAAAGCCAACGTCTGACTGACCATATTGGTTTTGAGACTTTCCCTAAGTTCTCTCCAGATGGCAGCAAAATCGCTTTTGCCGCTGAGTATAATGGCAGCCGTCAAATCTATGTGATCAATGCTGATGGTTCAGGATTAAAGCAACTCACTTATTACAACGATGTTGGGCAAATGCCTCCTCGTGGTGGGTTCGATTACCGTGTGATGGATTGGACGCCTGACGGCAAACATATCGTCTTTAGAGCAAATCGAACACCGTGGGGCAAACGTATGGGTCGCCCCTATATGGTACCAGTAGAAGGTGGACTTGAGCAGCCGATGGCCATCCCAGAAACTGGCGGAGGTATGCTTTCCCCTGATGGTAGCAAGTATGTTTACACGCCAATCGACAGAGAGTTTAGAACCTGGAAGCGCTCTCGTGGTGGTCGAGCACAGGATGTTTGGATTTACGACCTTGAAAACAATACGTCTAAACAACTCACGACTGACAAAGCCACAGATCAGCAACCAACTTGGGTGAATGACAGTATTTACTTTGTGTCTGATCGTGACTACACGCTCAACCTTTATAAATATCGCGATGGCAAGTCACCGGTTAAAATGACTGACCACAAAGATTTTGACGTGCTGTGGCCATCAGCCGGACCAGATGCCATTGTCTACGAAAATGGCGGTTACTTATATCGCTTTGACGAAGCGACAAAGACAACTAAAAAGCTAAAAATCGATGTTGCTGGTGTGCGTCAATATGCCATGCCATATAGTAAAAACGTTAGCGACTTTATCGATTCTATGGATATATCACACGATGGTAAGCGTGCATTGTTTACTGCCCGTGGTGAGTTATTCTCAGTCCCAGTAAAACAGGGTCCAACTCGTAACCTCTCTTACACACCAGAAGGCCGTGAAATTGAAGCAAGCTGGTCACCGAATGGCCGTTATATTGCCTACATGAGCGATAAAACAGGTGAATATGAGATCTATCTCAAAGATAGAGCAAATAACAACAAAACCATTCAGTTAACCGACAACGGTACCATCTGGCGCTTTACGCCAATTTGGTCGGCTGATAACAGCAAACTGCTCTTTGCAGATAAAAACCACACGCTATGGTGGGTCGATGCGAAATCTGGTGATATGCATAAAATTGATACCGCCAAATACGACGAAGATGGTCTAACCGAATATACTTGGTCACCAAACAGTGAAGATATTGTTTTTGTTAAAAACAATGAAAACCGTTATGCCTCGCTTTGGCACTATAATACCGAAGATAAAAAGGTCACTCGACTGACTGACAACATGACCAGTGAGCGTAATCCTACTTTCTCGCCTGACGGTAACTACATTTATTTCACTTCTGAGCGTGACTATAACCTCACCTTTAGCAGCTATGAATTTGATTATATGTTTAATAATGCCACACGCATTTATAGCGTTGCGGTGAATAGTGAGATTAAGCCACTTAATGCCTTTGAAAGTGATGAGTTAAGCATTCAATCAGACGATGAAACGAAAAAGGACAGCGAAAAACAAGCAAATCGCATTGAGGCCAACGGCTTTATGTCGCGGGTTGTATCACTCTCAGCCCCAGCGGGTAACTACGGTGCGCTTACAGGTGTTGAAGGGGGCGTACTAACCTTAACTGACGGTGCGTTAAAGCTCCTCGGCACGGAACCAGATAGCAAGCTTGAAACCGTCGCCGAAGGCGTAAGCAGCTATAAAGTTGCCGCTGGTGGTAAGCACCTGATCGCTCGCGCTGGTAACAACTTCAGTGTAATTGCACCAAAGCCAAAGCAAGATTTAAAAGCCAGTCAGCTTGATTTATCTAAGATGACACTGAAAATCGACCCGCAAGTTGAGTGGCAACAAATGTATGTAGAAGGCTGGCGTACCTTACGCGACTGGTTCTACGACGAGCATCACCACGGTCAAGATTGGGATGCTATCTTGGAAAAGTATCAACCACTTGCCAGCGCTGTCGCACACCGTAGCGACTTAGACTATGTACTTAGCGAAATTGCGGGTGAAATCAACGCAGGTCACATTTACGTACAATCTGGTGATGTCCCAACAGCCGAGCGCAAAAAGCATGGTTTACTTGGCGCAGAAATAAGCGCTCATCAGTCTGGCTACGTAAAAATTGAGCGTATCTACAAAGGTGAGAACTGGCATGAAGACTACCGTTCACCACTCGATGAAACTGGCGTGAATGCCAATGCGGGAGACTACATCATCTCGGTAAATGGCCGCTCGGTAAAAGACGTGGTTAACTTCTACGAGCTACTTGAGAACACCCAAGGCGAGCAAGTTGAGCTGGTATTGAGTAAATCACCAAATTCTGATGGTAGCTGGAAAACCACGGTAAAACCTGTCGCCAGCGAGCAAGGCTTACGTTACATGGCATGGGTTCAATCACGCGCAGACTATGTGGATAAACTATCAAACGGTAAGATTGGCTATGTTCACCTGCCAAATACTCATTATGATGGTAACCGTTCATTATTTAAGAACTTTATGCCACAAACGAGCAAAGATGCGCTGATCATCGACGACCGTTATAACGGTGGCGGCTTTATCCCTGAGCACATGATCACTTGGCTTGCCCGTAAACCACTTAACTATTGGAAACGCCGTGGTGTTGAACCAACAAAAACACCTTCGTTTGCACACGATGGTCCAAAGGCGATGCTTATCAATGGTTATTCAAGTTCGGGCGGTGATGCTCTACCTTACTACTTCCGTCAGGCGGGCCTTGGCAAACTGATTGGTACTCGCACTTGGGGTGGTCTTATCGGGATCTCTGGCAATCCAAGTCTTGTTGACGGAGGTCAGGTTATCGCTGCAACCTTCCGAATTCTAGATAACGATGGTAATTGGATTATAGAGAACGAAGGCGTCAGCCCTGATATCGAAGTGATCGATAGACCAGAACTTGTTCATGCAGGTAAAGATCCTTCTGTCGAGCGTGCAGTGAAAGAGCTACTGCAAGAGTTAAAAGATAGCCCGAAGAAAACACTGACAGTGCCTCCTGCACCATCTAAGTTCTGAGCGCGTTACTAGCTCCTCAAAGTGGTTTAAGGCTCTGACTTTAAACCACTTCTTTTATCCCTTTCAGCTTATTCGCTTTGTGCCCCTTAAATAAGTTATAAAAAAGTTACCACCATGTAATATCTCGTAATCGATCTTATCTCTTTTTACGACTACTTTTTATAACGAGTGTTCATCGCTCACCGTCATCAACTTGCTTAAATTTTGAGTTGTCTTGGATAAATATCCTATATCCTAACTTATTTTTTATTTAAGCCAGTGGTATTGCACAACGTTCACCGTCACAAAGGAGCAAACCATGAATGTGCAGAACAAAACAGGCCCATCGGTAGAAGTAGATAAAGAGATTGATGCCAACATCCTCTTAAGCAGTGCACAAAAACAACAAATTAAAGCGCGCAGTAGCGAGTATAAGGCTGCTGATTTATCTTGTCTGAAAGCAATTGCGCAAGCTGCGATTAACGTGGAGTTATTCACAATCCCACTTTATATGACCGGCCTCTACTCGATTCAAGGTACACACCAGATTGCGGACTCTTCAGATCTCTATCCCGGCCGTTACTGGCCTGGACTTGGTCCGACTGCAGGATACATACCTTCAGAACGATTGTCTCCTTACGACTACGATTTAGAAGACAGGTTTATTGGTTTTAGTGATTCTGAACTTAATGTCAATGAACAGGTGTTTAATGGTGTTTATAGTGTATTTATTGAAGAGATGCTGCATCTGCAACTCGCTTCTAATATGGCGAGTAAGTTAGGGCTCACACCGAGCTTCACCAGTCAGGCGTTAATTGACGAAAAATTCGGTTGGAAGTGCTACAACAATCAAAGCGGTATTCCACATATTTTGGACTTTGCAGACTGTACTACAGACTTATCTAAGCTAAGCCCAGAAGTTCAGGCTTATTTCGAACAAATTTTTCCTGGTAAAACATTACAAGACCTGCGCGTTAACGCAACAGAGCTGAATAAAGAACAGACCTTACTCTTTATGCTGATAGAAGAGACTGAAGAAAACGCTAAAAAAATTATTCAGCCGCAGTTTTTAGAGCCAGATGCAAAAACAAAACAGCCGAAATATTTTGAACAAGCACCATACAACTGGTGGAAACCGGATTACACCGAAAGTGATTTGCCACTATTCGGCTCAATTGGACACATGTACTTGAGTTATTGGGACTATATTCAAATTGAGTATGATGATAACACAACTCTACTCGACTATGCGCTTTCAAAGGCTGAAGCAAACGACGCTAGAGCACAGAGAAACTACTTTAATGAACGTCCCGATGATGCTTCATATCAAGCCCAATTTCCTGAAATAAAGGGCTCTCTTGACACAAGTAATGAACATAATTTGTTAAAAGAAGCACTCATGAATAATGTGAATGCAATCACAGATCAAGGTGAAGGTGACGGCGTTGCAAAAATGATATGTTTACGCTGGGCAGAAGAATCTTGGGCCCAGAATGTTTTGGGTAAATTACAAAGTGCGGTTAATCCAGCTCACCCGAGCACTGTAGATGCACGTTTTCAACCAAATGAACAAGCTTTAGAGCACGACTATAAGAGCACCGATGGCAAGCCATTGTCCGGTTCAGCCTGTGCCCGAATAACCAACAAATATAAAGACCACTTTCAAATTTTCACCGATACTATGAAGCTCATTGTTAGTTATGAAAAACCAACAACGGCTCATAAAGAACGCTACCTGACTTGGTCAACTTGGTTTGCTGAGGGTAATAGTTGGACGAAGGCATTATTGGATCCCAACGGCGGTGATGAAGCTCACGTAAGTAACCCACAACTTCCACCAGTAGATAGCGTAGTGCACGCGCTCAATAATCTTAGGGAAACAGACAAAAAAACGCAGGAAACAAACAAGCTATTTAGTCAATCTGCGGTAGGCACAATTAAAGGTCTAACTACAGCACTTGATCGTTATTGGTCGGGTAAAACCAGTGAATTTCCGGGCCCTGCAATGGGTGGCTCAGGCGATAGGATTTCGATTTGCTGGGCAACCACAGGAATTGCGCCAGATTTAGTAACGGGCATCGCCCCGCAAAATCCGAACACCCTTTATCACGCCTGCCAAGGAATGAGCTATACCAACATAGGTTCGGATGACTTACCTCCTCCTGAGGTTTATCACAGTTGTAAGGGAAGTAACGACTGTAAAGCACAAGGTGGCTGTGGTTTTGTTCATAGCACAACGCCCGGCGGTAGCTGTGGTGGTAGCGTATCAACAGGGCCAAAAAGTGCACCTGCTGATAATAAGTGTAATAACTTGGGTGGGTGTGCGGTGCCTATCTCAGCCTCTCAACTCTTCCCAAAACTTTCCGATGAAGAATACGATATGCAGTTATTTAAGTTTAACCTAAAAGATAACAGCTTCTCTGCTATTGATTACACTTATCCGAAAGGCCAACAAGCTCCAACCGATCAATCTACAGATCATGTGCTAATGCCATATAAACAAGGGGATGCCGTATACGATATTGCTTGGCAAGCATACTGCAATGCCAATGGTTTATTGAACGAAGATGGCGAACCTAAAGAGAAGCCAAAACCTTCAGATATTCGTCTAGCTCTTCCTCCATCAACTTGATAGGAAAGATAGCATGACAAATCCAATTCGGACGCAGCAGCTTGCTGCGTCCGCTATCGAAAAACTCACCGACTTGGGGTTTGGTGTTGGCCTGAGAAGCCAGCACTATCCCTTTATTATGTCCCATTTAGAGCGCGGTACATCACTTGGCGTCGACTGGTTTGAAATCATCAGTGAAAACTATATAGATAATCACGGCTATGGTCGGCATGTCCTCGTTCAGTTAAAGGAACAATACCCGCTAGTGATGCATGGTGTGTCAATGAATATTGGTAGCAGTGACCCACTTAACTTTGAATACTTAAGCAAGCTTAAGGAGTTAAGTGAATTCGTTAAGCCACAGCTTATTTCCGATCATTTGTGTTGGACAGGCCTCGCTGGTTTGAATAGTCACGATCTCCTACCTATGCCATTAACTGACGAAAGCCTACAACACGTTATCAACCGTGTTGACCAAGTACAGGATTTTTTAGAGCGGCCTTTGGTACTTGAGAACCCATCAACATATCTTGAATTTCAACATTCAACTCTCACTGAAAGTGAGTTTTTTAGTGAGTTAGTCACCGCAACAGGCTGCGGTATGCTGTTGGATGTAAACAATGTTTTTGTTAGTAGCTTTAATCACGGATTTGACGCCGAAGCGTTTATTCGTCAGCTCCCCCATGAGCACATCGTTCAAATCCATCTTGCCGGTCCTAGCGACTGCGGTGATTGTTTGATAGACACTCATGACCAGCCAGTACCCGCCAAGGTTTGGCAGCTTTACCAACTGGCGCAGCAGTTAACGGGTGGCGTGTCTACCCTACTAGAATGGGATGCCAATATTCCCAGTTTTCCAGAACTCGTTGATGAGTTAAGTAAAGCAAAACTGGTACTGACAGGGCATATTCCAAAGCAAGATACCGTTACTAACACCAACGCGCTGTCAACTCCAATCGTCAAAGAGCGAGCAGAATTAACATAATGAAAACGCCAGACTTAACGCAAACTCAGCAGTGGCTTAGCACCGTTTTAATGGTACGAGGCGACCTACCACAAAAGCTCAATACCGCTGCAAATCCGCATGGTTTAACGCTGCATGACTGTGTAAAAAGTAACAAAACACTGGGAGCCATGAGAAGAGTAGACATCTATGCTGCAGGCTATGTGATGCGTTTAGTAGAATGTCTTCGGGGAGAGTTTGCTCTACTTTGCCAGTTTATGGGCGATGAAGTATTCGACACCTTCGCCAAAGCCTTTATTGTCACCTTACCCTCAGAGTCTTGGACACTACATCAACTAGGCTCACGCTTCGCTGATTTTTTAGCACACACTAAACCTAGCGGTGATTTTAATGCCCACCAGCAAGCTATGTTTAGCTTGCCTTCAGAGCTGGCTAAGTTTGAAAGAGCCAAAGCGCTTGCACTGTTAAAATCAGGACCGGAAACCGAGAAATCAACAGCGCTAATAAACGAGATTGAACTCCTTTGCGGCATTGCCGAAGACTTTGTCATGTCGGTGCCAGAATCCGTACAACTCATTCAAACCGATTACCCTTTGCTTCCTCTTATAACCCAGCTTGAGCAAGCAAAACCGTACACCTTGCCAACGCCTGAGCAAACGCATATTGCAATATCGCGCCAACAATATCGCATCAAAATGAATGTATTAAATGACTGGCAAGCGGATTTATTACTGCACTTGAGAGAAAAACCGCTGCGCTATCAAGAAGCAATAACCTACTGTGCTAAGCGCATGAATATGGAGACTCAAGTATTGAGAGCGCAGTTAGCAGTTTGGCTGCCAAGCGCGATTAATAGGGGGCTGTTTATAATTCAAAATGAACCAGCACCCTGCTGATCCAATTTTCTAATAAAGGTTCGGTTGTTAAAGTTAAATAACTCTTGATGGGTTATTTTTATAGGCAATACAAGATAGACTAGCTGTATCGACTGCTGTTCCCAAGTAATAATGATAACAATCAATAACCGTAAGCTAGACTTAGCCACGGGTGAACTTATCTACCTTGATGAGACAATCAAATTAGAGGCAAAGGTGCTGGCGGTATTTGAAATACTGTATCAGCATCGCGGAACGCTTGTTACGCAAGAGCACCTACTTAATTCTGTATGGCAAAATACCGTCGTCGCCCCAAATGCACTTCAACGATGTATCGCTCAGCTTAGAAAACTACTTGGGGATAGTGATAAACGTATTATCCAGACTTTTCATAAAAAGGGCTATCGTTTACAAGTTGGGGATCAGCATACTAATTTAAGCCAAAAGCTGAGAACCTATATTCTCTATTTCGCAGCTTTCATCACCCTCTTCGGTATGTTGTTTATCTATTCAACTATGCCAAAAGCTAATTTCCAACTTTCAGAGGTTACACCTGTAAGCTACGGATTGGAGTTGGAAAGCACTGCGACACTCACCTCAGGTAGAAGGTTGTTATATGTGGCCAGAACGCCGCAAGCAGCGGAACTAAAAGTAAAGGATTTGGATTTCCAAACAACTAAGTTAGTTACCCGTGCATTGGATTTTGTTGGCAAGCCTCAGCTTAACAAAGATGGTAAAAAAGCAGTACTCATTGAAACACGCAAAACAAAATCACAAGCTAAGTGTCATCAAGCTATCGTCGTGTTACCAAGGTTTGCTGCCAGAAAAGTGATCTCTCCTTGCTTGAATAGCGAAGTACAGCAAGCCTACTGGGTTGGTCATCAAGTGTTACTTATCGCCAATAACGGGTATGCCCTTTTTACTCCGCACTCAGATTCAGTCACATTTACTTCTTTACCTATAACTGCAACAATTTTAGCGTCCTCATTTAATGAGGGTCAACTTACTTTACTCACCCAAGATCCAGATAAAGAGGCTTATCTCTCTAGTTATATAATTAGCAGAGAAAACGAGCTTTCTCTTCTTCAACAAGAAAAATTGTCTGGTGTAGAATTGGATCGTTCGCTGGTGCTAGTAAATGGGCCAGATACAACACATATACTTTCAACCGCATCTGCGCTCTACATTTTCCAAAACCTCCAGCTTGTACAAACCATTCCTGCAATCGGCTCAGAATCGTTTTACATCACTGAATATCTTAAATATAACAACTACTTAGCGACACAAGTCCGAGAACAAAAGCAGATTAATATTCAAGACAACCACTCTACAAGCCGACTTACAATCAGCCACTACGACGAGCTATCAGGGCAATTCCAACCAAGTGGAAATGCCATTGCATTTCTCTCTAATCGTACAGGTACCAGTGAAGTTTGGTTAAAGCAAGAGCAGCAAGAGATCCCACTCACCCATAACGGACATATCTCGTCTTTTATCTGGACAAAAGATGGTAAACAATTGTGGGCAGCGTCAAAACAAAGCTTACTAAAAATCAATTTAGTCACTGGCATTGAAGTTTTCCCTGCTTTATTTGAAAAGCAAATTATAATGCAATCAATTGAAATAAAAGGAAGTAACTACCTTCTCATCAATGATCTTGGCAATAAACAGCTAGTACTTTTCGACCCTGTAACCAACCATAAACAGCCACTTTATCAGGGGCAGGTTCACTGGGCACAAATACAGAAAAACGGTACTGTCTATATAGCCACACCAGATGAGCCAAACTTAAAAGTACTCGTCAACAATTCGCTCAAACCACAGCTAATAACAGACAAAATTACCTTGCATTGGCGTTTTTACCTACGTGGGAATGAGCTGATTATTCCCGACAAACAGGCGACTATCTGGCGCTATAACGTCAACACGCAAGTTTTGGACATATTGGGCAAATCTGACGAGCAGACTCGCTTGATCACAGATGTTCAACTACATCCTTTTAAGATTTTAGCTGACTCACCAAAAACACTTAGCGCAAACCAAGTTAAAGTAAAAATAACAGAACCAGAAAACCACTAATATAAAGGTGGCTCACACATGTGCGCCACCTTTATATCACTCTTAATAATGCTAAAGCCGAGACAATACTTGTTCAATATACTGTTTGGCTTCTTCATTTTTTTGCTCTTTTGCTAGCAGCAAGGCACGCTTTAGCTGAAGTGTTGCTTGTGTTGTATCGCCCGCATTCAAAAGAGTCTGCCCATAACGTAAATTGTAAATAACAGAGTTAGGCATAGTCGTAAGTAGCTCATCGAACGCGTTTTTTCCAAGTATTGTATTGCCTTGCG
This sequence comes from Pseudoalteromonas sp. CO348, assembly GCF_004208845.1. Classification (NCBI taxonomy): domain Bacteria; kingdom Pseudomonadati; phylum Pseudomonadota; class Gammaproteobacteria; order Alteromonadales; family Pseudoalteromonadaceae; genus Pseudoalteromonas; species Pseudoalteromonas sp. CO348. The sequence goes on along the minus strand of NZ_SGPI01000040.1, from coordinate 252,774 downwards.
CGAATAAATATTGCCCTAGAGCAAGCTGATTGGCATTAATATCAATCGAGTACCCATAGCGCTGTTCTAGTTTTTGGTGATATTCTCGCAACCCATTCAGGCCTGACTTGTCAAATTGAGCATAATCTTGAAGCTTTATTGCGCCAAGAATATGTTGTAATCCATGTCTTAGCGCTAGCTGTGCGCCTACATGATAATGATGTTGACTTAAGTCTTCCAACATCAAATGTTGGTGTCGTTTTGAAACGGCGAGCGCAGCAAAAAACGGCCTATTTTCGTCAAAGCTGCCAAGACTGATATATAGGTTATTGGTAAGTTCGCCCTTGGCGATGTTGTCACTAATATCTTCTTTTAGTTGCTTGGGAAGTTGACTCCAAACTGGCGCAGACAATATCGCGCCTTGGAAATACCCGGGCATCTTTCCTAATAAATTCAAAGCAATCGCCGCCCTGCTTGAGTACCCTTCAATGACTTTAAACGGCGAAAGATTAAACTGCCGTATCAATGTTGGTTCAACTTCACTTGCTAACACGCGAGCTAGCAAGGCAAAATACGCTTGGTCAGATAACTTGTCAGCCCCAGCAAAATTCAATTTGGGCACTCGCACAATCACAAGTTGCGGGATAGGTGAAAAACTAGTGTGACTCAACCAGTCCACTTCAGCTTTCAGTACATCAAAACGACTCTCTCCCGCAGTTGTATAAAGCGTCGAGTATGGCTCTTTTCGGTTAACATCAAAATCAAAAGGCAAATATATTTGTACATCAACAGGCCCTCCCACTAACTTTGAACTCACAGTGATATGCTGTAATTTTGAGGCTATCTGAGCGTGAGTAACTAACGCAAACAACGCGCAATTTAACCACATCAAACTTTTTAAAAGTATTTTCATGCTTTTCTCCATTTTTGGCTAAGCTTATGAAATAAAAACTTTTAAAACTTGATGCATTGCTTATTTTTAATTGATGAATTGCTGATGTGGCTCAATGGGAGTTTGTAAGAGGCTAAATATCAGGTGCTAACAAACATGGTTACCTAAGTCGCAACGTTTAGCACAGTGACTATGGTTGTAAAAAGTGATGCTACGAAGGCTTATTAATTTCGCGTATACACGTTAAGCAACGGAAACTTGTTCTCACCGAAGCCAGTGTGAGTGAAAGCGTTTCACCGCCAGCAAAACTTTCAGAAAGCTTCATCGGCGCGATCCTTTGCCCGTTTGCTGTTAGTGCCAGCAGGTGTTTTTGTGTTAATGTCCGACGCCCACTCGATTGGTTTTTAATCGTGATCATTGCCCAGCGTTCACCGTTTTCGTTACTCATTAGTACCGCGTTAAGTACCTTGAAGTCACTGATATCTGGGTAAATATTGGCATCATTCGGAAAAGCCAGTTCCATATTGTTAGGCACTACACTATCAATCGTTAACGCTTCTTCAGCTGCCTGCGTATTCACAGCCAACATAAGTAACCAAAAACTACTTATTATCCTTTTAATCATTTAATTTTCCTTCTATTTTCCGTTGACTAATTCAATTTTTGGGCACGACAATACTAGCGCAGCACCAAGGTTAAACTGCAAAACAAAAATGCCAGACTACACACTGTGCGATCTGGCATTTTCTTAACTAACCTGAGGTTTGGATAAGGAATTATCTAACTCATTGTTTTTAATACCATATTAGATTATACCCTTATCTAGCCAGATAGTTTTAGGGATAACACCGCTTCCGCGTCCTGCTCTCGCTAAGGTACCTACATCCTGTAGGCAAGGCTAATTTACGCACCAATAGCTGGCTATTGGCAGTGAATTCAACGCAGTTAGCGCTAAAACTGGCTGCTAGAAAGGCATTAATTATCCGAAGCTCAGGCTAACTACATTGTTGACAGTAGTGGTATCAATTATAGAGTTTCTTCTAACCACTTGAAGAATTCACGCTGCCAAACTATTCCGTTTTGCGGTGTCAGTACCCAGTGGTTTTCTTCAGGGAAATAAAGGAAACGGCTTTTCAAGCCACGTAGTTTAGCGGCTTGGAAAGCTTGCATCCCTTGGCTCAGCGGTACACGGTAGTCTTTACCACCATGGATCACGAACATAGGCGCATCCCACTTATCCACATAGCTAATTGGGTTAAACTGATTGTATGCTTTGTTGATGGCCGCATTGTTTTGCTCCCAGTACGCGCCACCCAATTCGTTGTTCACAAAAAACATTTCTTCGGTTGTGCCGTACATACTGCGCAAATCAAAAATGCCACAGTGCGCGATAAAGGTTTTGAAGCGGCCATCATGATTGCCAGCTAAGTAAAACGCAGAATAACCACCAAAGCTCGCACCAACTGCCGCGATACGTTTGTTGTCAACGTATGACTCTTTCGCAACATCGTCGATAGCGTCAAGGTAATCTTGCATTACCTTACCACCCCAATCTTGGCTGATATCTTTGTTCCATTTCACACCGTGTCCAGGCATACCACGACGGTTTGGCGCAACCACAATGTAGCCTTGTGATGCCATCACTTGGAAGTTCCAGCGGAAGGAATAAAACTGTGATAACGGCGACTGTGGACCACCTTGAAGGTATAACAGTGTTGGATATTGCTTACGCTTATCAAAATTAGGTGGGTAGATAACCCAAGTTAGCATGTCTTCGCCGTCTTTTGTCTTCACCATTCGCTTTTCAACGTTCGGTAAATCCAAATCAGCATAAAACGCCTCGTTCACATTTGTCAGCGCAACAAGCTTTTTGCTATTCAGATCAAAGCGGAAAATCTCTTTTGCTTGATTCATGCTATTGCGAGTAACCACCAACTTACCGTCTAAGGCAGCAACAATGCTATTTACATCAAACATGCCCTTAGTTAGCTGCTGAATTTTTGGATTAGCTTTGGTTTTGGTGTTCACCGCTACTTGAAATAGCTGGATTGTGCCGTCAACAGGTGCAATAAAATAAATATGCTTACCATCATGACTCCACTCAAAACTGCTTACCGTACCGTCCCAATGCGCAGTTAGATTGATTTCTCTGTTACCCAACTTAACGATAATGTCATTTTTATCCGCCTCGTTACCCGCTTCATCCATACGTAAGAAAGCCAATTGCCCAGTCGACGAGAACTCTGGGCTTTTATCATAACCCAAGTTTTGCTCGGTTAGATTGGTGGTTTTCTTGCTGGCTAAGTTATAACGGTAAATATCTGTGTTGGTACTGCTCGCATATTCTGCGCCAGTCAGCTTTTTACTGACGTAGTAGATATTTTCACCTTTTGGACCCCAAACATAATCGCTTGAACCACCAAATGGTGACGTCGGACTATCAAAAGGCATCCCTTTCATAATGTCGACTTTTTCTTCTGTGATTAGATCCTGATAGAACACATGTTTAACACTGCCGTCTTTCCAGGTATCCCAATGGCGGTAGTTTAAATCATCAAATACATACGCATCTGCTTGCGTAAGCGCTTTGTGTCTATCCGTGGCTAACACAGCTTCAACATTTACAGTGTCATGAAATAGTTTTTTGCTGCCATCTGGTGAAATGTTGTCGTCTGACAATATCCCTTGATACGCGCTTAAAAGCTGGGACACCCCACCCTTTAACGGCACTTGATAAACTTTGCTATCAAAGTCATTGTTTTCAACGTTTGGCGTTGTAACTCGATAAATCACATGGGTGTTGTCTTTAGATAATCCAAGCGCACTCACGCGCTTTACTTGCCAAAGCTTATCTGGGGTCATTACCTCTTTGGCAACTAACCCAAAACTTGGTGCTAATCCTAAGCTAGCACATAAAAGAATTCGCAACATCGCGAAATGCCTCCAATAATCAAATCCCGCCTAGACTACATAAAGCGAGAAGAACTTAAAAGCATTCGCGATAAGATACTTTCGTCTCTAGCGCAAGTAATCTGAAAGTAGCAGAAGTTGCTCAAAATAAATTTACGTTGTGCTGTAAGTTGGCAATTCGGTACTTTCTCGGTGTTTGGTTGAACAATTTCTTAAACGCTTGAACAAACGCAGAGTCAGAAGCGTACCCCAACTCAATAGCAATTTCCTGTATGCTCTTTTGCGACCCTAACAATTGCAAAGATAAAACTAACCTCACATTTTGTCTCCACCGTGAAAATGATTGAGAAAACTCTCTTGAGCACAATCGCGACAAAGTGCGCTCAGAAGCGCCCACTTTTGTTGCCCATTCCTTTAAAGTAAATGGTAGATCCGGTTGCTCTTTAAGCTGTAAGAAAATGGATAAAAGGCGTTTATCGGTAGGTATGAGTAGGGGTATTTCATAACGGTTTGCGATCGTGATTTGATCCCGCAATACCGTTAACAAATGTGTGATATTGGATTGTGCTTGAGTGAGCGTCTCGTTTTCAAATAGCAACAAAATGAGCGCTTTAATAAATGGCGTTACCAAACAGGATTTTGGTTCGTCTCCATACTGAACATATTTGTCGGGATTAAGGTAAATCGCCAAAAACTGTGTATCCGTAATCGCTATGGATTTATGCACTGTATTTGCGGGTATGTAGAGCATGCCATTGTGAGGAACAATCCCGCTTTTATCGCCGATACTCGATTGTAATAGCCCCTGCAAAGGAAACACAATTTGATGCCACGAATGTGAATGGAAGTCATCAATATAGCCAGAAGCCATATTCGTCGTTTTAGTTACGATTTGTTTATCAGAAGAACCTTTGATGAGGTCATTAGCTTGCATCTTGGCGACTTATCAACATTAAACGTCTGTTAGTATAAGTTACGCCATCCAAATTTAATATACCATCTACAGCCTATCGTTAATTAAAAGGCACAAAGATGCATATTCACTTTATCGTTCATGAACATTTTGAAGCGCCCGGCGCCTATGAATCTTGGGCAAATAAACGCGACCATACCATTACCTACTCGCGAGTTTATCAAGGCGAACCACTCCCAAAAAATGCCAAAAACCTAGATTTTTTGATTGTAATGGGAGGACCTCAAAATCCGTCGACAACTATTGAGCAATGCCCACACTTCGATACAAAAGGTGAGCAAGAAGTCATCTTGAACTCGATTACCGCCGGAAAAGTCGTGCTTGGTATATGCCTAGGGTCGCAACTCATTGGTGAAGCATTAGGTGCAACATTTGAACCTAGCCCTGAACGTGAAATAGGAAAATATCCGATAAGCTTGACGGAAGCTGGGATGACACATCCATTATTTAGTCATTTTGGAAAAGTGTTGGATGTCGGTCATTGGCATAATGATATGCCAGGGCTCACCAATGGATCACAAGTGATTGCATATAGCGCGGGGTGCCCAAGGCAAATTGTCGCCTACAGAGACCTAGTATACGGTTTTCAGTGCCATATGGAATTTACCAAAGATATCGTCGCATCACTGATTGAAAATGACGACCTCAATGACGCTTCACAGTATCGATTTGTAGATGAGCCAGAGATTTTGCTGAACCATAACTATGACGAAATGAATCAAAAACTGCACGACTTTTTAGACAAGTTAGAAAGCTTTTATAAATCAAAAGTTGAGTGTTAATCATATTATTTAACCTGCCTAATTGCTCAGGCTAGCGGCCTCTGTACGTCTAAAAAATATAATTGCTTATTAAGGAAAATTTAGGTGTAATGAATAAATAATAAGCGCTGAGCAATGCAAGGAAAGCTTACATAACAAATAGCTAAGCTGATTAAACTAACTAAGAGCGCTAAAGCCTCTAAAAAGCCTATTTTTTTCTAAGTAAGTCCATAGCATAAACGACACCAACTCTGTCACACCGAGCAGGTGACGGCTCAACCCAACAAACGATTATGCAACACAAACTGCATGTCGCATAAATACTAAATTTTTATACAACTACGGATAGCCCAGAGTATGCCCAACCCTTTTATTCCTGAATCGTTCAAGCCTCCGACGTTTTTTGATAGTGAAAATTTTCACTTCAGAGTGCTTGAAGAAGAAGTTGCTGAGTTAGACTTTGAAGCAGTAATGTCCAGTCAAAAAAGGCTACAAGGAATATTTGGCCCTGAAACTGAGTGGCCTAAAGTTAATATGACCCTCGAAGAAAATATAGAAAGCTTAAAGATTCATAAACAAGAATTTGAATCAAGGGATGCTTTTGCATATTCCATATTTAACAATTCAAAGGAAAAATGCCTAGGCTCTGTTTATATAGATCCAAGCCGTTCACTAAATTATGACTGCGAAGTCTACTTGTGGATTCGAGATGATAGTATTGCGTTAGAAAAAATACTTTATCAGACTGTCTTAAATTGGCTTCAATCAGTGTGGCCTTTCTCAAAAATAGCACTACCGGGCAAGTCGATTTCATGGAAAGATTGGACTCGTGAGTTAAAAGTTGTATAACAAGCCAATAAAGCACTAACACAGACCCCACCACAATTCGCATCTATATTATGATGGGTGTCTGCTATTCGCTATAACAGTTAAAAATAAATGGAAATATAGTATTGGCACGTTACTTCCATGCTAAAACTATATTTCCAATATTACCGCACACCTAGCTACAACAGGCCCGAAATAGAATTTACTAAACCTTGAACTAGCTTGGGTCGAGCCTCAACGAATTCCAGATTTACTTTATTCGCTGTAGAAACGATCCGTGTTTGATACTTTTTACGGTCAGTCACCTCGTTTGAAGTTACTGATTTATAGCCTGAGTTACCTTGCTTTAGTTTAGCTCTATTTCCTTCTTGTACTTCAACACCAGATTTCGCGCGCTCAGAAACCTGTAAGTCAGTAACAATATTAAAATAAACATCTTCTACCATTGCGTCAGCAACAAAGCCTGCAGCAGCGCCAAGCAAGCCTGCTGCTGCTTGCCCTCGACCACTACCAAACTGAGCACCAACAATAGCACCCGCGACAGCCCCACCATAGCCTTGGGCTAAAATTCCCCGATTTTCATCAGCGGTTGTTCTGCCTGCTTTGAGAATATTCGCTTGGATCCAAAAGTGCGCTGCATCTGGGTCATTAACAACCTTGTAGCCTTTTGACAGTAATGCAGTTTGTATCTCGTTAGCGATGACTAAATCCTGCTTATCCGATGTGTTCCTGAGTTGTAAAAATACTGTACGCTTGTCCTGACTGACTGGGTCAAGAAATATAGAGTCGCTCATTTTAGTTTCAACTCTTAAATCCCGCTTTTTCACCGCAGTGTGCATCGCATTACAACCAACTAATTGCATCACTAGAAAAAATGAGCATAGCGTAAAAACCAATTTCCAAGCACCGAATTTAGGTGTCGATATAAAATGTTGTGATATAGCTCCGTGTTCCATGTCCATAAACCCTTCAATTTTGTTAACACTCAGATAATTTATTCAATGAATCAATACTGAACAAGGTGGAAATTTCGACCCTGTTTCATGCTGCTTTTTTCACGCATTCTTATTTTTCAAAGCAACTTGCTCTCGCTCAAATACATAAGGATGGTTATGGACCTGCATAAATACACTCCTCTACGCACAACCCTAATTACGCTGTTAACAGGCGCTTTAGTCGCATGCGGTGGGGACTCAGATAACGATATAAATAAACCAACAAACAGCCTACCGATTGCTCAAGCAGGAGAACATCAAACGGTCGATGAAAAGGCAACCGTCACATTACACGGTAGTGGCACAGATAACGACGGAGTGATTCAAAGCTACCAGTGGCAGCAACTTTCAGGCCCCCCTGTTTTGTTAGCAGACCAAAGCAACGCAACTTCCTCGTTTGTGGCTCCGGATGTCACAGAGAACGAAGAATTAAGTTTCGAGTTAACGGTTATTGATGATAAAGGAGGAAGTGCGACTGACCAGGTGGTTGTCACCGTAAACAACCTGAACAACATAACGATTCAATTGCAAGTACCTCAGAGCATCGCGAAAGGATCGTGGGCACAATTAAAAGCAGATATATCGAGTGCCGTTGAAATTGACAGCATCGTATGGGAAGAATCAACAGATATAGAGCTTAACATTGATAACGATAAACCTGATTTTGCTTCACTAAAAATCCCTGAAGACTACACTGGAGATAACCTTGAGTTTACGGTCACAGTCTCAGATAAGTCAGGCTACTCTACCTCTGCAAGCACCAATGTGGCAGTTGCTGAAGCAATAGATTTTGTTGACTACACAGGTGACCATGACGAGCAACCGCTTGAAGATGCTGAAGTCATAGCTACATTAGACCCGAGCAGCGAATTGAAGCCAGCAACAAGAGGCGTTGACGGTTACACAACCTTCATCGTTGATGGCCAATCGGGAGTAGAAATTACCCCGGAGATGGGTAGACTCACAATCACCGCAGGTGCGTTAAGCGACATACAAGTCGGTGATATTATAGTCGGTGTCACCGCTGATGATGACACCGGGTTTATGCGTGAGGTTCTTGATATTAATGGTAATGTTTTAACTACTTCCCATGCACCATTACACAAAGCTTTTCCAGATGCTGACGTTAAACTAGACCTTGTTATAACGAACCAAGCTGCAACACTTAATCAGTCGGTTTCAACTGCTAATAACACGGTACAGTCAAGTGTAGATATTCCTATCTTAACGTTCTCAAGAACACTGCAGCAAAAACTAAGCCCTGAAGTCACGTCAGTTGTAGAACTCGAGATGAACTCAAGCGCTACAATTGGGATAGAGTTTTCAATTATTCGAGGTGAAGTAACTCACTTTTCTACAATTGCTCAAGCAGATTATCTAACTAAGACCTACCTTAATGCTGACTATGAATATCAAGGCAGTCTGAGCAAAAGCAAAGTATTCAACCCTATAGTCAACAAAAACGTAAAGCTGTTTGTTGGACCAATACCTTTGTTTTTGAACGTTAAACTACATCCGCAACTAGGTGCTTACTTGGGCGTCGCAGGTGAAGCCCATTTAAAAATGGGTATTAGTGCTTCAGGAGAGTATAAAACCGGATTCAAATATCAAAACGACAAACTGAGCCCAGTTAACAGCTTTGTACCCGTCATATCTCAAATTGGACCTGAATACCAACTATCAGGTGAAACATCAGCAAAAGTAGAAGCCGAACTACAATTTATGCTTTCTGCTTATGAGTTATCTGTCGCATTACCTTTTGGTAATAAAATAGAGTTAGATGGCCCAGGAGCAGGATTAGCAATGGGGCCATATGCTGAATATATCGCAACTGCAGAACTTAACAATACACAACAGACAGTCAAATGCAGCTTAGCTCTATCATTAGGTTTAGGTGTTGATGCCAATTTAGATTATGGATTTGTTGGAGATATTCTTGGCTTAACCAACGAAGAAAAAAACAAAAATATTCCTCTTTACGATTTTAATCGACCAATTTGGAGCTCTGAAGTTTGCCCATTTGAGACTCAATTCAATACGCTTACAGGTGCTATTTCCGATGTTGACGGCAGCCCCATAACGGGTGCTGATGTTTCACTAACAAGCGTTAGCACTGGGCTTTCTCAACAATTATCATCCGATACCAGTGGCGCCTTTAGTTCTTCACCACTCGCGGTTGGTGATTATCATGTCATCGCTTCTAAATCGGGTTTTCAACCAGAGCGCATTACAATCACTGTTACCGAGGACACCAACCAACCAGTTCAATTAATTCTGCTCAGTGGTGAGCCCGTAGATGATAGCAACCCAATTGACGACAACCTAGGCAACCCGCGCAAACAAGCTCGTGTCACAGGAGACCCAAATTTACGTACGTTTGACGGCTTAAACTATGGATTTAATGGCGTTGGTGAGTATATCTTAGCCAAGTCCAATATCGACTCTTTTGAGATTCAGGGCCGTTATGTCGCAGTCCCTGGCAATCAACATGTGTCTTTCAATGCCGCTGTCGCCGCAAATGTAGCAGGAACAAGAGTCACCTTTTACCCAAATGATGAAGGCCTTGCCATACTTATTGATGGTCAATTACAAACACTAAATAACGGTGCTCGTGCGCTTCCTAATCAAGCAAGTATCTTTAAACAAAATAATCGTCATTACGAAATAACTTGGCCAGACACCTCATTACTAAAGGTGTATCGACGGGGTGAGTTTGTCGAGACAGAAGTGCTTTTACCAAACTCTCGTGCGGGCAGCGTTAATGGATTGCTTGGATACTTTGATGGCAACGTCGACAATGACTTAACGGATGCCAACGGCAAGCAAATTGAAGACAAAGGTAACTTTAATCAACTTTATGATATTTATGGCAACAGTTGGCGTGTAACATCCGAATCCTCTTTGTTCGACTACTTCAATGATGAGACTCCTGAAAGCTTCGTTGATCTCAACTTTCCACGAACATTGTTAACTCAAGCGAGGTTAGAGGCACAAATTGGTAGTGCGGAATATCAAAGGGTTAAAGAATTGTGCCAAAAGTATGTAAGCATAAAAAGTAGGCTTGAAGCATGCATCATAGATGTTGCTTTAACAGGAAACGAAAGCGATTTAAGCGCTTATCGCGCAATTTCGGAGCCAACATCTGAGTTAACATTAAAAGTTCCACCACAAATCACAATATTGTCTCCAACACCTGGCGCAATTTTGAGTAGTAACATCTTAATAGAAGGCAAGATTGAAACAGTTCAATCAAGTATCGCCAAATTATTTATTTCTATAAATGGAGAGGCCAAAAGAGACATTAGTTTTGCGCTAAATAGTGGCAGCTTCGCACTCACTCAACCAGCGGAGTCTTTTGTTCAAGGTGAAAACAACATTATACTCTATGCGACAGATAGCAAGGGGAGCCGAGCAAATTCAATTATTGGCTTTACATTTGACAGTAATGTCGCACCTGCAGCTGGTGGAGATTTAATTGTATTCAATGATGTCAATATTCTAGATAATGAGCGTATTTACATAGCCGATAACACACAGTTTGCGAAAAACCTAGCCAGCTTTTCAGGAAACAGCCTCCGTGCCCAAGGTTCTAAAATAGTTCTAGATCGATCTCACGACTCTCGCTGCAGTTGGTCATGCCAATCTATTAATTACCTGTACAGTACTTGGGAAGATTTAGGCTTTGAAGTTATTACATATCAGTCACTAGAAGATTGGGATCTTGATGACCCACAAATAAAACTTATCGTACTCTGGACTCCACTTAACTCATATTCTCCGGATGAAGTCAGTCGCTTAAAACAATTTGCTGCGCAGGGGGGAAGAATTGTATTTGTCGGTGAGCACGAGCTTTTCTATGGGCTAAAAGGCATTGAAGTCGAAAACAAATTCCTTATCAGTATGGGGGCATTTATGCGTAACATTGGAAAAGATGTATACGGCGGCGACCATTATTTTGATGTCAGTGAAGATAACCAACATCAAACAGTTCAGAATGTAGAAACTTTAGTGTTCAACAGAGTATCACTACTCTCTCTCGGTCCAAACGACTACCCCTTGGTGAAAAGTGCCGATGGTTTAGACGTAATCGCAGGAGTTGCACGTATTGATATCAATAATCAACCCAATGAACGCCAACAATATTACTTTATGCTACACCAGAGTAATAAGCCCAAAAACCCACCATCACCTATCGTAAGTGATCGCTCAACAAACTAAAAATAAAATAGGCCCACTCATGCACAATTTGATGAGTGGGCCATAAAACCTAGCCCTAGTCGATTTAATTAGAGACCACAGCTAAACCACCTGACGTTAATAAGCCAGAATAACAGGGCTAAATTAAACTTGGCTGTTGTATGTGTGTCAAAAAGCGGACGCTTGGTACTAACTCGCATTTGCCTCAAAATAAGCTAGAGAAATCTAACTCCCTAGTGTTGATTAATAAATAAACGCTCCCATAATATAATTACTTGGAAAACGGGAATAATCTCACACCATTGGGAAGCGTTAGTTTCCGTGGGGATAACACCCTAACCCTTTGCGCGCTCATCCGTTCGTCGTGTCGTCGTATTACTCTTATGACATGTATCAATGAATGACGTGTAGGCCGTTCGGTGAGAAACGAACGGTCTTGGAATCTAGAGGATAAAAACTGTTCTTTTCTCCCGTCCTTAAGTTACGCGTGAGACGGTGGCAATCGCCCCGGTAACTATGAGGATAACGTTATGTCTGATACAGAAGACCCAAGTAAAGAAGAACAGACCCGAATGCGGCGACGTAAAGTCGTTAAACATCTAGTCAAGCCATGTAAATGGCTAACTAAACTCTTGGCTATCTATAGATTTTATAGATGGGTTAAGGACCCGATAAGCAACTTTTTGGAGTGGCTCGTCGAGGGTGATGGCTCGGGACCTCTAGATAACTATATCGTTGGAGGAATGAGAACTGAGAACGCGGAACCGTTATCCGATAGATCAATCGCCCTTATATAAATTACAGGCAAAAAGGAAGCTAGCCGAGTTACTCAGTATGGACCTTAAAGTCTTACTGAGCTTATCCGAAGACGAAAATAACTTCCGAATATTCACTATCCAAAAGAACGGCAAAGATCGAGAAGTCCAAGTCCCGAAGTCAATCTTAGAGCAAGTCCACAAGAGGCTATTTAAGCTCTTACAGCGAATAGAAACTCCTGATTACCTCCACTCAGGGATCAAGAAAAAATCACATATAACGAACGCCAAGACCCACGAAGAAGGCTCCGCGCTGGTCAAACTAGATATTAAGAAATATTACCCGTCGACGAAACGAGAAGCTGTCTATCAGTTTTTCAGAACCTGTTTATTCTGTTCGCCTGACGTATCAAAAATACTTACAAATCTAGCTTGTGTTAATGGTCATATCCCGACGGGGAGTCCTTTAAGTCAGATCTTAGCGTTCTTTTCGTCTTTGCCGATGTTCGAAAAAATAGACGAGTTGTCCGCTACTAATCAGATAACCTTTACGGTCTATGTTGACGACTTAACGTTTTCCGGAAAGGCTGTCCCAGGGGCTTTTATTTGGGAGGTTAAGAAGCTAATACACGGTTACGGTTATCAGTATCATAAAGAGTTCTCTAGTCCTCCCGAAAAGACCAAGCTAGTAACTGGCGTCGCAATTAACGACAAAGGCTTACAAGTCCAAAATAAACACCATGAAGCGATCCACAAGTTATACGTCGAGTATATCGAAGGAACCTTAAAGCCTGAAAACAAGGCGAAGCTTCTCGGGATGTTAAGTTCCGCTTCTCAGGTTAACGAACGTTACGAATCAATCTTTCGGCATTTATTAAGGTTGGAGAAATGATGAAGAGTCAGTTAGCCTACTTCCTCTTGTCCAAAAATAAGTTGGCATTAATATCCACTCCTCGCTCAGAGTAACCTGCCACATTAAAGATAAACTCGTCCGTTAGTGTGATAAGTCAGATATGAAATACTAGCGTTAAATCAACTAAAGTAGTGCCCTAGCGAATAGAGCAATTTGTCTTTTGGAACATTTCCGTGCTTTTTTCTAAATTTATCAATTACTTTTGCAGCGTAGCGATAGGTTATTCCAATATGATCTTCAATTTGCTTCATCGGTTTCCCCGAAACCAAGTATCGCATCACTTGACGCTCTGTATCGCTCATTTTTATATAATTGTCGTATAACTCAGCAACTAAGTTTGGATCTGAGAAGATTTTGCTGTTCAACGCTGAGCAAAATAATCCGATTTGTTCTTCATTTTCCTGTACGAGGTGATTAAAGTCTTTATCACTTAAATTGCTATACAAAGTAACACAAGCGTAGCCTCTGTGGTCGCACATGAGAGGGACGACAAAACCGTTATTGAGACCAAATTCGTTTTTTGCATGGGTCAAGGTAGCAACTTGTAACTCTGTGGGGTTGAAACCATGTAGGTCCCGCCACCAGTTTATTGGATTTCGATGACCAGCAAGTATTTTAGCTACGAAGATATCTGTCTCAGGCTTAAAAATTTCATTTTCTTGATAGTACTTTAAATAATCCAGAGGGGCGTTTTCGGTGGCTAGTATGATAGGCATTTGGTTCAAGTGTTTAACAAATTCATGGCTTGGCAAAAAACCATAAATTGCGCTATCAAATCCGATATGTGAGATGGCACGATAAAAACTTGCAGTGTATTCTGCTTGATTCGAAGCATTCAACAAATCGACTAGATCTTGATAGCGCATTTTTATTTTCCTACTTTTTAGCTACGATTAAATTCATTGCACCATGAAAGTGAGTGCAATCTCTGTTTGTTACAGACAGTCCAGCTTGTTCTAGCCAATCTTCAACTTTATCTAAAGTATAAAACGAATGTTGGTATTGTGTGACAAATTGTAAATTCAATCTCTTAAAGTCCGCAACAGCAGGATTGCCACTAAATTGCGATTCATACAACTCAATCATCATTTCCATGTGAGATTTTGTCATGTTTTCATTGGGGTTTGCGATAATTAACAGACCACCCGGAGCAAGTAAGTTATAGCAGTGTTTAAAAACCAAAGACGGATTATCCATCGCGTAAACACTGTTTATTAATGTAATCACGTCGTATTGATGCGTATTAACAAACTCTTCTAGTTGGACATGAAATGCTTGAAATCGCTGTGGTTCTTTCAGTCTCTGCAGATTGGCGTTGGCTTTTTGCACCATATCAAGAGACGTATCTACACCGTGATAAGTAGAAACTTCACCATTGACAAAAGCGGCTAAGTTTCCATTTCCACATCCAGCATCCAGAACAACTCCTGACAACAGCGGAGAAATTGTATTATAAAGTTCAACTTGTGGTGGAGTAATAATAGAGTCAAATGCACTACTATATTCATCCCAATGAGATTTATTCATAATTTCCCTTTTAATTAGACTATCACTCTTATTAAAGCAAGATGATAAGTTTCGATTTAGGAAGCGAAGCCCCCTTTGCTTTATTTCTTTCGTTTCAACAACTAGAGCAGATATTTTTCTATCAACCCCAATATCATAGTTGCAATCATTTTTAATCAGTATAGCGTTAAATAACTTTTTATAAAAATCAACATTCCCTCTCAGGATAAAAAACAACCGCTCATAACCCATCTGTTGTGCTTTATCTAATAACAGGCCATAAACCACTCTGGTAATTGCGACATCTTTACTCGATATACTAAGCTGGCCGACAACTGCATCCTTTTTAGGGTCAAAACCATCACTTAATGATGCCCTTACTTCTTTCCAAACATCCTCATCTTCATACGCGCTGCTCAGTCCAAAAGTGGCTATTGGATTATGTGGAACTTGGCTTATATCACTAAGTAGGTATAGAGAAGTACCTTTACCTAAGATTTTATCTTTAGTAACTCTGATAGCTGGAAAGTTTTCCACATAGTTTTCTTTCAACGTTTTAACTGCGACATCAATATTATTTAAATTACATGCTTCTATTTTAAAAGACATAGTAAATTCCTCTCATTCTGTTTTTAAAGGAGAGGTAAAATCTGTCTGCAGCCAGAGTTCACCTTACATCAGGCGTTTGCTTGTTTGCCCGATAGACATAAGGTTAAGGCGATAATGGCAGATGCCAGAGGCCGATATTTGGAAAATCCAAAAACCAATAAGCCATTTAATATCAATTAGTTAATGTATTAGGAAGGAAATAGGAAATAGATTGGAAGTAAAGAAAGGTGCTACTTGTAGCACTTGATATAAAAGGATCTCAAACTAGCTCAGTATTTTTACAAACGTCAGTTACAGACAACCCTCTGCCAGCTCTTTAGTCAGCAATCGTTTTGCTTGAAAGTTTTGCAGGTAAATATTGTAGTTCGATGTAATGGCTGAACTTAAACACCTTAAGCTGAAGGCTCGTGGTATTTGAGGGTGCCTCAATGAGCTATTGCTAACTCATCGAATAATGAACAAAAGTTCTCTCGATTTTCACTTCTGTTGATGGGGAGTATGCAGCAGCGCTGAGTGCGCTGCCCATTGGCTTAGTTGAAAGCTAGCCCAATAAATAAGCAACTCAGATTAGATAACACTTCCATTGTTATTTGCTTTCACTTCAAGTTTTACTACCTCACCTAACTCCTCAAGCCACTTAGGCGAGTTAGAAACTCTGGAACTCAAGTAGTCAAGTAACTGAGCTTTCATCACAGTTGTTGCTTCATATTGAGTATGAAACTGTTGTTTTTTCAGCGCTTCAAGGTGGGCGTCCAATGTATTTCTCAAAACATTAGGGTCCAAATCTAAAGCTTCATTAAACAGAACAATGTATTTTTCTCTCGCTCTTTGAATATTATCTTGAGTATCACGGTAATTCTTGACCAAGTTAGCCTTTGGGTTTTCTTTGGTTGACAAATAGTTACCAAGGATCTCAAGCTGTTTCAAATCATTCGAAAGGTCCGCTGCAAGAGCTGAAAGGTTACTTACCAAAAGGCTGCTTTTTTCCACTAAGTCTTTGTTTACTCCAGCTTCGACAATCATCACGATATGTGACGGCTGCCCTTTCACATTTTTCAGCTTAATGTAAAACATTTCATTGTTTTCATAGACATCAGAGTCAGGAATAATTGGAATATTTATTGATTTTTGCACTTCACCAGGCTGGAACTGTAAAGCAATATCAAGGGCTCGATAGTCCTCAGCTGCTTTTGCAGTACCATCTTCTGTTATTAACTCAATCTGTTGTACTAAATCAATGTTGGCTGTTCGATGAAGAGTAACTTCCACGACAGCACTAGACTCTTGAACTTCAGTCTTCACACCAGAAAAAGTAATATTTTCATATTCTTTAGGAAAGAAATATGGATAAGACAGCGCTGCTAATGTTGATAAACAAAGTACCCAACAAAAGGAAGTAACAAACGAAAAATGCCAACGTGCAAACAGTAATGGCTGAGCACAAACACCACACTTGTTGGCATATGATTTAGTAAATAACTTATGCGCCCGAGCATTACTACAGTGTTCTATATTGCTGCAATAATATTGTGCTTTTATTGGTTTAATCGACATCTACATTACTCAAAGTATCATATCTATTTCTTGTGCTAGTGATTCAAGCTCACTCTCTAGCTGGTTTAGCATTTGCTGTTGTCGTGATTCGCTTGCCGCTTCTTGAAATTGTCTCAAGACCTCCTCTCGACTCAGGCCGAGCCATGGGTAACGTGTTTTCAACTGGCTAATTTTTGTCTGATTAATACGCTCAAGACCTTTGTATGTTTCTATCTTACCCAGCAACGCATCATGGCTTGCAATTAAAGCGTTTAACTTCTCACTTTGTATTACTATCAACTGCGTTAGTTGTACCTTGTCACTTTCAAGCTCTTGATTTTCTTCTTCAATCGCATTCATTTGAGCTTCGATATCCACTACCCTTCGGTTTAGCTGTGCCTGTCGTTGCTTTGCTTTTTCTTCGCTCCATCCATACAACCCACCAGTTGTTGGATCACCTGTCGTCTCACAACCTGATAGCAAAGACAAAAACAAGCAATATATAACCCGCTTCAGCATTAGTATAATTTCCGTCTATCTAATGAAGCTAGCTGGGCTTGCATGACTTCTAGCTCGTTCTTTTCAGCAAGAAGTTGTTGAATAACCGTTTCACTATGTGAGGCTAATTGCACAGAAACGGTTTCTCTTTCTTGTGCCAGCACATCCTTTTGGTACTGAATTTCTTCAGTCAATATCTCGACTAACTTAGCTGACTTGGAAACCGCTTTAGACAGGCTATCTTTTTGCGTTTCTAAGCCACTATACTCAGCACTGCGTTTTTGAGACTCTGCCTCAATGCTTTCTAACTGCGCGGTATAACCTTCTATTTCCAAATGAATTTTTTCTCTTTCATTTTTTGCTGCGATAAGTTTCTCTTGTGCCCCTTTAATCACATCTTGCATATATAACTCAGTATTAGCGTAATCCTGCTTCTTCTTAACCACACTCTTGGCATAAAGATCACCGGCAACAGCACCAATCAATGCACCAATCATAGCGGCTTGCTTATTGTCACCTAACACCAAACCAAGCGCACCACCAATGAGTGCACCTGTCGATGCTCCCTCAGCTCGAGTTTTAGTGTCGTCAGTCATTGCACACCCGGATAGCAAAGCTGTCATGATTGAAGCAGCAACAAGGTTTTTTCTACTTTTCATCGTTCGTTTCCCACTGGTTATTGGATTTAGTAAGTACATCAGCTAATTCTTCGATATCGCTCGAGGCATGGCTGTTAGGGGCAGGCAGTAGCTCTTCTATGGTCGACTCTTTAGTATTTAAATGACGGTAATCATTTTCGATACGCTCTTTTTCTTCTAGTAAGTCCTCAAAATCATCGCTGTCGCGCAGGAAACTCAACCTTCTTTCTGTAACTTCGTCTGCCAGCTTTTGCTTTTCGTCTTTGCTTTGTTTTAAATCAACTAAACGCTGCTCTAAACGCATACTATCGACATCGGCAATTGATTTGAGCTTACGATCTCTACTATCAAGCTGCGCTTGGATCAGGCTTTCGTCTTTAATTTCTAGTCTTTCAATCAGTAGATCCATTCCTCGACTGCGCCTCAACAGAGCCGATACCTCACTGAGTAATTCATCTTGTAACTTTGCGTTATATTCACGTTTGTTTACCCAAAGCGTAATGGAAGGGATAAGTAATGTTGATGCCTTGAAAAGCCTAATAACTTCCTGTTTTATATCTTCT
Organism: Pseudoalteromonas sp. CO348; assembly: GCF_004208845.1. NCBI lineage: Bacteria > Pseudomonadati > Pseudomonadota > Gammaproteobacteria > Alteromonadales > Pseudoalteromonadaceae > Pseudoalteromonas > Pseudoalteromonas sp. CO348. Next base: position 234,224 of record NZ_SGPI01000040.1, on the reverse strand, counting down.
AGTTCATTCTCAATCGCCAATTTTTTACAGACTCTATCGTCATTCCCTTTAAGGGCTGTGTTGGTATGACGCTCAGGAGAATCGATTCGGTAACCAAAATCCCATTTTTCAAACGTTTCCCAACTATGTTCACCACCGGCATCACTGACGACTAGACCGAGCACTTCAAATGCGCCACTGAATGAATACTCGGCACCAATCCCGTCTTGTCCACCAAAAAAATGCTTAAATTGGATTGGTATTTTTTTACCTCTTAGCTCTTCAAGCCTCATGGCATCTTCAGATTCAACTGCCATAAGTGACTTAATACTTACCACCAAGCCATGTTGTTCACTTAATCGTTTGCCAATCTCATCTTCAAGTTGAGGCCGGATTAATTCTTCAAACTGACTTAATGCTTTGTAATGATTAAACTTGTCATTCAACATCACTTCTTTGCAAATGTCGTGTACTAGTACTTTTATTCTGTCGAGAATTTGTGCTTGCGTTATCGCTAACAAATCAATCTGATTGTCGTTTTCACTACTTGCAAATAAGTGACGGTATTTTTCAAACTCTCCTTCTTTCGCCTTAACTTCCATGCGAATATTTAACCGTACACGGCTACCAAACATCCCCGTTTTAAATGCGCCATCTTCTTTATCAAACGTGAGCATCAACCCATTCAATAACCTCAGCGGAGCAATGTTTGGTAATGTATGAAATGAGTTAAGTTCATAACCAATTGCAGTAGCTTGTTGCTTAACACTATTTTTAACCTGATCGGAGATAGAGACGTCTTGACTCGTTGCCGTTTTGAAGTTGCTCAGCAAATCCATTTCAGATTTGCCCAAAATATGCTGACGGATTGCTCTATCAATACCCGCTTTCATGTGTGCTACCACCCCCTCGATATCGCTAATTTCAGACTTGCGATAGGCTTGGTAGTTATTCAATGTCATTTGACATTCGGACGTTACTTCTAAGCCCGTTTCTTTAATCTTGGTACTATATTTAAATTCGGCATATCGCTCTGGTGCGTTACGCAGTGTGAAGCCAATATTAAAATCCATTCCTTTTAATTCTTGCTGCATTTGCTCGCACACCGACGTGTTTAATTCACTGCTTTCTCCACGCTGTAGCTCTAGCTGATAAAACTCATCTAATAAGTTGCTATTTTGTGAGTCCAAGCATTTCTTATACATTTTCGACATGCAGTGATGCAGGTGCTTATCTATTAAATTAAATAATCCTTTTTCCGGCGTGCCGGACATACTTAAGATTTCGACTAACTTATGCGCTTCAGTTTGATCTGTAATTTTAAGCTGAAAGGTAGCGTAAAACTCTAGTGCAATCTCACTTGCACCTTCATGCCATTCAAATGGAATTTTGCTAATGACGATTGGTTTTGTATGAGATTTAACAAAGAAATATTCATAATGTTTCTTATTAAATAAATCAGATAGCAAACCTTGCTTGGTTACGATTTGGTTGGTTTTCTTATTCCAAGTGACAACAAACCCCTCTCCATGAACTCTCGGATTGTGAAAGTTAGTATCGACTTTTCTGATTAAGTTGCTCAAATTAGAGATGCTTTCATGCATGGTAGGATTCTCTTCTAGGTTTTTTAAATTGTTTAATAGCTTCGCTTAACACGCCTTTTTTTAGCTTTAGTAGCATCCTCTGCTCTTTATCTGATCTACAATTTCTGTACTGCTCTATCGCCTTGTCTCGCTGAATTCTTAAATCCGCTTTAATTTGCTCGTACTGTTTTCTGGTGCAAGTAATGGCAAACAATTGATTCAATCGTTTGAATTTTTCATCCAACTCCGTAAGCATCATGTCGTAATGCTCATATTCACTTTCATCAGAGACATATTGCGTTTGGATCAGCGTTTGTTTTATATAAATCGATGCAGTTAAAAATGCAGTGATATTTCTCTTCTTTAGGCTTTCATTCAAACTAGGCATCGCTAGCAGTGGGTAAATTAACTCTTCCGCCCCCTCTTCAAACATTAACGTAATCAAGTAAAAGGTGGCCTTATCATCAAGTTGATTATTTCCCTCTAACACACGATGCATAAGGCTAAAAACAAAAATCCTTACAATCATTAAAGTTAAAACACACTTTTCACTATCGGAAGGTATATTTTTTAGTATTTTTAATAAGTGAGATGCATCTGCATATAGATAGCCAGAAAAATAGTAACGAAGCACTGCAAATCCAGGGCGCATATTATTATCATAAAACCCAAGTTCAGAGTTTTTAGAAAACACATACTCCAATGACAAAACTTCAGATTCACTTTCAAACTCAATTGAATAAGCTAGAGTATTAAATAAAAAATAGAGGTGATTTTTGAAGTCATACACCTTCGATTTAAGATTATTTTCAAAGGTTGACTTAAACTCTGGAACCCAATTATCAATATGAATTTCTAAGTCTGATATAGATATTAGACCTTTCTCTTTTTCTTCCACTTGCCATAGTAGTTGACAAATAAATTCATCGATGGCCAACTTGAATCTATCTTGATAAGAAAGCGCCCTAACAAACGAAATAAAATGAATTATTTTTGAATTTTGGCACTGACGATATCGCTCAAAAACTTTTAATAGGTAATCACTATTAATAGTAATTACCCCAACTTCAGAAAGCTTTAAGTAGAAGTAGGCAAGGTCTGAAAAAAGCGCATCTATATCAAGGAGTTCATTTGTTATATCCTGATCAAAAATGACTTCTTCAATAATTGCAGAGAGTACGGCTAGTTGGAATGGGTTGTTTGTAAGCAACTTTTCTCGATATACGCTCGCTTGCTTAATCGAGCTTAGCCGGATACAACAAGTACCTAAACCCGACGGTGATGTGAGCTCAAGCCCAGCTAATTTCAAAAATGCATCAGGATCTTGCTGCCAACGAGCATAAGCATGAGTTAACGCTTCTTCTCCTTCTCCCACTTCTTTAGCTTGATCTAATTTATGGTCAAATGCTTTAGCTATGACATTTTGAAACAACACCAGTGGCATGTTGTTAAACCAACAAGTTAGTGTAATAACTAAACAGTCCAACCAATCGTCGTTATCTAGTGCTGCTACAGGTAATGAGTCATGTGTAAAGTGAACTGCAGGCTGCCAATAACCAAGCATGGAACTTACAGAGTTGAAACGCAGGTATTCTTGGATCCTTCTAGGACAATCACTATCGCCTTTACTATCCAATACCATAAGCAGCGTCGCCTTACGTGCTTTTAGTTTAGACGTCAGTGCATTTAGATTTTCACGGGTTTCGATAAAGCGCTCGAAACTTTCTAAGTCTTCTACTGGCTGCCTAATAACATAAGCGTGTTGACTTTCTACGTAAGGAAATTTTGAATCTAAGTACTCAGTTATTCGACATGAATTATGACGTATGTAGTAAGATGATATGTCGGTGTGCTGTAAAGCAGCAGCGATAGCCTCTGAGAGATAAAAGGCATTCTCGTTATTTTTTTCAATAATCAGCCAGTTGTGACAAACGAGGAAATTGTTAAGTTCGGCTAACTTGATGTCATCTAAAATGACCTCATTACTCGCAATTTTTGGAAACGTTCTTAACTGAAGTGCTTCATACTTCAGTGGTTTCTTATCAGCATTTGAGAAATAGTTATTGACCTGAACATCTCTATTCCCTTGGATCACAGCTTCTTCAAACGTACTACTGTCAAATTGGCTTAGTTGCTGCGGAACATCATCATCATATGCATTGGTTTCGATGCCAATGCTTGAACCAACCTCTGCTTCCTTTGGATCAGCACTCATATAAAATCACTTTTAAAATTTTAAAAACGGGAGCAATTAAGCCTTAAGAGCTTCAAATAGCGAGTACTTCGCTATGAAAGATACAAGCTTCTTAACTAGCTTAAATTTACAGGGTCAAACCACCCCTTATCGGAATTTAAGGTTACCTTTAGTCTTTAGCACCAAAGTTAAGCGTAATGTCCCTATTACCAGTGATGACATTTGGTGCATTCGCCCCGCCGTTAAAGGTACACCCTTGAAACTGAGCATTGCTTTGCTGGCCATTTTGATTTGTAGGGTCTGAGTGGTGGTTGTTTTGTTGATTTTCTATTCGCTTTTGGTGGTATTCCAGCGCTTCTTCAGGCTCAATATTAAGCGCAGTCAATAGATTCTTTAGCTTACTTACCGTCGATGACGAGAGTGGCGCTAAACTGGCTAAGTAGCCTTCCGTCTTATAATTGCGAAGACTTCTATCACTCATGTAAGCACTGTCTGTAACTTGCTGTTCGGACAGTCCTTTTTGATTAATCTTCTCAACAATCAGCTGCCTTAAAGACTCTAATTGCACCTCATCCGCAAAGTTATAAACTTGTTCCATTTCGCGCTCCTTACCCTTAGGCATACCAAAAAATCTCATTTACCGGTCTAAAAAACCACATTTAGATTACATTTCTATACAATTAGAGCACAATTTTCAAATATAATTTCACTTTGTTACTTAAATATAAACAATGAAAGTAACCATCATTAGGTTACCTGCATCATTGTGAATTTTACGTAACCTTGCTCAACAAAATAAAAAAACGATTTAAAATCATTACAATAGAAATTAAGACCATGTTAAGCAACATCAAACACTCTCATCTAACAAGCAAGAGTTAGCACTGTTTACTAGTTCAAACAGGTGCGTCAAGGTAGAAATAACCACCCTTAACGGAGTTTTTAAAAGACAATAAAGTTAAGAAAAATTAACAAAAGGAGTTAAATATGAAATTTCTACCAATACTGAGTGTTATCGCTTTATCTAGTTACTCACTCAAATCAGAAGCTAACTTCACGCTACCTACTCATGACGCTATGACTAGCGCCCCTGTTAATGCCATCAATTATCAAACCTTTAGTAATACTGATGGCATTATTGGGTCAGGTGTTGATGTGTATAAAATCAGTTATAGCGGCGGGGCCGACGATTACGTGATAATTGTTAACTTAGATAGAGGCGGACACCCACTAATAATTAGCTCTGAAAAGCATTCTGTGACCAACTCCTGGATGATGGGAGGAAATTCAAACCAAGATAGTACCCCATATTATTACTTCAAAGCAGCCAGCGGATACGGATTTCATGATGCTTTAAAAGCGTTAGACACTGATCTGGCTCAATCATATGTCGGTTTCACTAACTTAAGTTACTTTGGCCCAGTTAGTTCAAACATAGGTGAAAAGAGAGGGATATTATTTCCTAGCCGCTCGCATTCAATTTGGATGGACGGAGGAGAATTAAAACATTCCTTTTATCATGAAGATTCTGGGTATTACGAGGATAGTATTGACAAAACTTGGGGCTACGCTCTTGATAATTTAGCTAAGCTTGAAATCGGTGGCGGTAAAGCATTTGTAGGGCGTGTTGATGAATTTGATGATGTCACTTCCTTCCAACCCAATGATTCAAGAGATTATTTTGCAGCATTGACTGACTTAGATAATGCAACATATCGGCGCAGTAATTTAGTATCTTACGCATATGCCTTTACTACCAATCATTTAAGTTCCATAAAAGGATACAACTGCAGCTTTGGAGGTGGTTATCCAAGAGGATTTGTCGGCACAGTTGATGCTGATAACAACCCAAGAAACAAGCATGAAAAGCTAGTCATTCTAGTAAGCCAGTGTCAAAATTATGGATACGCGAAGGATGTGCTAGAGATGTATGGACTCAATATGTCTAACGTGATGACTCTAGACAGTGGAGGTTCTTTAAAGTTGTATCTAAATGATTCGAATAGTAAGAAAATAGATTATGGCCGTACAATTCCTAATATACTTGCATTTTTTGAGGATTAACAAAGTAGCCACTCAATTGCTACTGTAAATAGAAAAATCGCTCACTACTCAAGTAGTTTTCGTGGATTTATTCAGATTCTACCGATGACTACTTGTTCCTGCTCACTTATACTCATAGCCTTCCCCCAAAGCGCAAGAGAAAATATACATCCTCGATGTGCTAGCCCAAAAGGCTTTCCATTTGTACTGCCCACAGCTCTTTAAACCAGAGAGAAAGCATGGATTGTATTAATTCGAGTTACCCAGCTCAATTAATCTCCACTAAGCTAAAACTGAATGAAGCATACGGTATAGCAACCATTCGTTCAAACAGGCCTTTCACATTAAAACTCACCATAAATTCAGTTTTCATTCCGTTTAGATTCCTATCATTTCCTTCAAAATCAATAAATTAAATGCAAATCTATAAACACCAAAACAAACCAGATGAGGTGAATATGAAAAAGCTTATTGAAATTTTTATGAAAACAAATCAAGAAAGACAGATAGGAGAATCAAAAATGACTAAAACTACATTGTTAAGAAATGGTTTCTGCCAATATTCTTTGCCAAATTTCAACGTTGGTTCACTACAAGATATTGAGTTGTTACTGAAACAGGTGGAACCTGAATTAGGCTTAGACACTTATATTCCATCCGGCCAAAATGCAAGAGGTATCGTGCGTTATACCGTCAAGGACGCTAACACATACCTTATCAATCCCGAGGATAGACAAGGAGGTCAATATTATGTTTACGGCTTATCTCAACAACTAAACCCGGACGCAGGGGGTAAACAAAGGTGGTTCAAAGCAATAACACATTGCACTGACGGTACATTGATTTGCAACCACCCAGTGATCACAGCGCTGACTGAATTTTTGATCCAACATTCAATTTCGGCACCGTCGTACCATGTTGAGCATCAGTTTATTGGCTATTATCCGACACCTTACGCGGATTGCTTGGTAACCCCAAATACGCTTCATTTCGACGGGTTAAGTCATCAAACAATTACCTCAATCCTTACGCTGGCCAGAGAGAATGTATCAGGCGGGGAGTTTGTGATAGCTGACGGTGTCGCGGTAAACACCCCTATAGATAATGTTAGTACCCAAGATCTTCGGCTCTTTACTGAATTACCTGTGGGGTCAGGAGTGATTATGGACGAGTGTCAACGTGGTACTTCCCGCCCACTTTGCCATAGTGCAATGGCGACAAGAATGGAGAATGCGCAACAAAATACCGTCTCTAAACGAATAATCTTAGTCTCAGAAGTCACGCCTATTTGGCACTAGAAATTCAAAGGGCTCTTTTATAGAGCCCTTTTCAATATAGCTGATTGTAGAGGATAGCTTTTCTATAGCTCAAGTATTACGCCGCAACCCGTCCTTTATGGATCAATCGCTCACATAGCGCCTGCCACTCATCGGTTTGTTTTTTGCCTTCAATTCGGCGACCAAACAGCGTTAATACAGTCTCGCGATTGGCATCAAAAAACTCAATAGAGGTAACCACAGTATTGCCGTTATCCGTGGGTTTTCTGACCACGAACGCACGGGTTAGGTCGTCTGCTTTTATATGCAGGTTAAACTCAGGATCTAATACGTTAAACCAAGGGCCAACTTGTTTGAGGTTTTCAACCTTTCCAGAGAAGATCTGTACCGCACCTGGATTGCCAACGAATACCATAATCTCTTGCTTAAACATGTTTGCTTGCTGAAATATATCTGCAAGGTCAAAGCTTTGTAGCTCAAAGCTCCATGGTGAGCCAACGATTTCAAGGGCCTGCAAGCGTTCAAGGTTGTATGTCTCTAAAAGCTTTGGAAAATGATGGACATCATTTAACTCGCCCCACTGCGACCTAAAATCATCTAGCTGCGCAGTACTCAAGTCCTTAATATTAGTATCTAGGACTTCAAAAGGCGTTACATCCAACTCGTGACTATGTGTTAGCTGGTAGCGTGCTTTAAGGTTCACAAACTCGTTAAAGTCGGCATCTGCTGTCATATATACCTTATGTACAGCCCGACCGTTTTCATCGAAAAATTGAAAACTAGTATGCTTATCCGTTTCAACAAGAAATACACTTTTCCATTTGTGCAAGAAAAGCCGCAGATCAATCCCTCCTGGATTGATGGCCACGGCACTAAGTTTGTTACTGTGCCCTGTAACATAGAGCTTTTCATACAAACCAGTTATCTCGCTCACCACAGAGCCATTTCTAGTCAAAGCCATCACTTTTCCAAGCTTTTTAAATCCTTTTAATAAATCCGCGATTTTATGCTCATCTAATCTGGTAACTCGAGACGTAACAGGCTCATCCAGCTGTGCGTTTAGCAACTCAGCTTCACTCACACCTAGCTGCATAGCCGCAACAATGGGCCTAATGTTAGGCTCTCCGATTAGTAGCATTTTATAATCTTGAATAAGTTGTTCCATATTTCCTCCACAAGGAACCTAGCTTAACCACCCATTTGGCAAAGAAAGAAGACAAGTTGTTGATTTACAGTGCTCACATATATAGACGCAACATCATCCGCTCAAACCACGTACCAACTTTGCAAATACCATGAAGCCCAAACCAAATGAAAATGAGAATTAATATCAAATAATATTAGCAATTTATTTTGTCTAATGAAAGTCCACACAGATTAAAACATTTCTACTCAATCAAAAGCACTCGTGTTCGATCGAATATGCAGGCTGGCATACCAACTCGCTTAACTCAGCTTCCAATTTTGAGGCAAGAGAATCTTGTCGATAACACTGCTATCGCCAAGGTACCTACATCCATGTAGGCAAGGCGAAAATTTTGCTATTTAGTTTTTCTAAATGAGAAATTTTTAACGCCGTAAGCGTCAGACTTGCTCCTTAAAATTGAGCAAGTATTAAGGCTAATTGGTACTAGTTACCTCCTAAATTGATGCGCCTTTTACCGGGCGCAAACACAAAATAGCAAGACTAAACAAGGTAATAGCAAGCAGCGTCATCGCAGTCACACCAAGGCTATAAGCAAAACCTGCGACGGCAGACCAGCTCGCTACACCAATGTGCATCATGCTCATGGCCAGTGAGATGAGCACACCGCGATGTGCAGGCGAAAGCTCTGAAATATATGCCTGTAATGCCGGAGCCCCGATACCGCCAGCCAATGCCCAAAGTGTCATCAAAAAGTATAACGGTATGAGAGAGGTACCTTGATACCAATAAAGACCGCTACTGGCGATGAGGCAAACGACCAATGATGCACGCATTACCTGCCGTCCACTTTCAAAATGGGTTGCGAGTTTTGGCATCATCAGGTTTCCAGCAACGCTCACTAAGCCTAATAAGGCATACAGTACACCAATAAACCACACTGACAGTGCTTGTGTATCTCGTAAATGCTGCCCCACCAAATTGAACAAACCAATACCACCACCTAAACCAATACACATGGTAAGTAACGCGCCAACAACACCGGGGATTTGCCATAGCTTGACCGATATCTTGGTGCCTTCTCCAGCTTTGTCATTTGGGATCGCACGGTGGTTTACGGTAAGTAATAATGCCACAACCCAACTGGCGATCCCGAGCGCAACAAAAGCCGCTCGCCACGACATTAGATGCGTTAAAAACGCGCCAAACGCAGGGCTTGAGATCATGCCAAGAGTTAAACCAGCTTGCACCCAACCGATCCGCTTTAGCGCATCTCCACCAGAGCTTGCCGCGATGGCAAATGCAATCGGTAGCATGCCAGCACTGGCAATACCTGTGACCACACGAGCAACTAAGCCCCATTCAAATGAAGTGACAAGCCCTGTCGCGATGGAAGCACCACCAAAAACCACGATTGCAGGTAAGATGATAGCGCGGCGCCCTACTTTATCCGACAGCGCCCCAAATAGCGGAGCCACAATCGCTAGGGCAACGCTGTAAGTGGTAATAAACAGTGTAACTCGCTCAGGCTTTACACCTAATTCGAGTCCAATAGGTTCAAGAATAGGCCCAAGCATCAACTCATCGGCCCCGACTAAAAACGCAATAAAGGCGAGTAATAAAGTCAATAACATCTCATTACCCCTTTTTTGCGCAGCAAACGTTTACCTTGCAGGTGTTCAGCAAAGCAAAAGAAATAAAGCCAATATTAAGTTGGTCTTTGTTTAGGTTACTGCCTGACATTATCAGGCCTTTTAAAATCAAGTTCATTAAATTACATCCATAAAAAACGGGAGATCGACAAGTATGCCGACCTCCCGTTTCAAAAAATTTCGAAAACGTGTGCCACTGAATTTCGGGCACAAAAAAGCCGGCGATGAAGTATCATCGCCGGCTTCGTCTTTCCAATCATCAGATACACTGACGCCGTCGACCTTTATTCAGGTAGTCGCCAATGCCTCTGATGAAGATTTAGAAAGTAAGCTCCGAGCAACACTTCATCGTGTTAATGCGCGGAGCAAAGCCTTCTAACAAAATTCTTAAATAGGATGTAAAACATCGCGGAAAGATCCAAATTAAAATCGCGCGCTAATCTATACGATGTTGATTAAGTAGTCAATAATCCAAACTAAGATACATCAACACCACGGTGTACTACCCCTTATCCCTAAGCGCAAAGCGGTAAACACCTGCGATCAGCAAACAAATGGTTATAGGCAACCACAGCGCCTGAAAGTAAAACTTGTTATAAAGCCAAGCGCCTAACACGCCGCCTGCCACAAACCCTGAGATTATCAACACAAACAGTTTTGCTTTTCTGGTATCCAGTGGCTCGCCTCTACATAGCGCCCCAATCATTAGTCCTAGGTCGGTGAATATTCCTGTTACATGGGTTGTCCTCACCACAGCTCCACTGTACGTGGTGGCTAATGCGTTTTGTAGTCCACAAGCTGCAGAGGCAAAAAAGTGACCATAAAATGAGCCTTGCATCAGTAATACGAGAGACACGGTAAGCAAAATAGCTTCAAGTATCAGCGCGGTATCGTAATGTTTGCCAAGCCTTAACGTGGTGCCATGCAGCAAAAACCCCGCAAGTGCAGAGCCAAGCAAGAACGCGAGTAACACTCCAAATAAGTGCAGGGTTTCTTTAAGATTGTCACCTAAAAAACTGGTTCCGAGCATAGTCGCAGTGCCGGATAAGTGAGAAACGGATTGATGCTCGAAGCTAAGTAGGCCGATTGCATTCACAAATCCTGCGACGAGCGCCAATATAAAAGCGCCGATCTCAACCCATTTTGGTAACTTTGAGATCATCTCTTCGCCATAGGATGATCAGGGTTTAGCTGCAATAAGTCCCAGCGGTTGCCATAGAGATCTTCAAATACAGCAACCGTGCCATAATCTTGCTCTTGTGGCTCGCGAATAAACCGAATACCAATAGACTTCATACGCTCATAATCACGCCAGAAATCATCGGTATTTAAAAATAAAAATACCCGTCCACCAGCTTGATCACCAATAAACTTCTGCTGCTCTGGCGTAGAAGCTCTGGCAAGTAGTAACGCCGTACCATGAGAATTAGGCGGTGCCACCACCACCCAGCGTTTATTTTGCTCGGGTTGATAGGTGTCTTCTATTAATTCAAAACTTAGTTTATTGACGTAGAAGTCGATGGCTTCATCGTAGTCTTTAACGACGAGCGCAATATTGACAATATTTTGTTTCATGATGAGGGCAACCCATAGCCTCTTGCCATAAGTGCAGCAAGTAGCGGTAAAACTAAAAGTAACAGCATTTCTAGCCTTTTAATGACGATGATGCGCTGGGGCACAGACAAATTAGCTGCTGTTGTCTTACGGTGCTTCAATAAAAACACAGTCGGAATGATAGATAGTAAAGCGATTAACAAAAATAGTCCGACTTTGGCATGGAAAATCGGATTTTTAGTGTAGAACTCACTGGGCTTGCCAACTGCAAACCATAGCGTTAACCCTGCGCCAAGGGTTACAAGCGCACTGACACCATACAAACCATCAACTACCGCTAACCGCTTAATGCTCTGACTACTCATTGATTTGGAGAGTAGCACGTTTTCAATCGCGAGCGTTGATGCCAAAAATAAAATACCGATAAAATGAATATATCTAACGACTACCTCTTCCATGCTATGCCCCAATTGCTATTTTAGTATCGATAAAGTGTGTTGTTTTCTTCTAAAAAGTTCACCAAAGGCAAAAACAGAGGTTGCGGCAATTCATCAAGCGAAAACCACTGCCATTGTTTGCATTTATTTGGCTCTTTAACTTCTGCATCATGAGTATCGCACCTTGCCATGACAAACAAAGTGACATAATGTTTCTGCTCATCGGCAAAATAATCATTTGTAAAACCAAGCTTTTCAACGTTTACAACATCTAGCCCCGTTTCTTCATACACCTCTCTTATTGCGCATGCCTCAATGTCCTCTCCATACTCTAAATGGCCACCCGGCGTTGCCCAAGTATGTGCGCCATGAGCACCGATGCGCTCACCGAGCAAAATTTTATTATCATGCATTATGACCACGCCAACCCCGACGCGTACAACTTGATCCATCATTTTTCCTTTAGGGCCTGTTTACCTTTCAAGTTTGTTTTTGCAGCAGTTTGATTGGTATTTATACAAGGCAGAGCCTGCGTAGCATAGTTGTTCTATGTGAGTCAGGCGAGAACACAGTAGAAATGCCAATCAAGCGCTGCCCTTTGGGTTCACCTGAGTGCGCTTTGTTCATTGTTGCTCAACTTTTACCTAGATTACTAGGCGGCAAGTCGAGCGTCGCGACCAAAACCCACTCAGGAGAACAAAAATCAAACAGCAAAGATCAACAGGCCCTAGTTGTTACTGCAAATATTGACTCGCTGAACTTATTATTCAGGATGATTTAAACACCTCGAGCTCAGCAAGTTTAGCTTCTAGTACCTTAGTGTTTTCATTTTCATGACGGAGCGTCATTTTTTCCGTACCTGACATCAACTCACTCCCCGGTAATGGGGCGTCATCAGCTCAGTGCTATTTCTTTCGCCCCGACATAAAAGGCAGAATAAGTAGAGAAAGGATACACAACCACATCGTTTCCAACTTTCGTTCCTTGTAAATTTTTAACTCGCAGTGTACCGCAAACCTTCACCTAAGTACTATCTTCACACTCCGACTTTTACGTTAAGCCCGCCAAGATTTCAAGCGCATGTTTTCTATCACTTAGCTCGTATAAATCGTTGGTAAAAATAAACTCATCGACCGCTAGCTCACGTTTAATCATACTGAGTTTATGATGGACCGTCGCGGGGCTTCCAACCACAGATAGGCCTAAAAAGCTGTCGACTTGCATTTGCTCTTGGGCATTCCACAGCCCCTCCATCGAATCAACGGGGGGTTTCAGCCATAACGCCTGACCTCGCATCAACGCTAGGATACGCTGTTTTGACGTGGTAGCTAAATACTGCGCTTGCTCGTCGGTATCGGCTGCAACTACCGGTAAGCCAAGCATTACATAAGGTTTATCTAACACCTTTGATGGTTGGAAATCGCGGCGATAAAGTGCGATAGCATCATGCACGAATCGTGGCGCAAAGTGACCCGCAAATGCATAAGGTAAACCTCGCTTTGCGGCGAGCTGGGCACTATAAAGACTCGAACCAAGCAACCAGATTGGTACCTTGGTGTTTTCACCCGGAATAGCACGCACCGAGGATTTACCATCATAAGGACCGAGTAAGGCTTGTAACTCAGCGACTTCATCGTCAAATTGTTCTGCACGTCTGTCATCGCGACGCAGTGCTCGGCTGGTAATCGGATCGCTGCCAGGCGCGCGCCCTAATCCCAAATCAATACGCCCCGGATAGAGGCTTTCTAAGGTGCCAAACTGCTCAGCGACGACTAACGGTGGATGGTTTGGCAACATCACGCCACCCGCCCCTACCCGAATATTGTGAGTGTGTCCGGCAATATGCCCTATCAATACGGAGGTTGCTGCGCAGACAATGCCACGCATATTATGATGCTCAGCCATCCAAAAGCGTTTAAAGCCAAGTTCATCCGCTTTTTGCGCATAAGCCACGCTGTTAGCGAGGGTTTGTGAAACGGTATCTCGCTCTTTCATCGGGCTTAATTCGAGCAAAGAAAATGGCATGTTAGCAAGTGAAGTCATAACAATCCTTAACGGTTTGAGTTACACCATAGAGTAAGGGTTGCTACTTCTATTTCAATCCGAAATCCCGCACTACATTGTTGCTGATTCTCGACTGGTTATGAACAGTCAAGCCATTAGCCCAACGTTAAAAGGCCTGATTTCCATGGATCCACGTTTGCGTAACTTTGGTCGCTTTTATTTCTTCGAATGATATATTGAATAGATTTTGGTCTAACACAATAAAGTCAGCAAGCTTTCCAACCTCAAGACTTCCAACAATGTCTTCTTGTCGCATCGCGTACGCAGCATTTATTGTGTAGGCTGCGATTGCTTGTTCTAATGAGATTGCTTCAGGCTGTCGAGTAATTGCATTCGCGATACCGATAAAAGGATTAAGCGTACTCACATTCCAATCGCTGCTCAGCGTGAGCATCGCACCATTTTCACTTAGGCTTTTAATTGGAACCAAATGATCAGCCCGCTCGCGGCCTAACAGTGGTTGCATTTCTTGCCAATGATGCGGTTGAGTAAATTCTCCTGCGACTTGTGCATCAGCTATCACACTCAGCGCAGAAAACCTCTTGTAATCTTCAGGATCAACAACTTCTACATGTGTAAGGCGATGCCGAGCAGCTCCTTTAGAGGCTGCTTCAATAGCATTTAACGCTTCATGTATTCCTCTGTCGCCAATTGCATGAATGTTAAAGTCAAAGCCACTAGGCTCCAATGCTTTTATATATTTCTCTAATCGAGCTTGGGTAAAATAATTCACTCCACGGTTACCATCGAGCTCAAGCCAATCTACTTTATAAGGCTCTTTCATTGCCGCAGTGGTATTCACCAAAATACCATCCATGTAAAACTTTATTTGGTCGACTTTTAATAAGCTATTTGGCGTCGTATTATAAAACGATTTAAGCGCTCTAATTTGGCTTTCATCACTTGCTTCTGGATAAGCCCATAAGCCCAAGCTGACTCGCATCTTCAAAACACCATCCGCTTGTAGCTTTTGCCAAGTATCTAATTGGCCGCGTTGCCAATATACGCGAGCATCACTAATAGATGTTATTCCGTGGCTTAAAAGCATAGGCTGAGTATATTCAACAAAGCCATTATAGTTTTGGCTCTGCTCATCTCCTAAAGATTGCATTGCAAGATCCATAGCAATATTGCCCGCGTTGTCATACAAGATGCCATTCAGCTCTCCGGCATTATTTCGGCCAATAACCCCTCCTATCGGATCACGGCTGCTCGCATGTATGTTAGCCAACGAGAGGGCTTTGGAGTTTACCCACATTGAATGTGAAGTTTGCTCCATGATAATGACTGGTCGGTCTGGGATTACCTCATCAATTAAAGCTTTAGGCGATATATCGAGATCAAGTAAGGTATCTATATTATGACCATAGCCGATTAACCAAGCTGCATCAGGGTTTTCGCTTGCAACTTGGTAAAGTGCATCCTGATAACCATCTATTGTGTCGTACTGCGCAGCTGTAAAATGCGTTGCATCTGACGCTGATTCCAATGGGTGGATATGGACATCATGAAGGCCTGGAAGTACCATCTTACCTCCTAAATCATACACATTTGTTTTTTTACCAATATAGGACTGAGCTCCTTTGTCATCACCTAAATAAACGATTTCGCCATCCTTGACCGCCATGGCTTGGGCCCAAGGTTTGGACTTTGCAACAGTGTAAATAGCAGCGTTACTAAACACTTGATCTGCAAACTGGGGATCTGAAGGTTCTATTTGAGTTGTTAGCGTATTATTCTCTCCACACCCAGCTAATACACAGCTCAAAGCTATCGCGGTAAATGTGATCATAGTATCTCGCTTGTTCATATCGTTCTCCTAAAAGTCCCCCTAGTATAGCTATACTCAGGTAACCAGAAGGTAACCACCATTCTCATATTTTAGTCGCTAAAACATCTCAGGTTCGCTAGCATAGAGGGAGCAATAGACAAAACCGCGTTTTTATGATTATTTTATTGGTTGAAGATGATCGCCAGCTCGCTACCATCACCGCAAATTACCTCAATGATGAAGGCATTGAAGTTGATTATGCAGACAGTATTTCTAGCGCCAAAGTCATAGCCTCAGAACAACAATATGATGCAATTGTACTCGACTTAGAACTACCAGACGGTTTCGGCTTTGAACTTGCCCGTGAGTTTTCAATAAGCCACAAACGGACCCCTATTCTCTTCCTAACCGCGCAGCACTGTATAGAGGCAAAGTTGCGTGCGTTTGAGCTTGGTGCACTTGACTATCTCACTAAGCCCTTCGAACTTGCCGAGCTTAGCGTAAGATTAAAACTACTTGGGCGAAAGCATCACCCCCAACCGAGTGAAATATTTCACCTTGATACCCTCATGGTGGATTTAAGTGCCCACATTGCAACTCGCGCGTTGAGGCCAATCACATTGTCACCACAACAATGGTGCTTATTAAAGCTTTTGATCCGGCACTCCCCTAACCCAGTATCAAAACACACTGTAATAGAACATGTCTGGCAACATGATGACGTTTCGCCTGATATGTATAAGTCACTTTTAAGTCGATTACGAAAAAACCTCAGCCAAGGTCATGAATTGGAGCTATTTCATACCATAAAAGGGGTTGGAGTCCTGCTGGATGCAAAATAGCGTACTGTCCTTAACAACATATCTCACTAATCGATTAGTGGGGATATTTGTAATTATTAGTCTCATTTTTTTCAGTACCACAATGGTGATTTATTGGTTTGGACTAGATGACACCGCAGAGTTTTACCTTTATGAGGATGCGCACGAGTTTCAAATACAACAGCAAGAAATTGATACTAGATTTCGAACAGTGACTCAAACGCTTGGTAGCCTGAATGAGCGCGAACAGAATAACTTCAATCATGGCGTTCCATGGGAACAACCAACCCTGATCAGTGAAAATGGCTTAGATACCTATTATCTTAAACTCCCCCCTCTACATAACGCCCCTGCACTCTATGTGTTGCATCGTTTCGAACAGCATCAATCCCTAGATATAAAACCTCTATTATTCACTGTAACTTCAATGATGCTCTGCGTTTTAGCCATAGTCATCTTTTTTGTTTTACGAAAAGTGAGGCAACAAACGCATTACTTTAGAACAAATATCGAGCAACTAGCGAGTCACCACACTATCATTTTTAGTGAATTAGCCCTTGCTCAACAAGCGATACTTGATGCGGTGACAGAACAAAAAAATGCAGTGAAGCGTGAATATGAATTTGCTAGTTTTTTAAGTCATGAGATCAGACAACCGCTCACGTTAATCGGACATCAATTAGCAAGGTTTGACCAACTTGATATGTTACCTCCACCCAGCCTATCGCTAATAGATGCGCTAAAACATGCTCAGCGCGATACGACTCAATTATGCGATACAATTCTGAATTTATGGCAACCGCAAGACTGCAATGTGTCCTCTAAAACGAAAATTAACCAAACGCTACTAGAGTGGGCAAACACCAGTGATGCAGATATTCAAGTTGAGCTTCTTGCTCCAGAACACTATTTACAACTAACTAAACCCGAATTAGCCTTGTTACTCAAACAAATAGAAACTAACTTTAATAAGTACGGTATTGCACCACTTAAAGTCACAGTTCATTCGCAGTATTTACAGTTTGAAAACGCCATCAATGAGGAGCTATTCCACCAGTCCAGTCACGGTATAGGGATGTTTATCATCAAAGCCATAGCTAAAAAAGCAAATTGGCAACTAACCTCTAGTCAGACTGAGTTTACGTTCAGTTTGAAGCTCACTAAACTATAAAAGTGACGCACTTAGCTGCTGAATCATGATAGCTCATCCAGCATTTGGCCAAGACAACTGTTACTACAGCGAATTTTTCGTACTTACAGGTGTTTCTAAGCTCGCTAGTTGCTTCTTTGCAGATTCGAGGTTAGGGTCAAGTACAATTGCCTGTTTTAAAATCGCCTTTGCACGTTTTAGTTGATTATCGGCAATCAGTGCCTCTGCGAAACTATCTAACCCATTGGCTGAACTAGGGAATGCTTCAACGTTTAGCTCAAATGCAGCAATAGCAGCGGCATTTTTCTCTTCTCCCAAAAGCGCATATCCCAAGTCATTCAACTGCGCTTCTGAAAAATCATAATTGTTATACCTATCGGCCTTGAGGCGATTATATTGACTTCTCGCCTCAGCAGGTTCCCCTTGGGTAAACATCTTATAAAGAACTGCTGAAATAGGTTGTTTCACTTGAGGGTATGGTTTCATCGCTAAAATGGCTTCTACCGCTTTTTCATTCTCATCAACAACGTCATCTTGACCATTATTTGTTAATAGAATAATAGTTCTATTATCATCCAATTGATGGCTGTAAATCGACTTAAAACCTCGCCAGTGGCCACTGTGGCCAAACTTGGGATGATCATAGGCATCAGCCTTTAACATGAATCCATAACCGTACTGTTTAGTGTTGTTGTCTAATGTTTTGGTCGGCTGCAGCGCTTGCAGCCAAGTTTCCTTCGAAATAAGTTTATTATTGCTTAACGCTAAGTGCCACTTATACAAGTCCTGAGTCGTTGAATAGATCCCGCCCATCCCCTCAACATCAAAGAAAGGAATTTGATCAAAGGCGCGCTTCTTATCATTTAAGTGACGACGAAACCCATATGCACGAGTTGTTATTTTCTTTTCCGTCAACTTGGTTCGACTAACTGTATAATGCATACCAAGGGGTGAAAATACTTGCTGTTGAAGAAACTGGCTATACGGCATTCTAGATACTGACTCAATGACTTTTGCAAGTACAACATAGCCAGTATTACTGTATTTAAATTGCTCACCCGGTTTAAACATTAATGCAGGTTGCTCACTCAGCAGCACACTCAATAAAAAACTTTGATCAAGGCTGGAGTCCACTTTTCCTTGACGATACAAGTCCGAGATATAAGGCATCATATCTGGCACACCAGAAGTGTGGTTTAATAGCTGATTGATTTTAATATCTTTATATGGAAAGTTAGGAATATATAAATAAACGGGATCTTCAAATTTCAGTTTGCCTTGCTCTTTAAGCATCATGATTGCGATAGCGGTAAACTGCTTTGAAATAGAACCAATATCAAACTGATGTTGAGTCCCTAGCAGCTCTTCACTAGCGTGACTAACCTCTCCCATCGTTCTTTGGAAAAGTATGGCGTCATTTTCTGCAACTAAGACACTGCCATTGCATAACTTTATTTGTTCGCAGTGTGTAAAGTAAGCTTCTAACAATTGTACTCGGTCATCTTCAAAGCTTTGCACATTCATACTATTCAACATTAATACGGTTGAAGTAATGGCAGACAAGACAAACTTTTTCATAATTAATCCTTGTTGTTTTTATACATGTTGAGTCAATCAACTTACATGCCAAAATATATAGCCATAAAAAACAATAGGTTAAATATAAATACCTTCAACTATTACGTTGATGGTGTATCGAAAGTGGGACATTCTTTTAAGACTTGTAGCACTTCCGGAACACCGCAAAATACACTTTACAAGCCTTCCAGACGGTGCGTAAGCGCAACATAGCAAGCACATAATAATCCACATAAAACCAGCGTTTGCCTGCTAGACTCATAAAAAACTGAATTGGAGCAACATCTTATGAGAGCCGCTATCCTATTTATTTTATTTACTTTTAGTAGCCAGCTATTGGCAGAAACGGACACAACTAAAATCAATAAGCTGTTCGACAGCTATATGAGTAAATACAACCATTATCTGCAAACTGGTGATTTACCAACCAGTCCTCAACTGTACACAGATACGCTTATGTTAATGTCATCAAGTTCAAAGCCGAGCGTGATCACACAAACGCAAATGAATAAACAGGTGCAAGTATTCTTAACACGCCTGAAGGAAGAAGGTGTCAGTCACGTAAAGTGGAGCAAGGTCAGTATTCATTTTCTTGATAAAAATATTGCGTTAGTAAGCAACATTGCTGAGCGATACACCCAATCAGGCGCACTTTTTAATAAAGTAGGCGCAAGCTATTACGTCTATTTAGTTGATGGTGAATGGAAAATATCTGCGTTCGCTGTACATGATGCGAAAAACACTTTACTTTAATTGCATCTAAACTTTGGTGTTGTAGGCATGGAAAACTGGGATGACTTTCAATTACTGCTTGCATTAAAGCGTGCCAATACACTCAGAGGTGCGGCCAAAGTTCTAGGCGTAAACCACACGACGGTATCTCGTAGGCTACATGCTTTAAATCAACGCTTTAGTCTTGATATATGCATGCTTTCGCAAGGCAAAGTCTCGTTTTCTGAATTGGGACTGCAGCTGCTCAGTGCCGCTGAAAACATGGAAGCCTGCCTTGCCCCTCACTTAAGCCAAATTAACACTTCGGTTAAGCAGTTAAAACAACAAATAAACTTATCTATCCCCCCAGCGATTTTGCAGTTTGTCTTGTTAGACGAATTACATGAATTTCAGCAAAACAATCCTTACCTCACGCTGTCGATTAATACTACCTATGCACTTTCCGATCTAGAGAAATCAGAAGCCGATGTCGTGATCCGAGCTTCTCACGTTCCGGATGAGCACTTAGTTGGTCACCGGCTATTTCCGATTTCACTTGGTTACTTCATGCATAAAGACTATCTCGATAAACGCACGAGTGAAAGCGTTTCTTGGATAACCGCCAGCGTAACAGAAAGACCGACTTGGCTACTTGATACACCCTATCCAACCGCCCCAATTTCTCTATCAATTGAAGATTTAGTGCTGCGTCATCAGGCTGCATCCGAAGGGCTTGGTATGATCAGAGGGGCGCACTATATTGCAAGGCATTTCCCTAATTTAATTGAATTTGCACCAGCGAGTGAGCACTATGCAGATTTATGGATCTTGACCCATCCAACAAAAAAATCCTTACCCAACGTCAAGCGGCTCATCAGCTTTTTACTTAAGACTATGCGCAGTAAACACATACTGATCGACTGCGCAAAATAAGATTCGCCACGTTAGTTTAGAGCCTGTCCATTTTAATCAGCCAACCATTTATACATAATATAGCTATCAACCAAGCCCAATTTCCTGTGTTTATATGCCTTGGGAATGGTGCCCACAATGGTAAAACCAAGTTTTTGCCAAAGTTTAATCGCCAGTTCATTGGTCGATACCACACTATTAAATTGCATGGCTTCGAATCCCAGCGCTAATGCTTGCTGCTGGGAATGTTCGCACATCAACCGTGCAATTCCTCTACCACGAGCCAAACTCGACACCATGTAACCACAGTTACATATGTGGCTACTCGGACCCATCGCATTTTGTCGCAAATAATAACTGCCAAGTACTTGCCCATTTTCAACATATGCAAAAGCTTTGAGCGGCGTTTCACACCAAAGTAAAAATGCCTGCTCCATACTCATATTTGAGTCAAATGCATACGTTTCTTGCGCTTGGATCACTTCTGAAAATGTTGGCCAAAATGACTCAAAATCATTCCGAGTTATCTCTCTTATCATCCCATTTCCTCTAAACGTCATACCTGATAGCAATTAACCCAATTCTTGAAAATATACTCATTCTACTAACCTCACACCACTTTTGTTTTAGGGAGCCTGAGACGAATACTTGTCGAATCGTTAGTTTTTCACGCTAATAGCTACTGACTTACCACTCCTGTAATGCACTGTAACTTTCTGTAATGTATTTAGCCTTTTTCAAAGCCTAGTATGAAACAGTATATTGATGAGAAACCACTCATCAAAAGGATATTTATCTTTCTTGTGAGGTTGTTATGTGTACTAGAGTTTTTAATAACTGGAACAGAGCATATTTGGCTACTGCCAGAAATATGGACTGGATGTTTATATTACCTACCAGCTTATTTGTACTTGAAAAAGGACTAAAAAAATCGGGGCTTGAGCCAGTTTCTGAGCTAGAGGCAATAGCAAGCGAGAAAACTCGCAACCCACTTACGTGGACATCTTCTTATAGTAGTGTGGTCGCTATGGTTGGAGATGATTGCAGTGGCTGGGCAGCCTCCGATGGTATGAACTCTATGGGGCTTGTCACAAATGTATTGTACGACTCAGGCGCGACGTACGGTAAATCAGCATGCAAAAGTAAAAAGCAGCTGAGCGTCCTGAGATGGTTGCAATATGTGTTAGATAAATTTGTACTCGTCAAGGAAGTCGTTGACGTATTCAGCAAACAAGAAATTCAGATCGTTGGTGCAGAAGTACCTAACAGCGAAGGTAAAACCGCAGCATTGCATTTAATAGTGTCGGATATCAGTGGCGATTCAGCCATTATCGAAGTTGAGAATGGGGTTTTTAAGATCCATCACAGCGCTGACTATCGCGTTGTTACCAATGAACCAAGTTATAAAGATCAGCTAAGGATTAATGATTATTGGCTGTGGCAATGGAGTGATAAAAACAGTCAGCCGAGTCATACGATCCCTGGCGGTCCATACTCAACCGATAGATTCGAGCGCGCTGCGTTTTATCTTAATCACTTAGATTTACCAAACGATGAGCATGATGCCCTTGCACAGGCTCGCTCGGTTGCTGCAAGTGCATCAGTACCCCTTGGCTATAATTTTACAAGCAGTGCCAGCCCAAATATATCTAATACCTTGTGGACAACCGTTGCAGCGCATAGGAGCCAAACCTATTACTTTTGCAATGCCCACACGCCTCATGTTGCTTGGGTGGAATTGGCAAACTTTAACTTTGAATCGCCAGTCAGTGCCTTCACACTGATAAGCGAAGATCCATCTGGGGAGTACATCAATAGCACCAGAAATGGTAAGTTAAACAAGCATTTTGAACCAACCGAAGATCCGTTCAAAAAGTAAGATTAGCAGAGCTTCTGAGCCAAACACGCCATAGTTCGTTTTGGCTCAAAAGTACTTAATTCACCGCCATATTCACAGCCATCACTAACAGCAGCACAGCAAATACCTTTTTAATCGTGGCAACAGGCAAGTGATGCGTGGCTTTAGCCCCCATTGGAGCGGTAAACCAAGACGTGCACACAATTCCTAACAGGGCTGGCAAATAAACAAATCCGGCGAAACCATCCGAAAGTGCAAAGTGCGCACTGCCCGAGCTAATGTAGCCAACGGAACCAAAGAGCGCGATAACAATGCCACATGCAGAAGCACATCCTATGGCCTTTTTCATATCAACAGAGAAAAACGTCAACAGCGGTACCAAAAGCGCTCCACCGCCAATGCCTATCATGGCAGATAAACCACCGGTGATCGTCGTTAATACCGTAAGTATGCCTTTATTTGGCAGCTGCCTTCGGGTTGTGCTCTCATTTTTGCTGCTATAAAACATTTTTATTGCTATCAATACCACACTTACTGCAAATACAATGCGCACTGCGTTTTCGGGTAATAGCGCTGCCAAAAAACCACTGATAAGCGCGCCTAGTGCAACGCCCGTCATTATCCACGGCGCTACATCCCACGGTACATTGCCATTTTTATGATGCGCGATTGCCGATGAGGTAGAAGTAAATAAAATGGATGCCAGCGATGTCGCTACAGCGGCTATCACCACTTGCTCCGGTGGTAACACGTTAAAATACAGTAAAATACTGCTAAGCACCGGAACAATAACCAGCCCACCGCCAATACCTAACAACCCGGCTAAAAAGCCGACAACACTACCGAGTAGTGCACAATACACAAACAACAATATCAACTCACTCATTCCACTTATCTCTTCTTTTAATTGAGGCGCAATCACCTAAGTGAGCAATATGGCCGTTGCTTTTAGCCTTTGTGCCACCTAAGCGCTGGCGAGTATAACAACATAACGCTTTGCCATTGGTGCTTTTAACTTAGATAAGCCTTGAATATTCCTCACGTTTTACTTGAAACAAATGCAACTTAGACATTTAGCAGTCTAGACTTTCGGATTTCCAAAGGGTTTTGCTCTACAATTGCTCATATTTTCTGCACATGTGACTCAATAAGCGACATCTATTTTTGTAACTCATGAATCAGACTCATGTTTTATGTGAAATAAAACCGTTTTTCTTCATCTTGTGATCCACGTATAAATCTCACATCACTTAATGTTCGGCACTCTCACTGCGTCCCCGTGGATATCTGTTTATCGCAGTGAAACGTAATTGCCGAGCGCGTTAGCATTAGAATTGGATACCTGAAGAACATGAATAACGAGTTTACTTTCACTATTAAGAGCATTCGTCTTGACGAGAATTACCATCCGTCAAACAGCACGCGGATCACCACTAACTTTGCTAACTTGGCAAGAGGCGAAAGCCGCCAGCAAAACTTACGCAATGCCTTAAAGATGATTGATAATCGCTTTAACGCATTGGCTAACTGGGATAACCCAACAGGCGACCGTTATTCTGTTGAACTTGAGATAGTCTCGGTTGATATGGATATTGCAGGCAGTGGGCAAACTTTCCCGTCAATTGAGGTGTTAAAAACCAATATTGTTGACCACAAAACCAATGAACGCATTGAGGGAATTGTTGGTAACAACTTCTCATCTTACGTACGTGACTATGATTTTAGCGTGCTATTGCTTGATCATAATAAAGATCAACCTAAATTCAGCATCCCAGCTAACTTTGGCGACTTACACGGTAAGCTATTTAAATACTTTGTCGATTCAGAAGCTTACAAGAGTCACTTTAGTAAGCCACCGGTGATTTGCCTAAGTGTATCGGATAACAAAACCTATCACCGCACTGAAAATCAGCACCCGGTGCTTGGCTTTGAATATCAGCCAAATGAGTCATCATTAACTGAGCAATATTTTAAAAAGATGGGCTTACAGGTGCGCTACTTTATGCCACCAAATAGCGTTGCACCTTTGGCTTTTTACTTCTTTGGTGACTTACTGAATGACTACACCAATCTGGAGTTGATCAGCACCATCAGCACTATGGAAACATTCCAAAAGATCTACCGCCCTGAGATTTACAACGCCAATGCGGTTGCAGGCAAGTGCTATCAGCCAAACTTAAAAAACCTAGATCACTCATTAACACAGATTGTTTATGACCGCGAAGAGCGCAGCCAGTTGGCGATTGCACAAGGTCGATTTGCCGAAGAGCATTTTATCAAGCCTTACCAAAACGTGCTTGAACAGTGGTCTGCAAATTACGCTTTATAATCAACGGGAATATGGAACAGCATTTATTATGAAAACACTATTACCAACGTCTACTGCTGGCAGTTTACCTAAGCCCGCTTGGCTTGCTCAGCCAGAAACCCTGTGGTCACCTTGGAAACTAGAGGGCGACGAGCTTGTTGATGGCAAAAACGATGCGCTCCGTATTGCTTTGCAAGAACAACAACTTGCAGGGATTGATATCGTGAGTGACGGTGAGCAAACCCGTCAACACTTTGTAACCACTTTTATTGAACACTTAAGCGGTGTGGACTTTGAGAAGCGTCAAACGGTAAAAATTCGCGACCGTTATGATGCCAGTGTTCCGACCGTGGTTGGCCCAGTATCTCGCCAAAAGCCAGTTTTTGTTGAAGATGCCAAATTTTTACGCAGCCAAACAGACAAACCTATCAAATGGGCATTGCCAGGTCCCATGACGATGATAGATACGCTGTATGATGACCACTACAAAAGCCGTGAAAAGCTAGCGTGGGAATTTGCGAAGATCCTTAATCAAGAAGCCAAAGAGCTGGAAGCTGCTGGAGTCGATATCATTCAATTCGACGAACCGGCGTTTAATGTCTTTTTTGATGAGGTCAACGACTGGGGCATTGCGGCGCTTGAACGTGCTATTGAAGGACTCAAATGCGAAACCGCAGTGCATATCTGTTACGGCTACGGCATTAAAGCCAACACCGATTGGAAAAAGACCTTAGGATCAGAATGGCGTCAATATGAAGAGGCATTTCCTAAGCTACAAAAATCCAATATCGATATCATCTCTTTAGAGTGCCATAACTCTCACGTGCCAATCGACTTGTTAGCGTTGATCCGTGGTAAAAAAGTGATGGTTGGTGCGATTGATGTTGCAACCAACACCATCGAAACGCCAGAAGAAGTTGCCAACACACTACGCAAAGCGCTTGAGTTTGTTGACGCCGACAAACTCTACCCATGCACTAACTGCGGTATGGCACCACTTTCTCGTGAAGTGGCAAGAGGTAAGCTCGCTGCATTGAGTGCAGGGGCTGAACTCGTGCGCCAAGAGCTATTAGCCAAAAAATCAGCTTAATCAAGCTTGGTTAATAATAACGCTAGCAGCTAAATAAAACTTAAATTATGTGCCGCCTTCAAGGAATGATAGCGGCGCAGCTTTAGCGGCTTGCCATTATTGATGAACACTCATTTTTTCAGATAACTTACGGACACTCACTTCAAACATCCGCAACTTTCATCCGATTTCACACAAAAAACAGCCACTCATTCCTATTCTATTTGACACATCGAGTTTTTATTTCGTTCTATCGCGTATTAGGTGACATTGAATTGCACCTGAATAACTATGTAGCCCTAAATAAAAATTATATAGAGAGTGGCATTATGCCTTATGGATTGAAACGGACGCTCATTTGCACTTTACTGGCTTGCGCTGCATTACCAACAGTCGCACAGACTGAGGTGGGATTACAGGCTAAAGACATTTTTGAGCTGGAATATGCAAACGACCCGCAAATATCACCAGATGGTACTCAAGTGGTATATGTGCGTAACAGCAATGATGTAATGAAGGATGCTAAGCGACAAAACCTGTGGCTGGTCGATATTAAGTCAGGCGCACAATCGCCACTCTTCTCTGATGAAAACAATTACAGCCAACCTCGCTGGTCGCCAGATGGTAGCAAAATCGCCTTTGTGAGCAATGTATCTGGCAGCACACAAATTCATGTACATTATCTTGCTCAAAACCGTACGGCACTACTTACACAATTGCAATCTGGGATCAGTGGCTTAACTTGGTCACCAGATGGTAAATGGCTGGCTTTTAGCCAAAAGGTTGCTGAAAAGCCTGCAGTCATCGCCAAAATGCCAGAAAAACCAAAAGGCGCGAAGTGGTCCGATTCTGCCATTGTTATCGACAAAGCCTACTATCAAGCTGATGGCAGTGGCCTTATCAAACCCGGCTATCGCCATATCTTCGTGTTACCGAGCGAAGGCGGCACACCACGCCAATTAACCTCAGGTAATTACCACCATAGTGGGAAACTCGCGTGGCGAGCAGACGCACAGGCGATTGTGTTTTCAGCAAACCGTATTGCAGACTGGGAATACAAGCGCCTAGAGGGCGACTTATTCGAAGTTGATTTTAACCGTAATATCACCCAGCTTACATCTGCTCCTGGTCGTGAGTACGCACCTAGCTTTTCCGAAAATGGTAAACAGCTGGCTTACCTTAGTGCATCGAACGCGCTAAACCCTTACCGTAATAGCAAACTGAATATTATGGATTGGCAGGACAAAACCTCCCACATGATTGCCAAAGACTTCGACCGCTCAATCCAAGACCCAACTTGGATTGGCAGTGATAGATTGGCGATGACTTACGATGACCACGGCAAGCGAAAGCTCGCGAGCATCACCACAAAAGGCAAAATTACCGACATCACAGATACGCTCTCAGGCACAACCCTTGGTCGCCCTTATCTAAGCGGTGAATTTAGTGCTAACTTTGATGGGGAAATTGCCTTTACGCAAGGTTCAAGTGAGCGCCCTGCAGACGTCGCTATCACAACAAGAAAAGGCAAAGTAACGCAATTAACCGGCCTTAACGAAGACCTACTTGCACATAAAACCCTTGGTAAAGTGCATGAGATCACGTATAGCTCGTCGTTCGACGGGGAGAAAATTCAGGGCTGGTATATTACGCCACCAAATTTTGACCCGAAAAAACAATATCCATTACTACTAGAAATTCACGGTGGCCCACACTTAGCCTACGGCCCCCATTTCTCAGCAGAATTACAGCGTTATGCCGCTGAAGGTTACGTGGTATTTTACGACAATCACAGAGGCAGCAGCTCTTACGGCGAGCGCTTTGCGATGTTGCTCAAGTACAAATACAGCTCGAAAGAAGACTTTGCCGATCATAACTCAGGGGTAGACGCTATGCTTGAGAAAGGCTTTATCGACAAAGATAATCTGTTTATTGCTGGCGGCTCTGCAGGTGGTATCGCAACAGCCTACGCGATTGGCTTAACGAACCGTTTTAACGCCGCTGTTGTCGTAAAGCCTGTGATCAACTGGCTGAGTAAAGTGCTTACCGCTGACAGTGGCCTTGGTCAAATTCCAACGCAATTCCCGGGTATGCCATGGGAGCATATGGAACACTATTGGCAGCGTTCACCGCTTTCGCTTGTTGGCAACGTAACTACACCAACCATGCTAATGACGGGTGAAGAAGACTTACGCACGCCAATGGCCGAAACCGAACAGTTCTACCAAGCACTTAAGCTACGGAAAATTGACTCTGTACTGGTCAAAATTCCAGGTGCGCCACATGGAATTGCAGGCCGTCCTTCTCGGATGATCAGCAAAATAGAGCACTCGCTCGCTTGGTTTGAAAAGTACAAGAAGTAAGGAAAAAAGCCGCGTAAAGCGGCTTTTTTCATAAATCGACTCGTTTTTAATCTAAAATTTAGAAAAGTAGGGGTTCACTACTTTTAAAGTTCGCATTTAAAGTTAGCTTTAAAACACCACGTCGCCTCGCTTGAAGCTTCCGCTAACAGTTATCTCACCGACTAAAATCCCATGCAATCAAGGCGATTATATCTATTTGATCCTATACTCACAGTGGCGCTTGTGTGGTGATAAAACAGACAAAGCAACTGGATTGGTATAAGCGCACATTTGTTTGATTATTTATGGCTTTTTATCGTTTTACTTAGAATAAGCAACTCGAGAAGGTAGACTACGATGGCGCGGTTCCAGATCCCCAGCGAACAAATCGGATCAATTCCTCGAAATCCCGGTTTAATAAGCGCTTACAGGGACTATAAGCAAGGAAAGATAAGTTACGCGGTTTTAAACGAAATTGCAGAGCGCGAAACACAACAAGTGATAAAAGAGCTCGAAGCGATTGGCTGTCAGGTCGTCAGTGATGGCGAGCAAAGAAAGTTTGATGGTTTTGCTCACTATTGCTTACACGATTCACCTTGCTACTCAGATCAGGGCTTGCTCGTTGATTTTAACGATGGTCACTCTCGGGTCTTTGCGCCACACCTTAAAGTTCCGCCATTTCGCTATCAACATACGGCGGATGAATTTCTCGCTTTCGCACTCAAACACGCAACTGTGCCCGTCAAACAAGCCGTTATTTCTCCTTCAATGTTGAGCTTAGTTTATCCATCTCACGGGATTGAAAATTACGATCACGAAAGTTTTATCAGTGATTTGATAACTGAGCATGTTGGCGAAGTAAAACGCTGCTTAGCACTGGGTGCACACAAAGTACAAATTGACTTTACAGAAGCGAGGCTGTCTTTAAAACTAGACCCGTCAGGTCAGACCCTCAAGTCCTTTGTTGAGCTAATCAATAAATGTCTCGCCCAATTTAGTGATAGCGAAAGGCAACGAATTGGTATTCATACCTGTCCGGGTGCTGATATTGATGCAACCCATAGCGCCGACATTGACTATAAATATCTGCTGCCTACGCTTTTCGACATAAATGCAGGAAGCTTCTACGTTGCACTTAGAGGTGAAGAGAACCCCAAGAAAACCCTGAAGCTGATAGGCAGCATCCTCAAGCCCTTCCAACGTGTATTTATTGGTGTGATTAACCCGAACAGTCGCGAAATTGAGAGCCCTGGATCCGTACGAGATCTCGTGTTACTGGCGAGTGAGTTTATTCCTATTCCACAGCTAGGCACTTGTGATGATTGCGGTTTTTCGCCATTCGCCGATGATAGTTCAACAACCAGAGAAATAGTATATGAAAAAATAAAATCGCGCCTAGTCGGCACACAAATGGCCGAAGAAGCACTCAATACACGTGCGCAGAAAAGTTGAATTAGCCAATGGGTTATGCATGAGCGAAGTATTTCCACCTAAATCAGATGACGCAGATCTAATTGCTAAACTTGAAGATGAAGTGCTGGCATTAGAAATAGAAAACCACAAGCTGCAACAAAGGTTACGTGAGAACGAATACGACAGAAAAGCTCTGCTGGATATTCAAAAGCTTGCTAATGTCGGTACGTGGCGGCTTAACCACCTAACCTACAGCGTTAAAATGAGTGATAAACTTGCTGCAATGCTCGGTATTGATGGCGAAGCCATTACACAGTGGGACGACTTTATCAATGCACTAGATCCAAGCGCCGAACTAGCAATAAAACAGCAGCTCCACAATGTTTTTGTTCACGGTGGAAGCACCACATTTGAGCATGTTGTAACTAGAGCTGACGGCTCCACACTTTATGTAAGACACCACTGTGAAACGCTACTAAACGGCATTGGTCAGCCCCTTAATTCAATTGGCCTGATGCTGGATGTCACACAAGATAAAGTCAAGGCCGCACAATTGGAAGTGCTATCGAATAAGGATGAACTCACCAATTTATACAATCGTCGGAAAATGAATCAGGCACTACACAAGGAAACGACCGAGTGTTTAACTAACGGGCTCCCCCTCAGCACGATTATTCTAGACTTAGATCTGTTTAAGCAAGTGAATGATAGGTTTGGCCACCATATCGGCGATGAAGTGCTGGTGCGTGTGTCGCAGGAAATTCAAAATAGTCTAAGGTCAACGGACATCGCATCTCGTTGGGGCGGTGAAGAGTTTCTTATCTTATGCCCCAACACCAGTCTTAATGATGCACAGAAAGTAGCTGAGCGGATCCGTAAAGCGATTGAAGCCATTCAATTATCCTGCCCACACAAGATCACAGCCAGTTTTGGCGTAGGTAGTTTTGGCGTAGGTAGTTTACAAGATGGTCAAGACTTATCAGAGATGCTAAAGCGAGTTGACTCTGCCCTATACCAAGCAAAAAAAGCAGGTAGAAACTGCATACGTGTAGAGACTGAATGACGCAAATGCAGATTTAATCATGCTATATCTAGCATCATGTTATCGTTTTCTGTTAAAAACTTCCTTTGAACCCTTAACAGATGGAAGCAAGAGCTTATCGTTGATTACGCACACTTCATGCGTTTGGATATTCAAAGGTATTCTTGGATCCTCAAGTTGAAGTTTGTAGCATTGGCCACTGTCCGAAACAGAAATAATTGAATATGGAGTATGAGTTGGCACTCTGCCGCGAATAAACCCTGAATATATATTTTCGGTTATGATTATTTCTGCTGGTTTTAATATTGATGAGAATTCTTTGACTTCGGCTTCTGTCATTGCTGAATTTTTAAAGCTCTCAATCGTTTCATGTTTACTAAATATCCAATGCCCAATAAAGGCGTAATTCATATTTTGCTCATGAGCGATGCACCCAAACGATGAAAAAATGTAAGCTATGATCCCTAGAAAGAATCTTTTCATTAACTTTTACCTTAAATTATGATGAGCTGTAGAATTGCTCTTTTTTATATATTTTTCATTACATTACCGACCTTAGCCGAGTTCATGATTTGATTCAATTCTTGACTCTAAACATTACGGTCATTATTTTGCAGTGTTTTGTAAAACTATAAACTTGGTTTCTCTGGTTTTTTGTGTTTTGCAGCTTGCTCTACACAACTAAATCAGGCTATACACTATCGCTTTTTATTCACAGATAATTGGTAATGCATTGTCTCCTAATTTGGCATTCGTTCGAGAAGAACATAAACACAAAAGCTGAAATCTAGCCAAAATAGTTAAATCCAACCGCATTCCAAATCCAAAATGCATAAATAAAACTCAAGCAACTCAGTGTAAAAGTCAAATAGTGTATTTTATAAAACCAATGCAAATCACTCATGCGCAACATGATAGGAAGACTTAGCACTTTCAAAAAGGTCGTGAGAACGATTGCTATCACCAAAGACAGTAGCAGCTTTACCTCTATGGTGGGAAAGCTTGCGTGAAATTGATATTCATCGGACACAATACCGGCATTCATTAAAACAAAGCCCAGCACTGCTGCAAGTATCATACTTGAACTAAAAAATGCCAGCTTTTCAACTACGCCAAGCCTTTTGCTTTTACGAGCTCGAACAAAACTGAACAGCAAAGTGGATAGCGATAACAACGAAGGTATCGCCAACGCCAAGTTGAAGAAAAGTGGGCTTTGTAAGAAGCTTACTCGTTCATAATCGCCAGACCACATACTCGCCGAAAAACGATTTACCGTCCCTGTCCCATCGCGATAAAAGTAAAAAATAGGCGCGTCTCGAGCTCCGGCTTGAAAGACGTCCGCTTCAAGGTGCTTCAGTTTTATTTTATTCCCTGCAACCATCATCATAACTAACCTATTTTGGTCATCAATGGCTATCTCAGCCGCCGCATCTAATGCGGCTAGTTTTTCCAGTTGAGTATACGAACGACGAGTACTCAGAAATGTTCCCGTATAATCTTCAAGGTTTGCTTGGCTAACTTGCTGTTTTAAAACCTGCGTGTAGATGTTTGCTTGGGAAGATGTGCTGAGCTGTGACGGCTTTACAAGATTTATCGGCTTGTTTCGATAAAATTTATTAAATATCGCAGTCGGTAAAGCCTCAACAAAGTGTGCCCCGCTTCCCATAACGTTAGTTGAAACAAAAATACCTAATTGAACTTCAGGAAAGAGCATCATGTTGGCGGCAAACGTATGTGTGGCACCAGAGTGATGACGCTGCTCATAACCCTTAAGCTTGCCATTAAACATGCCATGAGCAATCCCTGTCGCCAGCGGTCTATCGTCGTAAAGTCGATGTATCATTGTTTTTTGGGTAGTTGGCTGCACGAACAGGTTGTTATCACCCATCAGAGCTGACATATAAAGCGCCATATCATGTGCAGTTGCAGAAATGGCCCCCGCACCACCTACATGCCCAATAAATTCAAAAGGTTTGGCGATATTATTGCCTTGTCTATCCCTAAAATACCCCGTTGCAAGCTGTTGCTGTAGCTCAGGCTTCATCGCTGTTAAGGCAGCACTGGTTTTTACTGGCTCTCGTAATGTCGTGTTTTGCATACCCAGTACAGAAAAAATATGTTGCTCCATATAAGTCGCTAAATCCATACCCGACTGCAACTCGACCAGATAACCAAGCAAAGCAAAACCATAGTTAGAATAGGATACATTAACACCCGGTGGCCAAATTCTCTTGGGCATATGTGTTACGAGATATCGCTCTGTACTGAGCATTTCTGAGGCATTTTCAACGAACAAGTTACCGGCATCCGCTTCTTCAAAACCCGCCCGATGACTTAATAGGGCACGGATTGTAATAGGCGCTTCAAAGGTGTCAGGTATTTTAAATTCGCTCAGATATTCATTTATATCAGTATCTATAGATAGCTTACCTTGCTCCACCAGCTGCATCACTGCAAGTGCAGTCATTGTTTTGGTGATAGAACCGATGCGAAATAGTGTTTTATTCGGTTTAACCATAGCTTGGCTGTATACATCAGCAAATCCATAGCCTTTGAGTAATACAATTTCACCGTCTTTGACGATGGTAACCGCAGCTCCTGGCAGATTATATTGCACCCTTGCTTTTTTGACCCAGTCATCAACATAAGTCCGTAGTCCTTTTAAATCTGGATTTTCCAAGGGCGCTTGTACATCGCTAACTGCGCTATCACGCAACAGCTGTGGGCTGTTATCACCCCACGCTTTCGCGTTAAAAAATATGCCGATCGCGACAGTTAACATCAAGGCTTTTAGAACAAGTGTAATATCAACAAACTTCGTTTTCATATTAGCTTCACGTCCCTTTGTTTGTAATGCGCATCAGTGGGGCTCAAAAAGGTATACAGGAGCCCCATCGTCAAAAACTAGGTTTCTTTGAGTATTTGGAACTTCAATATCGACTAAGAGTTAGCGGTATTATCAGTTTTACCTTCGCGCTCCACCGTGCCAATCATACTCACCACTTTCTTAGATACTGCTTCAAGCTGCCTAGAAGTAGTTGCACCAAAAATGCCTTCGATAAACTCAGATCGAGTATCTAGTATCGACTCACCAACGACCTCGTTAGTGTCAGTGTTTATTAGCTTTACATTGAGCTTCAGCTCGGCATCACCCGCCATTACACCTACCATAAAGCGGCCAAACCCAGACACATAACGAAAGTGCTCGATGGTGATCTCGACTGATAAAGGTGCTTGAGCTGCACTTCCAGACTCAACAATACTGCCATTAAAGTCTTTGGCTATTAGCGCTTTTAGCTCATTAATGCTGTTAGAAAGTGACTTACTTTTAGAAACTGAGTGCGATGGAGTAATATCCAAAAATACACTTTGTGGCGTGTTCACTACAGCTCTATTCGCTGTTTTACTTGTCTCTTGAATGTGGGCGGCGCAGCCACTGAAAATGAGCACTGAGATTATTACGGCAAATATTTTAAAATGTTTCATTAGGGGTAAATTTCCGACCTTCAATATATATTCGGCTAACGGCATGCTAACCTTCGTTGGCAGCTATGGTATCAAATATTTTCCCGTAATAGGTAAGCAGTTGAATCACCTCTGCTCTTTGGCTTTGCATCTATTGTGATTTATTTGATAGGTTTAATGACCAAAGCTCGGGTTAACTAAGTTTCCTTGTGAAGAGTATTAAGCAAACTCCGAAGTGAATACATCAGCAATTTCGTTCAAGTTTTTTATTGATAGTTTGAATATATTGACTTGGTAGTTTTGCAAAAGTGCTCAAACAGAAGGAGGGAGTGTGAGTAAAAATAATCACTTTATATATACCCATAGCGCTCAGCAGGATGATGTGTCCATGCTGAGCGCAACCATGAGTGATTTCACCTACACCAAACATGCTCATGAAGAGTACTCGATCGGGCTCACTCTAAAAGGCAGACAAGACTTTTTCTGTCGCAGTGCTTTTTATAAAAGTCAGCCTGGCTGCGTAATGCTTTTCAATCCCGAAGATATCCATGACGGTCATTCTGGGGGCGAACACAGCTTAGAATATGTGATGCTTTACGTGCACCCAAGAGAATTGCAACCACTGTTTCGCTCTCTTGGTTATAAACAAGAAACAGTACTAAGACTTAACGACACCTTGTTCAATGACCCACTGTTGCGCTATCAAGTTCTTACCATATCTCAGCAACTTTTGGGACGATCCTACTCCAAAATTGAGCACGAAGCCGCCTTGTTTCAGTTGGCTCAATCATTGGTTCGTTTGCATGGCTGTTTAGAGTTACCACTTCGTAAAACAAGGGCTGAAATTTTAGTACTAAGAGCTAAAGACTATATCTTGGCTAATCTTGCCAACGATATTTCGGTTGATGACATCGCTGATGTCGCCAATATGTCTAAATATCACTTTATTCGAGCTTTTCGAGAACACTTTTGCATAACTCCACACCAGTATGTTTTGAATTGTCGTATCAACTATGCTCGCAAACAGCTACTTGTAGGCCGTAGCGCCACCACCGCAGCGGTAGAGTCCGGCTTTGCTGATGCCAGTCACTTAAATCGTAACTTTAAACGCGTATTTGGCATGACACCAAAACAATTTCAGTTGCAGTTGGGCCGTTAGCTTAGCTCGTCGACTGCTTATATCGGAGTAGTAAATCATGTCAGAAATTTTCGCCTATGCTATCGGGGTAATGTATACCCCTGGGCCTATCAACTTGCTTGGTCTACATAGTGGTCTAAACAAACAGACGCGTGTTCATCTCGGTTTTTTCGCCGGTGTTGGAATGGCAATGTTCATCTTGTTCGTTATCTTAGGGATTGTCGGGCTCAAGTTTATTAATCCACAGCTACTGCCTTTTATCAGCTTGGCTGGGTGCCTTTATATTCTATATATTGCTTGGAAAGTGGCACATGCTAACGTTGAGCTCTGTGATAAGCGAAGTGCGGCCAAATCGTTGAGCTTTCGAGACGGACTTTTCATGCAGCTACTCAACCCCAAAGCGCTAATCGCAACGTTGCCGGTTTCTACCATTCAGTTTCCAAGCGTTGGCATTACCGGCATTGCCGTTGTCATATGGTCAATGCTCCTTGCTGTACTTGCATTCGGAGCCCCCACTAGCTATTCGATAGTGGGTTCAATGATGGGTAAACAGATCTCCGATCCCAAGTATTTTAAAGCTTTTAACTTAGTAATGGCTGCGCTATTAGTCTACGTGTCTTTAAGCATTGGTTATGACCATGTCATAGTGCCTTGGATAGTAAAATAACAAATTAGCAGATAATGGCAGAGATAATTAAGGATAAAGGCTGACACCCACGACGAACTTCAACCGTTTTTGGCTGTATCTTTGAGGTGGGTGTCTTAATCTTCCTTTAATCTTCCCTCTATTCGTAATGATTATAACGGTCGCTATTATTACATGGTGCTTTGTGGCGTCTCTTTGAATAGTGTGCTATTCGATAACTCCTCAAGCTTGTCGTTAATTTCCTTGATTTGATGCCCATCACTTACTGACTTTTTAACTTCATTAAGCGCTATTTTATACGCCACATCTAAGGCGTTAGTCTGCGATGTTTCAATATGAGGTTTAACGCCAATCGATTCCCAATTTGTTTTCGTTTTCGGATTAATAGCCTTCGCTATTGGAATACCAGCTCTAAAACCACTTCCTAGCTCATAAAACTGCCAAGGATTTGCTCCACCTTTCGTTGTTTCCCCCACTAAAGTTGCCCGTTCAAGGTGCTTTAAGTTATAAGCAAACTCTTCTGCCGCAGAGAACGTATCATTGCTCGTGAGTATGTATATGGGAGTGTCCAGATGAATTGAATCGCTAACATTATCAAAAGTACGGAATTCACGAGTAGAGTCAGTCGCTCGCCAATAAATGCTGTTTAAATGGGTATTTGGCTTTAAAAAATAACTACTAATAAACTGCACCATTTCAGCACTGCCGCCCCCGTTATTACGAAGGTCAAATATAAGAGCATCTACATTAGATACAAATCCCATTACACTTTCTGCTATGTTTCTTGAGTTTTTCGATAATTCATCAAACCCCCAAAAGTCAACATAACCTATATTTCCATCGAGTACTTCAACACGATTAAAGCCTGAATTTTTCCGACTTAATTTGGTAAACCAAGATTCACGCTTTGTTTTATTATTCTGGCTTTCATTTGGGTTTCGCCATTGCACAGTAAAGTGCTTGTCAAACTTTTGCAATTCTGCGGTTAGTAGCGAGGCAAATTGTTCTTGTGACTGACTATTAGTAAATGCAGGACTTGCTTTAAGCTCTGTAAGAGTGTCTGAAATTTTATCTATCTTTTTTACTTCAACATATTGTTGCTCAATGTTATTTGTAAGCGTATTCAATACATGAGTTTTATCAACATAACTGATGTCAGCATGTGCCAACGGGGACAAAATAACAAAGCCCCACGTTATAATGCCATTCCTAGATTTCATCTTTTTTCCTTTATTAGAGCAGATAATGGCTGACACCCACGACAAACTTTAACCGTTTTTTCTCTATCTTTGAGGTAGGTGTCTGAATCTTCTTTAGTCTACTATTGTTATTTTTTAGCGCGCTTGCACCCGATACCGAACCTTATTGCTCGTTCCAACATTATTCGTTAATTGTAATATGCCTTTTGTTATACCGGTTGGTATCGTAAATGTAAGGCTAGATGGTGTATGAGTTGAAGGAACAAGTGTTTTATTTCCCATTACGATACGGGTTTTATCATCAAACCCCACTCCCTTAAGCTCATATTGCTCGCCTTCTTGAACTTTGATTGAGGCATATCCAAATATTAACGGTGAGCCCGCTTTGTATGGGCTTAATCGCACTTCATTAGAACGCTTATTTCGAGTGTAAATAAATGCCTTATATTTACGAAATGGTAGATTGAGTTCAAAGATTAGCGCTGAATTAGTGTGCGATGTTGGCGTGATATTATAAATTTCTTCACCGTTATAGATAACTACTTTTGGGTTCTCCAGCCCGGCAAAGTCATCTCCAGAAAACACAACACTATCGCCGATACGATAAATTCGAGGCAATGAATAGCCATTGTAATAGCCAGCTTGAGAGGATATTTGTACACTCGGTGAATCACTTAATTTAAAGCCTCGCACTCGCTCATATGGCTCGGCGTCATAAATATCTAAAACTTTGTCGCCATCATTATCCAGATCAATAAAATCCTCAACCCCGTCTTTGTCAGAGTCTTCAGGCCATCCTTTCGTATTGAGTTTTTCGTCGGCATCCGCTATACCGTCATTATCAGAATCAAGATCCAAAAAGTTTAATTTATCATCTTGATCTGCATTTCCTGAGCCTTCGTGCTTATCACTAATGCCGTCGCCATCACTGTCTAAGTCCAATAAATTAATTACCCCGTTGTTGTCCTCATCGAGTGTAGTACCTTGCTTTACATAATACTCATAGAAGTCATGAACAGAGTCCCTATCGGTATCAATACGAGTTGGTTCCACACCAATTGCATATTCGGCATGATCATCAATACCATCGGTGTCATTATCTTTAAATACGTAAATTTCATAGGAATAGTCCGGCGCGCCACCCGACAAGTCATCAATGACGCTCAAATTGAATTTTCCATCATGGGGTATTTTAGTCAGGATATGCGCCATTTTGAGTGCGCTATGGGTATGGATCTGCGATGAGTTGATCACCAAACCACCTTGTTCAGAAAAATACACTTTGGGCTTAAAATTATCTGAGCTATAGATAATGCGAGCTGAGATATAGTCGCCCTTTTTTGCGCTAAACTGGTACAAATCACCATTATCACCCGCGTTTGAAATCACCCCCTTTACTTTAAACGGAAGTTGATGCGCAACTTTTACCGCATTGCTAGGGTTATCATTAGGTTCAATCTCGACGATTTCGGGATAACGAGCGCGTTGACCATCGAATGGAAACTCATCTTGCTCATCTAACACACCATCACCATCTTCATCTTTGTTTTGCCAAGTTCCCTTAGTTGGGTCAAGCAAGCCATTATGTGGAGTTGCAAACACAATTGTACTAGCAAGTGCCAGTGCCAATAAAATGCATCGTGATATCATAAACAATCCTTATTAATGTTGTTTTTTAATTAATTTTTCACCCTGTAACCCGCTTCATAGTTGCGCTCTTTCACTAATTATTATGAATACATTACATTGGGTGTCTTCGTTACTTTTGCTCGGGGTCTCTTTGTTATTTTTGCTGCTTTCAGTACTCAACTCCCACCCCGCTCTACGCTAAAACTGACTTTTGCACCACTGTCTGGGTTATTGCCTAGTTTGAGTTGTCCACCGTGGTTTTCAATAATGATACGAGAGAGCATCAGGCCGATGCCGTTGCCATCAGCTTTGGTGGTGTAAAATGCTTCAGCAGCTTCGTTTAGGTTAGAGAAACCGGGGCCTGTGTCTGTGACCAAAAACACTAATTTGTCAGCATCTGCGGTGATGTTGAGTGTAACTTCTGGCGAAGGCGTGCACGCTTCTTGAGCATTATTAATGAGGTGGCAAAGCACCTGTTTGATTTGGCTCGTATCAAAAAAACCGAGCAGGTCGGCTGTGCTTTCTACCTTTAGTTGCGGGTAGATACTTTGTAGCTGAGCGCAAAACTCATTGAGCGCGACAATTTGCTTGTGCGCAGGAGGCAGTTTGGCAAGGGAGGCATAGTTGCCCATAAAAGATTTAAGGTAATTGGCGCGCTCGTTGATGAGTGACAGTCCACTGTTAAACCTTTCTATATCTAACTCACCGTTTAGACGCTTGGTAAGGCTGCGCGCTACTGTGCCTATCGGCGCTAAAGTGTTATTGATCTCGTGACTTAAAATACGAACAAAACGCTGTAAGGCGTCTTTTTCTTGTTGATATAAAATGCTATCGAGCTGTTTTAAAACCAGTAAAGTGTGAGGTTTATTGGCAATGTAGCAGCTGTCGTGTTCAAGTAAAAAAGCGTGCTCAGTCCCCTCTAGCATCACCGAAACCTTTCCTTGTTTTTGCTGAGCTTGTAATGACTGAAACCAGCACCAAGCATCGTCTTTGTAACAGTCAAAAAAGGTGCGCTCAGCGTAACTGTTGGCAAATGCAACGCTTTGGCTGTCAAACACGATAAGTGCACAATCAAGCTTTTCAATGATTTGTTTTAACAGGTCACTTTGCTCGGCCAGCGCTCGCTGATCGGCTTGCATGGTTTGCGCAAGCGCATTTAAGTGCTCCACCGTTGAACGTAATTGTGCGTCTTTGCCGTGTACCGCTCTTAGGGCATAATCGCCTTGGCGAAGTGATATCAACAAGGTATCAATGAGATTAATGGTGTTTTGTCTAGTCGAACCATATTTATAAGCGAGCAAAGCAAAACATAGTGCAAATACTAAGTCTATCAACATAATAAGTGTTGCTGGATAGTCGTGCACAAGGAGTAAAACATTAGTAATTACAAGTAGTAATGCACTTAACAGCCAGTGTCCAAATCGATAAAACAAGTTTGCTTATCTCCTACTCATATTTGTCCATTTTGCGATACCACGCACTGCGCGATAGTCCCAAGCTCTTCGCCGCTTTTGATACGTTACCACCGTGAAATTCCAGTCTTTTAAAGAGTGCTTGCTCAATAATTTCATCCAGCGTTAAATCATGATTTTCTGATGCGCTCGCAGTAACAGTATTCATCGATTGCAACGCTGAGTACGGTGTAGTGTTGAGCGCCAAATCACTGGCAAATATCTGAGCATTTGAACAAGTAAACACCGCGCGCTCCATCATATGCTTAAGCTCTCTCACATTACCTGGAAAATCGTATACACTCAGTGCCTTAACAGCACAAGGCATAATGCTCGGTGTTGGCTTTTTGTAATCTTGACTAAAGCGCATTAAAAAGCGCTCAGCTAATGGCAAGATATCCTCTGCACACGCTCTTAAAGGCGGTATTTCTACTTCTACCGTATTTAA
Organism: Pseudoalteromonas sp. CO348; assembly: GCF_004208845.1. Lineage (NCBI taxonomy): Bacteria > Pseudomonadati > Pseudomonadota > Gammaproteobacteria > Alteromonadales > Pseudoalteromonadaceae > Pseudoalteromonas > Pseudoalteromonas sp. CO348. Next base: position 193,346 of record NZ_SGPI01000040.1, on the reverse strand, counting down.
TCGATAATATAAGTCTTGGCGAAACTGATTATTGGCAATCGCTTCATTGAGTTGGCAGTTAGTAGCAGAAATAATCCTCGCAGTATTGTCCAAGACTTTGTGACTGCCAACCGCCACGTACTTTCGCTCTTCTAACACTTGAAGCAATTTTGCTTGAGACTGCAAAGATAAATTGGCAATTTCATCTAAAAACAACGAGCCATCACTGGCGAGTGTAAATGCACCCACTCGATCTGCTTTCGCATCAGTAAATGCCCCCTTTTTATGGCCAAATAACTCAGAGTTAAATAGCTCGTCACTCACCGCCCCCATGTTAATTGAGATAAAACTGCCACGAGCACGGCTAGAGTGCTCGTGTACATACTGAGCGTAATAGCTCTTTCCTGTGCCATTTTCACCGGTCAGCAAGATGTTCATATCGCTTTGTGCCAGCTGGGTGAGCTGTGTCAGCACACGCTGCTTTTTCTCACTTTGCGTAACAAAATCTACCGTTTGATGGGGCTTTTTAAGGTGTTCGTTTTCAGCAGATAGCCGCGCTAAATGTTGTCTGTCAGCTCGCTTCTCGATTTGTACTTTGATGCTATGAGCAAGACGCTCATCATCCCATGGCTTTGCAATGAAATCGGCCGCTCCTTGCTTTAGGGCAGCTACGGCAAGGTCTAGCGTCGCCCAGCCTGTCATTACCACAATGGGTAGGAGCGGATCGATTTGAATGAGCTTAGCAATCGCCATCAGCCCTTCTTTGCCACTGGTAGTGTCTTGGGTAAAGTTCATATCCAATAGCACCAAGTCCACTTCCTGTGTACTGACATAATCAAATGCTGCCTCTGGTGTCACCACACCGTGACAAGCGTAGCCTTCATCCTCAAGTAAAAACTTCAGACTCGCTTGAATATCAAGCGAGTCGTCTACTATTAGCACCTTTTTCAAATTATTATTCCATTCTTAAGCTAACCGCAGGTTGGACTTTTATGCTGCGTTTCACCGGGATATAAAGCGCAAGGCATACCGCAGCAAATACCAGTAATAGAGTGATACTACCTGCACCAAACATAACACTAAACGGCACAATACCGCGGAAAAAGTCTACAGCAAGATAACATAAGATATAGAAAATTAATGCAGAAATAGTCAGTCCTGTAACGGTATGGGTTAGATTTTTCTTGATAAATAACAACATGATCTGACGATCTTTGGAGCCAAGCGCACGGCGAATGCCTATTTCATAGCTAGATTTGTTGATATTACTCAGGCCCATGGCATAAATACCAATTAAAGAAAGCGTCAAGGCAAATCCACCCACAATCAAAAACACATAAATGATACTGGTGAACGCCCCCATCATAGAGCGATGGTTGTCGTAGTGATCAAAAATATAGCTGGTTTCGAGCTTGCTTGAGAGCCTACCTAACACGCGATAGAAGGCTTCGTAACTTTGGCTTGGCGGCAACTCAGTAATGAACTTAACCGCCATTGCATTTTCCTTTGGCGCATATTGACGAAAACTAAAATAGACTTCATGACGACGATCGCTAGCAACAACGCTCATCTCATCCACTGCAATACCAACTATTTTAGCGCTTGGCCATTTTGCATCACGTAACATCAGTGAGCGCCCCAATACTTCCTCACTGCCAAACAGCGCGTGTGCGAGAGACTGGCTAATGATCACTACGGGCGCTGCTTCTGTGTTGTCTTGTGCCGTGAAGTTCCTACCACTTTGCAATTCGCGCTTAAAAAGATGAGATACCGCTTCAATATTTATGATTTTATCGGTATAAACTTCGCCCTCACTTGTTAGCACATCAAGCTCCATCTCTCGTTGATACACGCGCCCTTCTTTAAAGGCAGGATCCAATGTCATTCCCACGACCAATGCGCTTGCCATTTCGACCGCTTTATCACTCGAAAACTCGCTTTCAGTTTGAAATTGCAGCTCAGTTGAGTACACCCCTTTGAGGGTCTCGCCGTCAATATTTCCCGCCATAGAATACATCACATAGCCTATGGTGCTCGACGCCATCAGCATAAAGCTCACTAAGGTCACCTGCAAAGACAGTAGGCGTTTTGACATCAATCCCGCCTGTTTTCCGGTTGCACCACGCGTGCCGTCTCGCAGTACATCATTGATGTTAAAGTTAGCGGTTTTCACCGCAGGTAACAGCACTGCAATAGCAAATACCAAGCTTATCAGCAGTAGTGACACCAAGATGGTGACTGTATTTAGCTGCCAATACCACCAGTACGGCATTTTGCCACCAAACATCATATTCATAAAAAAGTTCAGCGCTCGCAAACCAAGATCCGTTAGCAATAGCGCCACCACCCAACTGCTAACGCAGTAGATCAAGCCCTCGCAAGCATGCTGCTGAACCACCCTTAATTTTTTCGCGCCAATCGCGGCCCGAATAGCCGACTCTTTTTGTCTCTCGATGATTTTGGCAAAAAGTAAGTTACCAATGTTGATTGAGGAAATAAGCAAAATAAGTACGATACCAGCCATAAACAGGGTAAATATAAATACCGCTTCACCGTCGGTGTTGTATTCCACCAAGGTCATAGATTCAACACGAACGGCTTTATCTACCTCGAGTGCTGACTGACTAACGCGTTGCTTTGCATAATCAGTGAAGAATAAGCTTAAACGCTGCTCAAGCCTTGCCTCTACTATCTCATTTGGCATCTTATAAATAATATCGATGGCATCAGCAGGTGCTGTGTTATTGCCTTTAAGAGGCAGCCAAAGTTTAGAAAATATCGGGAAGTTATTGTGTTTGGGCATCACACCAATTATCTCATAAGGCTTTTGGTCAACGACCATCGTGCGCCCTATGACGTCTTTGCTACCTTGAAATAGATGCAACCAGAGATAGTCTGAAATCACGACCACATTTTGGGCAGCTCCCACAAAATCCTCAGCAGTATAAAATCGCCCAAGTGCAGGTTTAATGTCCAGAAACTGAAAAAAGCGTTCATCAACATAGGAGCCTCGATAATGATTGCCTCGCTCAGCGTCACTTACCCAAACACTCGCTGGCGCAATATAAAGCCACTCCTCAAGTTGTTTAACTTCATCAAGTTCTCGTAGTTGTGGCAGCATGCTGTATTCAAAGCGATTTTGCATGCTGATAGGGTTACGAACCTTAAAGATCCTGATTTCTGGGCTGCCACTACCCACTTGGCTATGTGAAAATGCCACCGTATAAATATAGTTAAAACCAATCAAAGATATGGTCAAACTGCCAACCATGATAAACATCATCAATAATGTAAACCGCATTGATTTGGCGATGTTTCTCAGTGCGTAACGAAAGTCTAAAAGTAATCCCATACTAAGCTCCAACGACTTTGCTTGCGCGCTCAAGCTGCTTTTTGTCTCTTAAAATTGTGCCATCTAGCATAGAGATAACACGGCTAGCATAAGTCGTAGATTCGATATCATGCGTTACCATACAAATCGTTTTTCCAGCAGCATGAAGCTCGCTTAACAACCCTAGCACTTGCTGGGCATTATTTGAGTCCAAGTTACCGGTCGGCTCATCGGCAAGGATGAGATCTGGGGAGTTAATCAAGGCTCTTGCAACTGCAGCGCGCTGCTGCTGACCGCCTGAAAGCTGAGAAGGAAAATGATTGATGCGGTTTTCTAATCCCACCATCGCCAGCGCGTCTTTGGCTTTTTGCTCCATTTCTTTTTGGCTAATGCCGCCGATATAAGTCAGCGGTAACATGACATTTTCGAGCACGTTTAAATCACTGATAAGATTAAAGGCCTGAAAAATAAAACCGATATGATTAGCGCGAATATGAGCACGCTCGTCCGAGCTTAAATTAAATGCTTGATTACCACTAATAAAGTACTCGCCGTTGCTTGGCTCATCAATCAAACCCAAAATTGACAGTAACGTTGACTTGCCGCACCCTGACGGTCCCGTGATAGCCACAAACTCGCCAGGCTCTACTACGAGATTAATGCCGTCTAGCGCTTGAGTTGCAATTTCGTCCGTCTGAAACCGCTTTTCGATATTATTAAGTTGAATGACTGAGTTCATAATGATGTCCTGTTAACGCACTAGCACTTGGCTATCTTGAGTATACTTTTCCATATCGGAAATAATGATAATTTGATTTTTATTAAGCCCTTCAAGCACTTCGATGTAGTTTACCGAACGCTGACCAAATTTAACCGTTTTTTTCGTGGCGAGATGCTCATCAACAACAAACACGCTCGCTTGATTATTTGCAACAGCATTGGCTGGCATTGCGACGAATATCGCCTCGGCCTTATGGCTCGTTACAATAACCCCTTCAATGTTGAGTTTATCTCTGGCTTCTCTTGGCAAAGTGCCTTCAATGCTCAGCTCTACCTCAACTTGGCTATTGGTGACTTTTGGGGAAACGCGTTTTACGATGGCGTTAAAACGCGAAGTGTAAGTATCGATTGTAGCCGACTGCCCAACTTGTACATGCGGCGCATCTAGTTCTGCGATGTTTATCTTAGCAACCAGCAAACGCGGATCTGCCACCTCTGCAACCGAGCTGGTATTAGACAATTGCATGCCCACTTCAATCAGCACATCCTGAATTTGTCCAGTAATTGGCGAGCGCACATCAAGTGCTGCAATATTCTCTTCAAGTAGCTTTATTTCGGAACGTAGACTTGCTTGCTCAGCCAGCTGTGCTTTGGCTTTTGCTTGTTGCACTTCTTGCTGAGTGGCAACCCTAGCTTGCTGTAACTCCACTTGCTTTTGACTACGCTGCATTGCAAACTCGCTGCGTTGATGATCAAGCATAGAGATAGTGCTATTGCCCTTTTCTATTAAGGTTTTTTGCGCCTGCCACTGAATTTTGTCGGCTTTATAAGCCAGCAAAGCATCATGATGTGCGGTGTGGGCCTCTTGCACTTTGGCCTTTAATTCTGCAAGTTCAGCCTCATGTTGTGCTGAAATTTTGGTAAGTTGGCTATGTTTTTGAATGAGCGCTTCGCGCAGTGATGGGTTTTCAAGCCGGGCAAGTAGCGTACCTTGAGTGACCATTTCACCCGGTTTAACCAACACTTCAACTACTTTTCCGCCACTACTACTGGTAACCAAATGGCGTTTTTCCAATGCAAGACTGCCAAGTCCCTTAACACTGAGTTCAAACTCGCCCTGTTGGACTTTAGCAACGATTAACTCTTCTTGGAAAACCACGTTTGATGCACTTTGGGTATATGCTTTGGCAAAAAACACCAAACCGACCACAAGTAGCACAATAACAAGCAATGCGAGCTTCTTAAGCGGCATGCGCTTTGTTTTCGCCAGTTTTATATCCATACTCTGTACTCCACTTTGAGAATACAGATGATGAATCAAATTTCAGGCCAAATATTTTTTATATTAAAATCAATACAATACAATAAATTTAAGTTCGTACTCGATAAAACATGTGTCGAAATCGAGACACTTACAACTTAATAACTGTGTCGAAAGCGAAACATTTGTATTTGCTGATAATCGTAGAGCGAAATTCCATATTTTTTTAATGGAAACATCACCGTAGTATTCAAGCCTGAACTCTGTACGTGCAACGCTGTTTGGTCGTCGCTCAATGTCAGCTCACGCACGCCGAGCCAGTTGCAAAAGGTTTCACCAGTGACAGGACCGCCAAAGGTAATACCTTGGTTATCAAACCGGACAAACTGTTGCTCCGCCACACCAATAATAATGCTATAAACCAATGCAATAACTGGCCCCATCCCCACGGCAGCCATCAGTTTTCCAGCACCATTAATGTTTGCTTGGAGTAAGTCTGGCAGGTAGACAAAACCAAGTGCAGTGGCTGGTAATAACACACTATTAAGCAGTATTACTTTGCGTAACTTGGCACTTCGACTTTTGCTTAGTTCTTTAAATTCAAGAATCATACGGTACTTCGCATACACTATAAAACTACGGATGCACTAAGTGCAATACGCTATGAGCTTCAAACCATGCAACCAATTCATTCTGATATTCCGTTGCGGGCTGTGCCAATTGAATACCGTAGCTAAATAAACGATAAGCAAGCACAGCATAAAATGCATCGACCATAGTTGGCTTTGCAAACATAAATGGGCAGTGAGCCGCAGCAAAAAGAGTCTCTACCCTTTTTAGCTCGCACTTTGCCGCATCCGACAAATTTATTGATGTATTTGGCGTGAAAGAAAAAGGTAATTCACAGCGTAGCGCTGTGAAGCCGGCGTGCATCTCAGCGACAAGACTACGTGCCTGTGCACGCTCATAAGGGTCTTGCGGTAGCAAACCGCCTTCACTAAGGTCGTTGAAGAACTCCGCAATCGCGAGTGAGTCAGCAATGACATGACCTTCCACGAGCAAAACTGGTACTTGTTTAGTCGGCGATACATTGGCCAACTTTGCTTTGTCATCACAAGAGGTCAAATCGATAAGTTCAATGTCTAACTTAATATCTAGGATAGACGCACATAACAGCGCTCTTAATGACCAAGTTGATTCGGTCCCAATTACCAATTTCATTTAATTTCCTTTATATTTTTGAGTATGTTGCTGTTTGCGCCTCGTGCAATGCGCTAAGACTTTGAGCTTTTCATCTTCGCTGTAACTTGTCCAGCCGGTGATTTCGTCCAACGTTCTAAAGCAGCCTAAGCACACATCTTTATCATCCAAACAACACTTTCTGATGCAAGGGGACTGGACTAAATTACAACTAGAGTGTGACATCGCTGCTCCTTCATACAGATTTACTCAAAATAGCTTGCCGGAAAACAAGACTCTCTCTTTTTGCCTTTAAAATGATGGCAGACCTCTCCAGTCTCAGTATTAATCAAAAAAGAGTGGTCAATACCCTTAAAGTAAAACCAAATAAATTCCATACCTTCCTCTGAAAAGTGTTGTTCAAAAGTCGGCTCATCAAAATGCGCCGCCAGCGCATCAATATCTGTTATTTCGTCGTAGCTAACGGCATAGACAGCTAAGCTCGTGAACGTGGCTAAAACAAAAAATACCTTAACTAGGCCAATATGCATCTTAATACCTATAGTCATTTTATTGGACGAAATACACCATCTTCATCAATCAATATACAAACTGGGCGGGGCTATCCCCACCACATACGCACTACCTGTTGCGCGTCGTTTAACTCAATATTGAGTCGCTGAGGTTGATGATCTTGGGTAAGCATATCTCCAGATTGGTACACTCTAACCACCTTACCAACGATTGTTTGTAGGGATTTTGAATAATCAATATCTTGCACCACTTTATCCTCATTTATGCTTGGAATTTAAAGCCAACGACGCACTCTCCTTTGATAGCGTAAATAGGCATCTCCAAAAGTTTGTTCCATCATCTTTTCTTCAAATTGAATGTACCATCTGTCGGCAATAAGTAAAAAAGCAATCACAAACAAAAATGACACGAATGCACCACCGATTAATACAGCATAGCCTAGTAATGCAATGACAAAGCCTAGGTACATGGGGTTGCGGGTATATTGAAATACCCCAGCCTCCACTAATTTATCAGGCTTATTGAAAGTCATAATATTGGTTTCTTCCTTTGCGAATAACTTGCTACCCGACTTGGCCAGTGCAAACCCCAAAGCAATCGGTACTAACCCTAACAGATTGAAAGGGTAATAAATAAAATGTGGTGCCGCAGTCAACCAACACACCACAGGCATCAATATGACAAATAAAAACAGTAAAATAGGAGGCAGTAACTTTTTCATGATGTTATTCCTTATCTGTAGGACAAAAATTAAAGATAAGGTAATGCGAATTTTGTTGCTGTGCCTTAACCTATGTTAAGCCAAGCTCTTTTCTGATTCTCGACAGTGATACATCCGTGATCCCGAGATACATCGCGATATGGCGCAATGCAACCGAGCGGCTTAATGGTTGATTTTCTGTGATAAAGCGTAAATACCTTTCCTTTGCACTTAACTGGAGTAACGCCGCTTCGCGTTTCTCTTTTTTAAGCACTAACTGCTCATAAATCTTGCGCACAAACCGCCCCCAGTTGAGGTTTTGCTCAGATACAGTGATTAAGTCAGCATAGCGAATTTCGGCAATCACACTGTCCGTTAGCGCTTGCGTTGAAAATGGACTCGGCTGCTCTTCTAGATAACAAGATAAACAAGAGAATGCCCCGCCCTTCTGTAGCAGAGATTTGTTCCGTTCATTGCCTTTTTCATCTAGGTAGAAATAACGTCCATATCCATCTAATAAGAAATAAACACTCGAGATTTTCTCACCCTGTTCGAATAGCATCGTATCGGCTGTGATATGACCGATTTTTATATACGGAGCCATAAACAGCCAATCCTCGAGTGAAAACTCCACTAACCGCCCCTATACAGCTAACCATTTTTGATAATTTTCATTACTTGATTTAGACATTAATGTAAGTGCTTTTCGAATAGTAACAGGATTTTATTGTCGTATGGCATCATATCGAACTGCTGATATCCAAGCTTTTGGTATATGTGCTGCGCTCGCGTATTATCTGCAAAAACATCTAGCCAAATGCGCGTTATACGCAACTCCTTTAACACATATTTTTCCATCTGTTTTATCGCTTCTTGCCCTATTCCCAATCCCTTTTTAGCAACCACAATCCGGCGAAATTCAACACTTTTCAGTTCTGGTTCAACGGCTAAAATAATAAAGCCAGCTATTTCACTACCTAAGTAGATCGTTAAGTAGCGTAAATTGGTATCAGCGAACTGAGATTGGTGTGTCGAAAGCGGGCTGCTTATTATAAATTGGCTATTATCTGCTGCACTTTCCATAGTAACAAACCTGCTAAGGTGTACGCCTTCGCTTGGTGTGAGTCTGAGCATATAGTTCCTTACATTTAATGTTTGTTTTTCCCTGCTTTAGGGTCAATTAATTTGATTCTCAAATCACGAGGCGCTATTGAGCGTAATTGTTTTACTCAATGCATTATTACTAGGACCTGAGTTAGAACTGACTCACATTTAACCCAGTCTTTATAACTTTTAAAAGTAAATCCTTCTTACCGTCTCGTTTTTCTTCACCTGAGAAAGTCCTCACAAGCCTTTAGGTGAACTACAAGACTCTATTCATTTGAGCGGAGCTTTATTGACTTGATACACCTAACGTGAACGAAAGTATATCCAAACCAAAAACACGTAGGCCACAACAATCAAAATTTTACTCTTGGCAAGAGTGAATAGCTATATCACCGAAAGTCCTTAAAAACATGAGTAAAATTAACCTTTTTTTAAAGATAACCATCAAATAAATCCCATTTTAAGTAACAAAAAGTTGAAATACCACCCAGAAAGGAACTATATTTGTTCAAATCCTGAACTAGGATGTAAACAAAAACAATTAAAAACCATAACAAATATGATGGGGAAATCCGATGTCAACTCTAAATAAGTCAGCACTCGCAATCGCCGTAGTGACCGCTTTATCTTCTTATACCGTTACCGCTGCGACGTACAATCAATATAATTTTGAAAACAAACCTCCTTTACAAAGCCAATATCCTGATTTTAAAAACAAACAGGCGAGAAAATCGACTCACAACGTCGTTACGTGGTTAGTTAAATTACACACACCTTCTATTGCAGAACAGAGCCTTGCTGGTATTAACTTCAAAAATGCAACATCAAGTATTCAGCAAGCTCAACAAAGCGTAGAAGCTGCTATCGCTAACACTAGCCCAACACTGCAAGTTGTAGCTAAAACGTCTAAGCTATCTAATGCAATTATCGTCAATGGCGAAGAAGCTGAAGTTAACAAACTACTACACAATCCATTAGTACATTCTGTGTTACCTGTATTTGATTATAAATTGAATGTGGCTGACAGTGCCGACTACATAAAGGCAACGCCTTTAGTTTCTACTGGTGAAGTGACAGGTGAAGGAGTTCGTGTTGCGGTACTTGATACGGGTATTGATTACACCCACCAAGCGTTTGGTGGCGCTGGCACAGTTGAAGCGTATGAAGCGGCTGCAAGCAACCCTGCCGATACGCCGGCTTGGCCACAAGGCTTAGTATTAGGTGGATATGACTTTATCAACAACGATCCAGATCCAATTGATGCAGGTACTAACCACGGTACACACGTCTCTCATTCAGTAACAGGTGTCGCACCAAACGTTGAATTATTTGTTTACTCCGTCTGTGCAGAAACTTGCCCTGGCTTGGCTCAACTTTTAGCGTTGGAATCTGCAATGGATCCCAATGGGGACGGTGATATTTCTGACAGAGTAGATGTTGTTAATATGTCACTAGGCGGAGACTTCGGCGATAATCGAGCAGGTGCGGTTCAAGAACTTATCGATAAAGCCGTGATGCTAGGTACTAACGTTGTTATCTCAGCAGGTAATGATGGCCCTACACCATTTATTGTTGGTGGCCCAAGTACAACAGATAATGCACTTTCTGTTGGTGCTATGGAGCACTCTGTCATAAAAGGTCAGCACATTTTAGCAACCTTGATGGGCGAAACGACTGAAGCAGGTGCGGCAAGTTTTAACCCTGAGGGCTTTGAAGAGTTTGAATTTAGTAGCGACACAACCCCGCTAGCATTTGTTGAGACTGAAAAGAACGACCGCGGAGATGCAACATCTATTGCTTGTGATCCTTTTGCAGATGAGGTCGACTTTACGGGAAAAGCAGTCCTCGTTGACCGCGGTGCATGTAACTTCACCCAAAAAGTGCTAAACGCCCAAGCGAAGGGCGCTAAATTAGTTATGATTGCCAATAATGTTGAAGGTGGTGGTCCAACAGAGCCTGGAGGCAGTGCTCCAGGTATTGAGATCCCAACAATTGGTTTGAGCTACAGCCAAGGTAAAGCACTTAAACAACAGTTATTGGCTGGAAACAATGTTGCCTATAATGTGAGTGCCACAATCATTCTAAAAGAAGGCATGATAGCATCATTCACCTCTCGCGGACCTTCTATCAGCGGAAGGTTAAAACCTGAAATCACAGCGCCAGGAGTTAGCATTATGACTGCACATCCAGGCCTTGGTGATGGACTTACTCCAGCAAGTGGAACTTCATTCTCTGGCCCTATTACAGCTGGAGCCATGAGTATGCTTAAAGAAGCACTACCCAATCGCAATGGTTTTGAGCTAAAAGCAACATTAATGAACGCGGCTAACTTAGATGTTACCATGGAGCCTCGCTCGCAAAACCCAAATGCTGCGCTTGCGCCAATCAGCTTTATCGGCTCAGGTCTTGTGGATGTCGAAAAAGCGGCAAACCTTCCGGTTGCAGCATGGGCTGAAGATACGATGCAAGCAGCGCTATCCTTTGGCTTGATTTCATTATCTGAAACTTCAGATATCACCAAAAAGGTCGTCGTTAAAAACTTCTCGAATCAAGAGCAGACCTATACACTTGCATATGAGCAGCGATTTGCTGACGACGCTGAGCGCGGTGCACTTAGTATGGCTTTCCCAGAGTCGATCACCGTACCTGCAGGACAAACCATTTCGTTTGACGTCACGGCAACTATAGATCCAACTAAACTGCCGGAATGGACATTAACTTCTGCCAACATGGCATTCTTGGATGCAACACACGACCTTACAACGTTGGAGCTTGATGGTGCATTGAACTTTATGTCTGGCGGTGAAAAAGCACTACACTTAGTCTATCACGTACTGCCAAAAGCGGCCGCTAACGCGGAAGTTATGCCTGTCGTTGATGACAAAGGTGCAAGACAGGTGTTAACGAACACTGGTGCGGCAACACTAGAGCCATTTTTTACTCCAACGGTTGCAAAAGATAAAGCAGGTGATAGCGAGCGTTTAGATCTAGTGGGTGCGTCAGTGGAAACACTTTCAGTTCCAACTAGCGTCTGTGATACCGGTTACATGCTATTCACTACCATGGTTACTAATCAACCTATTATCCACACTTATCAAGGTGGCTTTATGGCTGATTTCGATTTGCCAGCTGAAGGTGGGACATCGCCAGATGGCACTTATGATGTAACTGTTCAAAACGGCAAACTAGAATGGTTTGGTAATTACTTGTCAGGAAGCGCCATCTCATTTACTCATGGTTATGGCTCAGGAAGCGGTTTTATTACTAATATTAATTTTGCATCAGGTAATAATTTCGTCACCATGAGCAGTTGTGCCGACGCATTTGGACTTACAGCCGAGCAAGTAGCTACTGGCGTTGAGGCCAACATTCGTTTCCGCACAGAGGAAGAAACATGGATGCCCATTCCTTCTAACTCATTAGATGAAGCTTTCGCGAATAGCTTCATGATAAAAGCGCCAGCAATGGAAGTGGCAATGACTCAAGCTGAAGGTTTGGCGATGCTCGTTGATGATGCTGGTAATGAAGTAACTAAATTAGAACCAGGTGAATCGGCAACACTGATGTATTCTGGTAGTGACTTTATTATGCTCTCAAGCAACGGAGCTACACCGCTTGTCGCATCACCAACGCAAGATGCTGATGTAGCACCAATGATCCCCGCTGATCAAACATTTAGCGTAGAAGAGAATACAGCATCAAGTACGGTAATTGGCCAAGTAGCCGTTGAATATGCGTCAACACTTGCAAGCCCTGTGTCAGAATTTATAGTATTAAGCTCTAACAGTAGTGCTGTCACGGTTAATGCTTCAGGTCAGGTTGTGGTGGCAAATAGCGAGCAACTCGACTTTGATGCGGGTCTTAACAGTGTCATGCTCCAGTTAGTTGCGGTAGATACCTCTGGAAACATATCTGAAAGCGCACAAATCATGGTTAATGTAACCAATTTGATGGATGAGCCAACAGAGCAGCCTGTTCCGACCATCGCTGCAGAGCAAACATTTAGTGTTGCAGAAAATACCGCTAATGACACGGTAATAGGTAAGATTGAAGCAAGCTTCTCAAACCCAGCAGGTAGTTTCTCATTGTTAGAGTCTTCATCCGAAGCGGTAACAGTAACTGCTGAAGGTAATATCGTTGTAGCCGATACCAGTTTACTGGATTTTGAGTCTGGACTTACTTCAATAGAGCTAACAGTCAAAGCGACTGACAGTGCTGGACTTGAGTCTGAATCGGCGATGATAACGGTTACAGTAACCGATGTCGACGACACAACGGCTACGCCAGATCCAACACCTACGCCAACACCATCAAAATCTTCAAGTGGTTCACTATTTTGGTTACTACTAGCTGCACCACTTGTGCTGCTACGTAGAAGAAAATAACACCCTACTTTTTATAATTAAGTAATGAAATGGCGAGCATTGTGCTCGCCATTTTTATTTACTCTCATCTTATTCATTGTTTCGGATCAAATTGCTCCTAGTTATAGCTGCTAAGCTACTATCGACTCAATCAAGGAGCAAAAAGATGAAAGCAGCGTTAGTGCACCAATTTAAACAACCGTTAGAAATTCAAGAAATTGAAAAACCGCAACTTACTCAAGGATCGGTCATCGTTGAAATAGCCGCCTGTGGAGTTTGTCACACCGACTTACACGCCTGTCATGGTGACTGGCCAGTTAAGCCTAAATTGCCACTAGTGCCTGGTCACGAAGGTGTGGGGACAGTTATCGCAAAAGCTGACGATGTTAAACATCTAGCCGTTGGTGATAGAGTGGGTGTACCTTGGCTTCATAGCGCCTGCGGTCATTGTGAACACTGCCTAAAAGGCGACGAAAACTTATGTCCAGATCAATTAAATAGTGGCTATTCCGTCGACGGCGGTTACGCACAGTACTGTAAAGCCGATGCCAACTACGTGGTAAAAATCCCCGAAGGCTTATCATTTGTCGATGCCGCACCTCTATTCTGCGCAGGCGTCACCACCTATAAAGCACTAAAAGTATCGAAAGCCAAACCCGGTGAATGGGTTGCCATTATTGGTGTAGGGGGACTTGGTCACTTAGCAGTGCAATACGCCAAAGCAATGGGGCTGAATGTAGTTGCGGTTGACACTGGCGAATCAAAGTTAGCACTGGCAAAAGATCTTGGCGCCGATTTATGTATCGACTTTAAGCAGGGCGATCCCGCAGAGTTGATGCAAAATAAGCTAGGTGGAGTCCAAGCCGTAGTTTGTACCGCGGTCTCAAAGCCAGCCTTTACGACATCGTTTAACAGCGTAAAGCGCGGCGGTACCTGCGTGCTCGTTGGCTTACCACCGGAGGAAATGCCTATTCCTATATTTGATACCGTTCTTAAAGGTATTAGTGTTGTTGGCAGCATCGTTGGTACCCGTCAAGATCTCACTGAATGCTTGCAGTTTGCCGCAGAGGGCAAGGTAAAGGCCATTATTGAAACCAAGCCACTCGAGCAAATCAACGATATATTTGACGATATGCTCAATAGTGACATTAACGGCAGGATCGTGCTTACTTTCGACTAGACCCATCGAGCAGCCAAATACTTGTTATCCATTTGGCTGCTTTCTCACTTCGGCAAAGTAACAAAAGCCGAGAACGACCAACCAGAACGTGGGATGACAACGGCCAGAGAACAAATTGTTATTCCGAGCTTAGGTTAACTATACTTTGTGTATTCTAGTCTTAACAACGTTGAATACATGGCAGCCAGTCAAAGCAACATACTTCATCCAAGTCAGTCATTTAGCTTTAAGTACTTCTACCATATATCAGCGCTCTCCATGCTGCTTTTTTTTCTTTCTGTGGTGTTCACATTTTTGGCATTCGTCAATAAGGAAGCGCAAGAGCAAGAAATAGAAAGAAATTTTAATCTTGTTCGTTTATCCCAAGAGTTGAGACTCAGCTCAGATCAACTCACCATGATGGCTCGGGCTTATGCCGCCACGGGCAACCCCAAATTTAAGCAATTTTTTGATGAGATCTTAACGATCCGTAACGGCACTTCCCCCCGCCCTAAGCATTTGCACCGCGTCTATTGGGACATGTTGCTGGTCAAAGAGGGTCAAGCACCATTTGAAAAAGAAGCACCAAAAGCGCTACTGACATTATTATTAGAAAATGGGGTTTCTACGGATGAATTAACTATGTTGCGAAATGCAGAGGATAAAAGTGAAGCACTCGTGTCACTTGAGCGTGAAGCCTTTAAACTCGTGGCAGCAGGGAAAAATCAACAGGCCCTCAAGATTTTGTACAGCGAGGCTTACCTCCAAAGTAAAGTACAAATAATGACACACATCAATGCCTTTTTAGAACGCAGAGAACAGGATTTCAGCTCACTCCTTGCAAGCAGCAATAAAAAGGTAAAGTCCTATTATGGTGCCGCGTTTGTTTGTTTTATCTTGCTATTACTTAGTCTCATCGCGTTGTACAACTCTCGTTCTGCCATCCGTAAAAGTATTATTGATTATCTAAATACGGAGGTAAAAAGCCAAACTGAAGAGTTAATAGAAAAAAACAAAGCACTTAATCACGCGATCAGCGAACTCAGTGAGACTCAAAAACGCCTGATAAACGCCGAAAAGTCAGCAACGCTGGTGCGATTGATCCCAGGACTTGCCCATGAAATTAACACGCCGATTGGCGTCGCCATGACCGCTTCCAGTAACCAACTATTGCTTGTCGAAGGAGTAAGACAAAGGGTAAATAAAAATGAAATCGCCAAGTCTGCTTTATTGCATTCGATAGAAAATATTGAAAGCTGTGCCAAACTCGTCGTCAATAGTACCGAGCGGATCACAGGTATTATCGACAAGCTCAAAATCATCACCAATACTGGATTTGAAGGAGAAGTAAAGCCTATTTACTTACAGCCACTTATCACACGATGTGTGAGTGAGCTTGCCAATCAACACCCACATATTGATATTACCTTAGATATTCCCGAGGCACTTGCTATCACCGCGCCTGAAAGGTTGTTACAGCAGGTTTTCCAACCTGTAATAGAAAATGCGTTTTACCACGCCTTTGCTGATAACTCAATGCAAAGCCCATGTGTGATTATATCAGCTCAAGCCTCAAAACTTGGATATACGATTAAAGTCACGGACAACGGCAGCGGTATTCCATATGAAATCAAAGATAAAGTATTTGATCCTTTTGTTGTCGGTAATCGCACCCAAAAAGGCTTGGGTTTAGGGCTAAGCGTTGCGCTCGCTATTGTCACTCAGTACTTTAATGGCGTAATTGAGTGTGAAACAGAATCTAATTCCGGAACATGCATCATTATCAAGTTGCCGAGCTAGTCGCACTAGCGGACCCAGCCGATACTTAACAACACTCGCGTACCAGCTTCTACTTTAGAAACGGAATGCTCTGATTTATCAAAACCTGAACTCGGGATAACAACTTGTCCTCTAGCAGCTGTTATCCCTTACTACTGCGTTAAATTTGCTTGCAATAGGCCAGCTATTGACGCACAAATTTGCCTTGTATTAAGAAATAACTTCTGGCTAGAGTGATATTACGCTTTTGAACTTAGGTATTTTAGTGAATTAACTAACTTCTTATCCCGAGTTCAGGTTCAAAAGTTTGATGCGACTGCTGCTATAAAGCGGATCTTTACACTTAAATTCACCGCCTAACTTAGCCCGCTTTAAAACAATATTTAGCCTGAAATGTTTCCCTGAAACGACTTTATCGGTGTGCGGTGGTACTTCGCATCCAGTTGGAAACATTAGTAAATAACCTGAGGTTTGGATAAGATATGTTCTAACTGGTTGTTTTAAACTAAAATCAAATTATTTCCTTATCTAGCCAGAGAGTTTTGGGGATAACAAGGCGAATTTACGTACTAATAGCTGGCTATTGAAAGTGAATTCAACGCAGTTAGCGCGAAAACTGGCTGCTAGAAAGGCATAGATTATCTGAAGCTCAGGTTAAATACATATCAAACTTAACTGGCCACATCGCGGTTGCTAGTAACATTTTTTGATAGCCGGACTGTTGTCTGCCAAGTTGCCAGCGAAAATACTTTGGTTTACTTTCCATAAATGCACACTTTAAGCTTCCCTATTATTGCGGCAATGCTTTGTAAATAGAATACAGAGGAACAACGCACTGCCACTCTTCCTGAGAAATAGAGTACACCGCAAGGTTGAAGCACTCGTTCCGAAAAACACCTTCACGACGTAATATGCCATCAAAGTGCGCACCAAGTTGCTCAACCAACCGGCGTACTAAATCATTACGCTCGTCGACTCTAAATTCAACCAAAGCGAAGCCTAGCGTATTCAAATACTCTGTTACGAATAAACAAAACACCTTGTCGAACAGAGTATCGTGGATAAACCAACTCTCTTCTACCAGCACTTTTTTGGCCGCGGAATCATCGACTGTAATTAAGATCATGCCAAGCATTTCGCGCGTTTGAGTTTGCCGCACACAAATACAGTGCTTTGATTTATCTTCAGCTGCTTGTAAAAAAGGTACTAGCACTTTTTGTTGTCGTAACTTTAATAACTCTTCGGCATCGTACTCTGCACCATATCTAAACGAAAACAGACGCTCCAACCGTTGATATTCACCCGCTCTTAACGTCCTCAAAGCAAATGCCGAGTCCGAAAATTCAACACGGATGTCACTTATGGGGACGTTGTTTTCATCTGTTGGGGCGATCATTGGCTTTTCTGAGTGACGGTTGCATAACTCAGATTATTACATCTATTCAAGTCTAAAAGCTATGGCTGTGACTTCCCATCAACCTCAAACGACAAATAGCCCGTAAAGAACGAGCACAACCAAAGTCAACGCAAAACCAATTCGGATCCGTTTAAGTACGGTCTCATCATTCAGTGTTTTAAAAATCACACCACCTAATACCAGCCACATTGTGTCGACCACTATCGCCACCACGTAGCACACGCTAGCGGCAAGTAGCGTAGCAACTAGGTTTGAGCTTGCCGGCACCGAAGCCGTCGAAAAAATAGCGATACAAGCCGCGTAGGCTTTGGGGTTGAGGAGGTTAAGAATAAACCCATCTTTAAAGCTCGGTAGCTGCGCACCTGCACTGCCAAGCGCCGCATTGTTTGCTGCAATTTTGTAGGCAACATAAATTAAGTAGGCGGCTGCAAGCCATTTGAGCATGAGTGTCACTTGGGGATGGCTAACCAGTAACCCTGCAACCCCTGTGGCTGCAAAGATCACCGCGACAAGCAATCCTGCCAAAATACCAGCTAAGAACGGGAAACCTTTTTTAACACCTTGACTCGCCCCCGTTGCAGCCAGCGCAAGTGGCGCTGGACCGGGAGAGCCAAGTAACACCGTGGTTGTGATTGCTACAGAAAGTAAAGCTTCAAACATCATATCGCCCTTATGAATTACAAGTCTGCATGGTGGAAACCAAAGAAGAAGCCGAATGACAGGCACACCTTCACGACCAAGCAACAACTCGGGAGGTTTCTTATCTTGAAAATAAGGCTCTTGGGAACAGAGCCTTTAATTTAGTGTGGAGCTACGCCTCTGGGACGCGAACTCGGCCTTCCATTAACACGCGAGCGCTGCGGCTCATAACGGCTTTTTTAGCTTGCCAACGGCCAGACTCTTGTAGTGCTTCCGCGCCAACCTTTAAGGTGCCTGACGGATGTCCAAAGGTCACGGAGTTAAGATCACCACCACCAGCGGCTTCGTTAACTAAGGTGCCAGGAATTGCCGCAGCGGTTGCTATCGCCACAGCGGCAGTGCCCATCATCGCATGGTGTAACTTACCCATGGATAAGGCGCGAACGTTTAAGTCGATGGTATTGGCTGCCACCGCTTTACCGCTCGACGCAGCATAAGATTTAGCAGGTGCAACAAAAGCGATTTTTGGGGTATGTTGGCGAACTTTCGCTTCGTCAATATGACCTATTAAACCCATTTTAACTGCGCCATAAGCACGGATCTTTTCAAATCGCTCTAGTGCAGCTGGGTCTCCATTAATCGCTTCTTGTAACTCTGTACCTTCATAACCTAAATCGGAAGCTCGGAAGAAAAGCGTTGGGATCCCGGCACTTATCATGGTCACTTCAAAGGTGCCTTCATCAGGCACAGTTAACGTATCGACGAGATTGCCCGACGGAAACATATCAACATCTGGGTCGCTTGGATCCATAAACTCGACCACCACTTCCGCCGCTGGGAAAGTTACGCCATCCAGTTCAAAGTCGCCCGTCTCTTGCACTTCCCCATTGCTGATTGGAACATGTGCCACTATGGTTTTGCCAATATTCGCCTGCCAGATTTTAACGACAGCAACACCGTTCTTTGGCACTTTATTCGCGTCGACTAAGCCATTGCTGATTGCAAATGCCCCCACCGCAGCCGTTAAATTGCCACAGTTTCCGCTCCAATCAATAAATGGTTTGTCGACAGCAACCTGACCAAATAAGTAGTCCACGTCATGGTCGGCTTTGTCGCTTTTACTTAAAATCACGGTTTTGCTGGTACTGGAAGTTGCACCGCCCATGCCATCGGTATGTTTACCATAGGGATCTGGGCTGCCAATCACACGTAGCAGCAAGTTATCTCGCGCTTCACCCGGTTGCTGCGCGTACTCGGGTAAATCTGTTAAATTAAAGAACACCCCTTTAGAGGTGCCGCCACGCATATAAGTGGCGGGAATTTTAATTTGCGGCTTAAATTGACTCATGGTTATACGCCTTCCGCTTCGAGGAAGTCTTGAGCAAAGCGTTGTAACACGCCACCTGCAGAGTAAATAGACACTTCTTCAAAGGTATCTAATCGACAAGTCACAGGCACCGCTACACGCTCGCCACTTTGACGGTTAATCACGAGAGTTAATGTAGCACCTGGTGCTGGTTCACCCTCAACGTCATAGGTTTCTGTACCGTCAAGTTCAAGCGTTTTACGGGTAGTGCCCGCTTTAAACTCAAGCGGTAGTACACCCATACCGATTAAGTTAGTACGGTGAATACGCTCAAACCCTTCTGCTGCGATAACTTCAACTCCAGCCAAACGCACACCTTTTGCAGCCCAGTCACGAGACGAGCCTTGGCCGTAATCTGCGCCAGCAACGATGATCAGCGGCTGTTTACGCTCCATATAGGTTTCGATGGCTTCCCACATTCTGGTGACTTTGCCTTCAGGCTCAACACGCGCCAGTGAACCTTGTACTACTTCACCGTTTTCTACCACCATTTCGTTTAACAGTTTGGGGTTGGCGAATGTCGCACGCTGCGCCGTTAAGTGATCACCTCGGTGTGTCGCGTATGAGTTGAAATCTTCCTCTGGTAAGCCCATTTTGGCCAGATATTCACCCGCCGCACTGCTTGCTAAAATCGCATTCGATGGCGATAAATGATCAGTCGTGATGTTGTCCCCTAAAATCGCTAATGGACGCATACCTTTCATGGAGCGCTCACTCGCGAGTGCCCCTTCCCAATATGGAGGGCGACGAATATAGGTACTCGTTGGACGCCACTGATAAAGTGGGTCGTTGTCTTCACCATAGTCTACCGAGAGGTCAAACATTGGCTCATAAACGGCGCGGAACTGCTCTGGTTTTACGCTTTCTTTGATCACCGCATCGATTTCTTCATCGCTTGGCCAGATATCTTTAAGCGTGACTGGATTGCCCTCTTGGTCGCGACCTAAAACACCATTTTCAATATCAAAGCGCACGGTGCCTGCAATTGCATAAGCCACAACCAACGGTGGTGAAGCTAAGAAGGCTTGTTTTGCGTAAGGGTGAATTCGACCGTCAAAGTTACGGTTACCCGATAACACTGCCGTTGAGTATAAATCACGGTCAATCACTTCTTGTTGAATTTTCGGATCAAGTGCGCCACTCATGCCATTACAAGTCGTACAAGCAAAGGCAACAACACCAAAACCGAGCTGCTCAAGCTCAGGTAGGAGCTTTGCCTCTTCCATATAAGAACGTACTGCTTTTGACCCCGGTGCAAAAGACGTTTTCACCCAAGGTTTACGAGCAAGACCTAATTTATTGGCATTACGTGCGAGCAAGCCTGCGGCAACGACGTTACGTGGGTTACTGGTATTAGTGCAACTGGTGATCGCAGCGATGATCACCGCACCATCTGGCATCAAGCCATCTTTTGGCGCTTCAATCTCTTTAACGATACCTTGATTAGCAAGGTCGTTAGTTGCAACGCGGCGATGCGGATTTGAAGGACCTGCAATATTACGCGTCACCTTAGACAAATCAAACTTAAGTACACGCTCGTACTGCACTTTTTGTAAAGAATCAGCCCAAAGCCCTGTTAGCTTAGCGTATTTTTCCACAAGCTTAATTTGCTCGTCATCACGGCCTGTGAGCTTCAAATAATCAATGGTTTGCTCATCGATGTAGAACATGGCCGCGGTTGCACCGTACTCTGGTGTCATGTTTGAAATTGTCGCACGGTCACCTAAATTAAGGTCTTGCGTACCTTCACCAAAGAACTCTAAGTAGCTAGAAACGACGCGCTCTTTACGCAAAAACTCAGTGATCGCCAGTACGATATCTGTTGCGGTGATCCCCGGTTGGCGTTTGCCAATGATTTCAACCCCAACAATATCCGGCAATCGCATGTAGGAAGCACGGCCAAGCATCACGCTTTCAGCTTCAAGGCCACCCACACCAACGGCAATAACACCAAGTGCATCAACGTGTGGCGTGTGGCTGTCGGTGCCAACAAGCGTATCTGGGAAGGCAACACCGTCGCGCGCTTGAATAACTGGCGACATTTTTTCTAAGTTGATTTGGTGCAAAATACCGTTGCCTGGCGGGATCACATCAACGTTTTTAAATGCCGTTTTCGTCCAGTTGATAAAATGAAAACGGTCGTCATTTCGACGGTCTTCAATCGCGCGGTTTTTCTCAAATGCATCTTCTTCATAACCGGCGTGCTCTACAGCCAAGCTGTGATCCACAATCAGTTGAGTCGGTACGACTGGATTGACTTTAGCCGGATCGCCGCCTTTTTCAGCGATAGCATCACGCAAACCCGCAAGGTCGACTAGTGCAGTTTGACCCAAAATATCATGACAAACCACACGAGCTGGAAACCACGGAAAGTCCAAATCGCGACGACGCTCGATAATTTGTTCAAGATAATCATTGAGTTTTTCAGGCTCAGCGCGGCGTACTAAGTTTTCAGCAAGGACGCGTGAGGTATAAGGTAAAGTCTCGTAGCTACCTGGTTTGATGGCTTCTACCGCTTCTTTTGTATCGTAATAGCAAAGCTCAGAATCAGGTAAACGTTTACGGAATTGAGTATTCATAGCAACTTCCAACAATCGGTGACGGAGAACAGGCGGCCATGGCGACCGCCAGAATAGATTCGAACAGTGTTCGATTAACGCTCAGAAATGGCAGGAACTGGGCGTAGCTCCTCGCCAGTATATTCCGCCGATGGACGAATGATACGGTTATCTGCGCGCTGCTCCATAACGTGTGCAGCCCAACCTGTTAAGCGTGACATAACAAAGATTGGTGTGAACAATTTAGTCGGGATCTTCATGAAGTTATAAGCTGATGCATGGAAGAAATCGGCATTACAGAATAGTTTTTTCTCGCGCCACATGACTTCTTCACAGCGTACAGATACAGGGTAAAGTACCGTATCACCCACATCTGCCGCTAGTTTTTCAGACCAACGTTTGATGATTTCATTACGAGGGTCACATTCTGAATAGATAGCGTGACCAAAGCCCATGATCTTCTCTTTACGCTCAAGCATACCCATCATTTCTTGCTCTGCGTGATCCGCAGATTCAAAGCGCTCAATCATTTCCATTGCCGCTTCGTTTGCGCCACCGTGAAGTGGGCCACGTAGAGAGCCAATCGCACCAGTAATACATGAATGCATATCAGAAAGCGTTGATGCACAAACACGCGCTGTAAAGGTTGATGCGTTAAACTCGTGCTCTGCATAAAGAATAAGTGATACGTGCATCACACGCTCATGTAGCTCACTTGGTTTTTCGCCGTGCAATAAGTGTAAGAAATGTGCACCGATTGAATCGTCATCCGTCTCCACATCGATACGAACGCCATCATGGCTAAAGCGATACCAATAACAAATAATGCTTGGGAAACTTGCTAGCATGCGATCGGTTACTTTACCTTGCTCATCAAAGCTTGCTTCACCTTCAAGGTTGCCAAGCATTGAACAACCCGTACGTAATACGTCCATTGGGTGTGCATCAGCAGGAATACGTTCTAATACTTCTTTTAACGCCTGCGGCAAACCGCGCATTGCTTTTAGCTCGCTTTTATAAGCGTCTAGTTCAGCTTGATTTGGTAAGTTACCTTTAAGGATAAGGTGAGCCACCTCTTCAAACTGACAATTTTCAGCTAGATCCTTTACATCGTAGCCACGATACGTCAAACCTGAGCCCGACTTACCTACCGTTGATAGTGCTGTTTTTCCTGCTACTTGACCACGAAGGCCCGCGCCACTTAGTACTTTAGCCATATTATTGTCTCCTGAATTTTTTACCTGCTGGGTATTGATATTTTGTGCTGCTGAGCACCCCTCAACAGCTTTAATTTTTTACTTATTTTTACCTTCGGCGAATAATGCATCGAGCTTTTGCTCATAATCGTGATAACCAAGGTAATCATACAAATCCATTCGGGTTTGCATGGTATCGAGTACCGCTTTCTGGTCCCCATTTTCTAAAATAGACTGATACACTAGCTCCGCCGCTTTGTTCATCGCTCTGAACGCACTCAATGGGTAAAGCACCATATCTACGCCCCACTCACCCAGCTCAGCTTTGTTCCAAAGTTCTGTCTTACCAAACTCAGTGATATTCGCGAGGATGGGCACATCAAGTGCTTCGCTGAATGCGCGATAGTGTTCTTCAGTTTGTACCGCTTCTGCAAAAATGCCATCAGCGCCTGCTGCAACATAAGCTTTTGCACGTTCAATTGCCGCTTCTAGCCCTTCTTGTGCAAACGAATCTGTTCTTGCCATAATGAAAAAGTCAGGATCGGTGCGCGCATCAACTGCTGCTTTAATACGGTCAACCATTTCTTCGGTCGACACAATTTCTTTATTTGGACGGTGACCACAACGCTTTTGCGCTACTTGATCTTCCATATGTACCGCAGCGGCACCTGCTTTTTCCATATCTCGGATGGTTTTTGCGATATTGAAAGCGCCGCCCCATCCAGTATCAATGTCGACCATTAAAGGTAGATCACAAGCCGAGGTAATGCGACTTACATCTGCAATTACATCATTTAGAGATGTCATTCCTAAGTCAGGTAAACCATAAGATGCATTAGCAACGCCACCACCAGAAAGATAGATAGCTTGATGACCGATTTTCTTTGCCATCATCGCGCTATATGCGTTGATAGTGCCGACGATTTGAAGCGGTTTATTGGCTTTTAATGCTTCACGAAATTTTTTTCCTGCGCTCATGATGATGCTCTCTCTTAAAAGTGTGATTGATTGCTTGCTAACTTGGTTGCGATATTATTTTTAGAATATTGAATATGTCGACGCATCAGTATTTCTGCCAGTTCTGGGTCGCGGTTACTGATCGCACGAACGATATGTTTATGCTCGTCAAATGCCGTGGTGACGCGGGGACCGGTCATCCCTAACTGCACACGATACATACGTACCAAGTGGTACAGTCCATTGACTAACATAGAGATAAGGCTCGCATTTTTACTGCCAAGAATAATGCGGTAATGAAAATCGAGATCGCCCGCTTCTTGATAATAAGAATGTTGGTTTTTGACTTCATCGAATTGACTCGACAACAAACCTTCTAAGTCTTGAATTTCAGTGTCAGTCATGTGCTGCGCTGCAAGCCTTGCCGCCATACCTTCTAGTGCTTCACGGATCTGATAAAGCTCCATTAACCCTTCCGGTGTGAGAGTAACAACGCGCGCCCCTACATTGGCTTTACGTTCAACTAAGTGACATGACTCCAAGCGATTAATTGCCTCGCGAACAACCGCTCTGCTGACTTCATACTTTGTCGACAATTCCATTTCGCTGAGCTTAGAACCTGCCGCTATTTCACCTTCTACAATTTCCTTTCGCATACGAAAGAATGCTTTATCAGAAGAAGTAACCGCTTGCTCGTCAAAAAAGCTCATCATTAGTTAGCCAGTCTTAGTAATTTAAGTTGTAGACAATATAGTGCTGGTTGACGTGTACGTCAACCAGCCCCGCCGTAAATTGTCGACAATTTTCAATATAAGCAGTATTCACCATATTTATAACTTGTGACAAATAATCAGTCTGATGTATTTATCTCGATACGGTATCAGGAAAGGATTAATTGCATCGCTTAAAAATCATGCATATTATGAAGATACCTTTACTTTAGCCTGAAGATTGCGATGCGGTGTTTTCAAATAGTAATGCTTACCCTGTTGCTAATAACCGGCTTAGCGCAGGCGAACACCTATACCGTACTGGTCTATCACGGTGCTAATCCTCCTTACTATTTCGAAGAACAGGGAAAACCCAAAGGTATTTTTGTCGACATTTTTCAAGAGTTGGCAAAACTGACTTCACACCAATTTGAGTTTATGCCGCTCTCTGTCGCTAGAGGACAGCGCTATTTCGACCAAGGTAAAATAGATATTGAACCTGGGATCAATAAAGTGTGGCGGGCCGAAGCAGACGTCCCAGGGATTTACAGCATCGACTATGCCTTCTCAACCGAAGTGCTGCTTGGGTATCAATCTCGTTGTGTGGGCAAGCATAGACCCGAGCAGTTTTATGGCACGTTAGTCGGCAAAGTAAGAGGATATCGTTACGATAATTTTGAAGCGCACTTAGGCGAAGACAAGATAGTAGTTTATGAAAATGTATCGGAGAAAGAACTGCTCGCACAGCTTGAACATGAGCGTTTAGACTACATCATGATTGGTTCGGTGACAGCAGACTACTATATTTCACAACAACCAAAGTATCGAAAATTTCAGTCTTGCTATGAAATCAGCCGATTACCTGTACATATGCGCTTACAGCCTCATCTAACTGAGTTACAAACGGAAATAAATATCGCCTTGCGACGAATGGTTAATGACGGAAAAATAAAATCCATCTATGCTAAATATAGATTAACGCATTAATGTGTGGAGTTGTTTGGTAATGACGAATGCTGTTGTTGGACGTCTACTACTGTTTATTTTACTGATTAGCCCGTTGCCCTTATGGGCGAAATTACAGGTTGTTACGGAACTTTCTCCACCCAATCAAACCATAGAAAACCACCAAGTTGCAGGCTCAAGTACCGATCTGGTCAAAGCGATTTTAAAAGCGGCTGAACTTGAGGGACAGTTTTCTATTTACCCTTGGGCTAGAGCTTTTAAATTAGCGCAGCATGACAAACATACCTTGATTTATAGCATCGCAAAGACCCCCGCGAGAGAAGACAGCTTTCATTGGATTGGTCCTGTTGCTGTGTTTCATTTAGGGTTTGTTACCAATCGCTATCGTGAGGACATAAAAATTCAATCACTTGAGGATGCTAAACAATACAAAATAGCAGTTCAGCGTGGTGATATCGCCGAAGGCACACTTAAAGCACTAGGGTTTAAATTTGTTCAAACCAGCGACATCGAAAAGTCATATGAGTTACTCGTCGCAAATCGGGTTGATTTAGTGATTGATGACCCGCGTTATATCAAAACCATGGCCATAGAGCTTAACCTTCCTGCTGACCACTTTACCTTTTTATACGATGTGGAAGCACTCTCGGTAAAAGGTTACCTTGCAACGAACAACCAGTTACCTTTAGCGATCGTTGAGAGACTACGTAGTGCATTTACTAAGATTAGTAAAACAGAAGCTTACCGACGCGTTTTAGAGCTGTAGTACAGCATTTATGGGGCTCTCATTTTACTATCTAAACCGTTTAGACAATCAAATACCTCCATACTGGCATTTTCCATATTTGCTAACATAGAAATCAGTGTCTCTTTGTCACCTCGCGCACTAGCTCGCAATGCGCTAATTCCCGATTCATGCACTTTGGCATGAGGTGATTCTAGACGTTTATAATCACCGTAATTAGAAAAATCAGCCTTACCTTCTCCCTCGTAATACCACTTACCTAAGCGGCATTGATGATGATCGGCAAATTTGCTTTCATCCCCCTCCTTACCTTCTCGAATCGCCTTGTAAATGTTTACTTTCCAAACTAAGTGATCAAGCTTCACCGTTTGCACAAACGTGCTCATGCTGGCTGCTGAAATTACATCGGCCATCATTTTTGAGGTTGAAGCCATAGATCCGACGGATTCATTGATTTCTGAGGCTGTATTAGATACTACCAGCGTCTCTTCTGTACTTTGTTTAACATGTTCAAATGCATTATCAGTGTGCTGCGTTGTCACGTTAGTTAAACTAGAGATTTTCTCAGCCGCTTCTGATGAACGACCTGCAAGTGTTCGTACTTCGTCTGCTACTACAGCAAACCCTCGGCCCTGCTCACCGGCTCTGGCTGCTTCAATTGCCGCATTTAAAGCCAGTAGGTTGGTTTGCTCAGCAATACTCTGTACTTGTGAAACAAATGAATTAATTTCTGATGCTGACTGCGATAATTGCTCAAATGACGTGTTTAAACGTGTAGATTGTTCTGTTAAGCCGCACAAGACTTGAACACAATTTGTTAGCCCTTCACTGATCCCCTGAAAATCTTTTAAACTACCCGTTAACCTCGTTTCCTCACCTTTCAGTAGATCAGCCGAAGTAGCCACATCGTGCCTCACAGCATCAAGCATTTCTAAAGATAAAAAGAAGTTTTGTACTATAGTTCGCTCAATTTCAACGGCTTTTGCCACCTCTGCTGCTTCTTCATAGGCAGTATGTAATCTTCGTTCAACATCATCCAAGCGTACTTGAAGTAATGTATTATCATTTTTAACAGAATCCAGTTCTGCCAGCAGCTGTGTTACGTTATCCTTTTTGAAAAACATCAAACACTCCTACAAAAAAAGAGCAAAAGAGAATGGTTTAGTGAAACTGGTTTATTAGTGTAAAGAGTAGCCCATATCTTTGAAAAGGGATAAAATTTCGCTATTAAACCTGCTGATTACAGTAACGATTAGAAAGGAAAAACAGTGATTGAACGAATTGACACCAAACAACGAATGAGCCGTATTGTAAAACATAATGGTACTATTTATTTATGTGGCCAAGTGTGTAAAGACGCAGAACAAGGAATTAAGGAACAAACCGAAACCATGCTTGAGAAAGTTGATGAGCTACTTATTCAAGCAGGCAGCGACCGCAAACACATTCTTTCTGCGACAATTTATATTAAAGACATGAAGTATTTTGCAGAAATGAACGAAGTGTGGGATGCATGGGTGCCTGAAGGTTATGCACCAGCTCGCGCTTGTGTAGAAGCGAGCATGGCCCGTGATGCATTGCTTGTTGAGATTTCAGTGGTCGCTGCAGAAATCTAGTCTAAAAAAATATAAGCCTAGTTTAGACAAGGCTGACTGTTAATCTGTCAGATTTGGTTTTTAGATATTGATCAAATTTGACAGCCGTATTTGACGAATCAGTGTCAGGTGGTAATGATACCACCTAAAGTAGTGTCCGGATTTATTGAACCACAACACTATGGCTTCTCTGCTTTGCGTGTCTGTGACTCCAGTGACCTTATGAGCGCTAACTTTCGTGGAGGTCAATGACGCTTTAAAACTCCATAACCTCTGAACACTTATCCACTTAAGTATTTGCTTTTTTTCACAAATTTCGCCGTAACCATCATTTCACCCACGCCATCAACCTTACAGTCAAGTTCATGGTCTTTTTTATCGAGCACTCGCCTTACCAAAGCCTTAGTACCAATCTTAATGACTTGTGAGCTGCCTTTAATCTTAAGATCTTTAATCACAGTGACTTTATCGCCATCCGCTAATAGTGTGCCGTTGGCATCTTTTACTTGAATGTCGTCCTCGGTAGCAGTCGCGTTTGGATCCCATTCATAAGCACATTCAGGGCATACTAGCTGACTTTGATCTTGATAAACATATTCAGAATTGCACTTGGGGCAAGGTGGTAAAGACATATATTGTCCATTCGCTAATTCAATTTAAAGCACATAGTAATATCAACGTTCTGAATTTAATAGGGATAATGTCAACTCTTTCGATCCGAGAATTTAGGGTGAGTTTTTGGCACTCAATTTGCTAACTAATAATCGTATTTAACCAAATGCATGGAAGGAATTCTCAATGATTATTAATCAATCCAGTAATGTCAGTGCCGTATACTCTCAACTTGTACAACAGCAGTCCACGTCTCGACAAGATGAGAAACAGGAAGTAGTAGCCACAGATACTGTAGCAATCAGTGAGGCTGGCAAACAAGCGCACCAGAACTGGCAAAATATTGCCTCTAAATATGATGTAAATAATATTTCGGCTCAAGAAGCTCGCGCTATGTCTAAAGAGTTGTTTGAAGGGGGGCTTATCAGTACTGGTCAAATGATGGCGATCGGTGCACCAACTTCTATGGTGGAAAATCCATCTCAAAAATACAATCTACTTAATGACATGAAGCATACTTTTAGTTTATCAAACTCGCTTTCAGCTCAAACCAAAGAGGCTAGAGCCAACTATTTAAATTCGATATCGATTTTGGAAAGGCTCAACAGTGAAAGAAAGGGACTAAATGGCTAAAATATTCTAGATAGGTGCATTTAGTATTATTCAAATGCACCTTAGTGTTTAGTTCAAATCAAACTAATTAATATAAAGCGAGTCGCTTGACGTACCAAATGGCGAAGCTGTTGAATTTGAAGAAACTTTAACTTGACCAGACTCTTGACCTGAGAAGTCCCAACCATACAACCAACCCGTGACAGTTTCCCCAACCGAACAACGGTGTAAATCGTTGCCACACCGAGCTTCACTCAATCCAGTTGATTTAGAGATGCCATTCATCACCGCATTATTCGGGTTGCCATAACCAAACTGCCAAGCGTAGATAAATAGATAGCTGCCACCGTGGTTAGTTCCTGTAGAAAGTTGACTTTGTGAAATAGTCTGATCGCCGCCTAATTGCGAACGTACGATACCCAGCTCAAAATACGTGATCCCTTGAGCCGGTGCCATTGGCATGATCTCAGCACTACTCATTGAAAACTCATCTCTCGCGACAGGTGCATGCATAGCTAGTGGGGATTGTTCAAAGTCTAGCGAATAGTAAGTAGTTGGGTTTTTCATCACACCTTGCTCGATATCTCCAGCAACAGCAGAAAATGCGGAAGTGAGAGCCAACATTAGTAGCATTGAATAGCTTTTTTTCTTCATCTTAATAGTCCTTTTAAACACTGTTTAAGTTATCGATGCCAGTTATGTCAATTCGTTTTAACTTATACACATTAGCAAGCTATGGATAACACTTTCAAAATTAAAACAAGCTCTTAGGTTAATCTTGAAATGCATATGGCTTAGCTAAAATTAAAGCGTTATCTACTCACAGGTAGATAACTTCATTACGAGGATTGATATAAACCGCCGCTGGCAGTTACAAACATTAACACAAAAAGAACAATAAACAACAAAATAAACCAGTTAATTTACATTCGGTGTATAACAGGATCTGGGTCAAGTGGTAAATAAGCCAAGCACGCTGGACATCAGTAATGCCAATGCGTTGTAAAGTAGAAAGTAGATGAGTAATAGTCAAAAACTGAAGCGATTATATTTAACTTGAGGTTTGGATAAGGAATGTTCCAACTCATTGTTGCTAAAGCACAACTTAGTTTTCTCCTTGTCTAGCCAGAGAGTTTTAGGGAAAACAAGGCGAATTTACGCACCAATAGCTGGCTATTGGAAGTGAATTCAACGCAGTTAGCGCTAAAACTGGCTGCTAGAAAGGCATTAATTATCCGCAGCTCAGGTTATTTATTGACTGAGTGGAAAATTTTTTGATATTCAGGCACAAAAAAAGCAAGCCTTAGCTTGCTTTTTCTTCATCAATTAAGCGATTAAAGCTTAACGATTTTCTCAGCTTGAGGACCTTTCTGGCCGTCAGTAACTGTGAATTCTACTCTGTCGCCTTCAGCTAGGGTGCGGAAACCGTCACCTGTAATTGCGCTGAAGTGTGCGAACACGTCAGGGCCATTTTCTTGAGCGATGAAACCAAAACCTTTAGACTCGTTAAACCACTTAACGGTACCTGTAAGAGTGTTAGACATAATACTAATCCTGATATAAAAACAAAAACCAATGCTGCGCATTGATGAGCTATGCCCATGTGGGCGCATAGACCTAAATTTGTAGAGTGGATAAAACTTCAGGACGGTACTACTACAAGCAAACACTTATACAACAACGTAATGGAGATTTTAAAACACTGACTCAAATTCTGTCTATGAACATCATATAGGGATTCAGCCCTAAGTCAATGTATTTTTAATCATCAATATGACTTGCTAATGACAAATATCAATATTTTTTTCACGGCTTTTTCAACACCCTATTTTTTAAACACATTATTCCCCTAACCCTGTGTAAATAATAGAGATTGCAATAAAATATTCATAAAGCTAGAGAGGCTTTTTTGACTCTAATTCCCGAATTAATTGCACCACTTGCTCGACAACCACTTGCGGGGCTTTCATAGGTACGGTGTGGTCGCTTCCCTTGGCAATAATTAGCTCAGAATCACAATGTGATGCCAATGCTTCTTGTCCTTCTCGCCATGCTTTAACATCGCGTTGAGTTGGATCAAATGGTCTTTGGGCAACGATAACACGACACGGAATATGCTCAGGTGCTTGGTGCGCCCGAACACTCGCAACTGTTTCACTTAGCGCTTGAGTTTCTCGGCGCAGAGCTTCACCGAAGGTATTTTCTGGCAGAGTACTCAAGGGGTGAAGTAGCTTATCCTGCGCTAAGGCATGGGTTTTATCAATGAAGTAAACGGTCACAGGGTCAACATACAACAAGGCTGCAACTTGCTCAGGATAATAGGTGATGTAGTTTTGCATTACATAGTATGCGTATGAATGACCGACATAGATAAACGGCGGCCGAATATCAAGCGCTCTCAACACTTCACGAAGATTACGATTATCCGTATCAACACTATAGGCTCTGCGGCTAAGCTCGCTTTTGCCATAACCTTCACGGTTATAGGCCACCAATGTATTGGGTACTTGCTGCGCGAGACCCATCATTACTGGTGTCCAATAAATTGCAGGCGCTGCAGAACCACTTTCAAAAACAACGGCAGGTTCATTGCCCGCAACATGATAAACCTGCAAAGATACTTTGTTCGCAACCACGATGTGCTCTTGAATATCACGTTCGAGCGCAATCTGTGCATAAGCACTATTAACGAACAACAACCCAAATAAAGTTAGCGTGCGATACATATCGTTTCCTTGATATCTATAGTTCGACTCTAAAGTTAGCAGCTAGATGCACCATAAGCTAATGACATTTTTGCTGCATCTCCCCTTTATTTAAACAAAGTAAAAGCGACACTTAAAACTCAAATTCCAATGCAAGTCTAAAGCTATGATCTTTGCCAGATTGGCTGATCTCCGAAATAAAACCCGCTTCCCATTTCAGCTGTTTTTGACCTTCGAATCGATGCAGTCCGATAAACCCTGGGCCAACACCAAAAAAGTCTTCTCCGACATAGACTTCAATTGCCGGCTGAAAAGCACTATACAAGCGGTAGCGCAGTTGCGCTCTAAACTCAGATTCCCATTCATCCTCAATGTCTTTACCCCACTCCCTCACCAAAAATGCATTCATGGTAAGGCTCGTGCGGCCAAATTCCTTCTCAAATAAAAACCCTGCGGTTGCTTCATAGGCATCGAATTTATGGCGTTTTTCAAGCTCAAACAACATGCCAATATCCGCCCAGTAGCGCCCTTGCTCTACAAATTGCCACCGCGACTCTAACTCGTAAGCTGCCAAGTCAAAGTTGCCCTCATCGTCGCGCTCACCAATGGCATAACCTTCAACAGTCATTGTCTCAGTGAGACTCCAACCAAGCCCTAAGCGCTGTGCCAACACATTCCCTTGCTCGGTTTGGCGAGATAGTAGTCGCCACTCCAACTCACGTTCAAGCGGTAAAACGTATGGATGATAAACTTTGTCCACCACCATACCATCCGCTTTTGCACTAAACGCCACAATCCCAAAAAAACTCACCAGCAGCGCGAGTAAAACATTATTTCGCATGCGCTGTTCTCCAATATGTACATCCTAAGAACGTAATCAACGCGCCTCCAAACCCTGCAAGCGTCGCAGCATTTGGTGTTGCCTCATACCCCACTAATACTCTCAGCACTCGACCAACAACACTGTGTTCGTCCACAATCTGTCGCAAGTCTATTTCAAGTCTGGCGGCACTAATTAAGTCCACTTGAAGCGCCAAGTCCAATGCAATCGACACCTTACTCGCACCGTGTAAAGCCAATAACAACAGCAACAACCAAGGTAAGTGCTTACTCTTCAGCCAATCAAGGAAAAAGAAGAGTAGAATAGAAAAGCTCAAACAGATCCCCACACCAAGCGAGGTGCCAATGGCGAGGGTTTGACCATCCGCTGGCTTTGAATAAGAGAACGCAAAGCTTGCCAAATGGTGCAAGTACAGTACCACGGCTAGTCCAAAGGCCAAGGCTGCAAGTGCCGTATGTCCGGTGCGTTTTGTTGCAATCATTAAGCAAAATAAACTGAGTAGCAGTCCTATTTGCAATAACTCGAACCCGCGATAATCAAAACTCGAGGCTATTTCTCCACCCAAAAACCATATGCCAAAACAGCCGACTAGCCCCGTACTCAACGCGATGAGTGTCGTTTTAAGTGGTAAAGCAGCATTGGTACATTGTGCTAATAGTACCCAAAGTACAGTTACTGGTAATAATTGGTTCACGCTCACCACCACCGCATTAAGAAGCATTGTTTGGCTCCTTCACGATAACGATACCTTGTGCTGTATTTGGTGAAAATTCACCAAAAAAACTATATTCACCGGGTGCTAGCGGGCCGATATAAATCACACTTTTACGGTTCGGAAAAAGCACTTTTTCACGATTAAGATCAAAACTGTCAAACTCTTCAACCTGAGGGTCTTGATTTTCGATGATGAGCTTTACTTTACGATTTGCAGGTACCTCAACGTGTGCTGGTGTAAATAAATGATTTTTAAGAATAATGGTATAACTTTCTTCCGCCCACAAGGCGAAACTACAGGTCGCCAAAGGCAAACCAAGCGCGAAAGACAGCGAAGAGACCTTAGTCCTTAGCATCCAGCCCCCTCGGTAAATTTACACAAACTCTAAGCCCGCCTAAATGACTACGAGCAAAAGAGATATCTGCATGATAAATTGCAATTATATGATTGACTATCGCCATTCCTAAACCTGCCCCTTTTTCCCCTGAAGGGTGTTTATCTCCACCAACGCGATAAAATCTGTCAAAAATTCGTTCTATTTCCGCATCCGACATACCACAACCCGAATCATCGATTTGCCATACAACCCGCTGCGCATGCTGCTGAATTTTTACTTCTATGTCACCTTCAATTGGCGTGTATTTATTAGCATTACCAATTAGATTAGAAAATAATGTGGTTAATGTGAACTCACAGCCCTCTAAGGTCGCTTCTGACGCTTCTAAGCTGATATTTTGTGATTTTTGTTCAATTCTCGGGTAACAGTTAGCAATCAAGTCTTGAGTTAATGCCACTAAGTCTTGCTGCGCAAATTGCTTATGCCACAGTTCTGGCTCTGTACGCGCTAACGTCAGCATTTGTTCAACCACATGGTTTAGCTGCTCAAGCCCTTTTGACATAGCAGTGGCACTGGGATGCTTAGTATCATGCGTTAAATTATGAAGATGAATTTTTAAGCTTGCGATCGGCGTTTTTAACTCATGAGCGGCATCGGAAGCAAAATAACGCTCTTTGAGATACGCGACTTCAACCTTTTGAAAGAGGTCATTTAGTGTCGCGATAACGATTGCCACTTCCGCTTTGTCGCTTTGCACTGCCAGCTGTGTAAAGTCTTTGGGGTTACGTCGTCTAAGCTCTTTAGAAAGATCTCGTAAAGGTTTTAACGCCGTATAAATAATCCATGCAATAAACACCGCAAGAAACGGCATAATCACCACCAATGGCGTCATTGCTGAGACAATCATACCTTCAGCAAGGGCAAAACGCTTTTGTACTGGCTCAGCCACCAGTATTTGCCTTTCGCCAAACGCTTCACTGAAGGTTCTGAGTCTAGTCGCCCCCACATTTTGGGTGCTAAACCCAGCATGATATTTAAGCTTGTTCTTGTACTTAGCAAGTAGCTCACTACCCGCAACAACTTGATTGTGTTCAAGCACTAAAAAGTAAAATGCGTTGTTACCCGCACCACTGGGCAAGGTAGTCGCAGTAACTTGAGCATTAACGAGTGTTGCGATGGACTCTAAATGGCTGTCTAATTGTGTTTGTGCCATCGCCATGCTGGAGTGATAACCCCGTAGCAGCGCCATGGATGCAGTCAGCACCAAAGCTGACACTAAAATTAGGGTCAACTTTCTCGTTATTGAAGCACCTCCAAGCGAGCTTTTCGTGCCCACTAAGCCCCCTTGCCAACCACATAGCCAATGCCACGCAGCGTTTTGATAAATCCATCGGGCATTTTCTTGCGGAGGTGATGAATATGTACCTCAATAGCATTAGAGCCTAAAGCTTCTCCCCAATCATAGAGCTTAGATTCTAACTGAGTTTTAGACAGCACACGGCCGCTGTTTTCCATCAACGCCTTGAGTAACATATATTCTTTACGAGGTAATTCTTGGGCGCTACCACTGACAAGCACCTCGTGACTGGCGAGATCTAACACGACATCGTTGCAGCTCAAGGTGCTGCTCACTTGTTTGGTGAAGCGTCGACCAATCACCCGTAAACGCGCAAACAGTTCTTTAGGCTCAAACGGCTTAGCCAAATAGTCATCAGCCCCTAAATCCAGCCCTGCAATTTTATCATCAAGACTATTTCTCGCTGTTAGAATGAGCACAGCGGTTTGCGATTTGTTTTTTTTCAGCGCCTTGAGTACCGCCAAACCATCTCCGTCGGGTAGACCTAGGTCAAGCACCACCAGCTCAAATTCACCAGATTCAACAAAACTGATTGCTTGTCTTTGCGTCGGCGCGTGCTCGATGGCATACCCTTCTTTTTTGAGTGATGCGATGAGCCCCTGTGCCAGTAGCTCATCGTCTTCTACAAGTAATAGCCTCATTTATTCCTTCTTTTTAGCTTTTTTTCGACTTTCGCCAGTAGCTGTGCCACTTCTTCTTGGCGGTATTCATCGGCTTTTTCTCTACCTGGACGACTTGGCGCATTCTGCGCTTTTTTCAAGTGCGCAAGGGCGGCACTATAATCACGTTCGTCATATAAAAACTGTGCATAGAAATAGTTTACATCAATTCCTGCCGGATTGATCGCTAATGATTCTTGGAACAGCTTTTTCGCCTTTTTATCGCTGCCAAACCCAATTGGCCAGCCTGGGACCTGAGCATAGAGCGTGCCTAAACTCGTTAATGCAGAACCAGACAGTGCGTTTTTATCAAGTTCAATGGCTTTTTCGAATGAGGCTTTCGCATCTTTGGCAAGACCAAGCGCCCCCAAGCCACCTTTCGCTCCTGCAAAGCTCGACTGCACAATACCACGCCAGATGTAAGCTTCAGCGCGATCTGGATATTGTTCAACAAATGCCACGCACTGCTTAACCAATTCTTCAAATGCTTTTTCTTGGGCATCGCCCTCGGTTTCATAATTTACCATTGCCCATTTAGTTTGGACTTGGCTAAGATCATCGTCAAATGCTGCCCAAGCACCTTGACTGAATACCAGTAATGTTGCTGAAGCTAACAAGGTTTTTAGTGCGTTCATCGTAATGACTCCTTAGTGGAAAAAATGGTTTGGATGGTTTTCACTTTTTTGATTAATGCGTTATCAACAAGCTCTGGTAACAAGCCATTGAGTCTCGCAAAAAATCTTTCAGGAAAACCTATGCCTGCACGTTTGGTGTTGCTATGGAGCAATTTCATAAAGGCTTGTGCGACGACCTCTGGCGAGTCCATCTGATTGCCTAGTGCATGGTTTACAGCTGTCGCGCGGTCGTCATTCATTTCTGTTGTGGTTGCGCGTGGCGCGAGATATTTAACCGCTACTTGGTTATCGAGTTCCCGCGTCAGTGCCTCTGTAAAACCACGCAGACCGAACTTGCTAGCGCAATAACTGCTTTGATATGGAAAGCCGATAGCACCAAACGCTGAACCTACGTTAACTATGGTGCCATGGCTTGAGATCAGTTGTGGTAAACAGGCTTGACTAACTAGCATGGGCGCTAATAAATTCGTCTCCATCTGCTTTTTCAAGTCAGTAGGTAAAATTTCAGCAAACCCAGCCATGGTATTAATGCCGGCGTTGTTGACGAGTAAGTCAACCCCACCCATAGTCGCCGCTTTTCTCGCGATTTGCGTCGCAGCATCCTCAGCGGTGATATCTAAAGCAAGATAATCGTGTTCTCCCGGTAACCCCGCTATCACCTGCTTTAATTTTTCGCTGTCTCGACCAATCAGCAAACAACGCCAATTATGCATGGCCAACTGTTTACTAATGGCCCGGCCGATCCCCCGAGAGGCCCCAGTGATAACGGCAAGTTTTGTTGCTTTCATCAGCTTACCTCCGCAAATTCGACACCTGCAGGCACCGCTTCAATGTTGCGGAATATGTCGCCATACAAACGATAAAACTGTTTAGCGCTGTGAATAATGATCGCTTGCTCTTTTTCACAGCTGATCTTGTTCATCAACCCTGCAAAAAAGTCAATATGCTCAACATCTAACGCGCCATGAGATGTTAAATAGGAAAATGCGCTACGAGGTAGACCAAGTTTATTCGCAATTTGACGAGCGGCGTCATCGGCAAGCGCGATGGACGTGCCCTCAAGCACATTAACCATGCCAAAAAAGCTCAATGGGTGTTTACGAGCGATACTGTCGTAGGCGTAAGAAACCATCATTTCAGTTGCGAAGCTTGGCATGCTATGACGTATTACTTCTTTATCCACACCACAGGCGGCAATATCATTAAGGATCCACTCTTGGTGTCCCATTTCTTCTTCGATGTAATGCCCTATCGCTTCTCGCAACCACTCTTTACTGTCATCTAGTCTTGCACCACACGCCATAAGGAGTGGAACTGTATGCTTTACGTGATGAAATGCCTGTTGCAAAAATGAAACATATTGGCCTTTGGTGATCTGACCATGAAAAACATCATGAATAATTGGTGCGCTTAGTAGATATTGGCGCGCTTGTTCCGTTTCTGATTGTAGGGTTTGGTAAAAGTTGCTCATTGTCGTTTTCCTTTTAAACCGAAGCCACGGGCTCTGCCGCTTCGTATTGATTCTGGGAGTAAAGCGCTGAAATTTGCTGCGCGAAATTAGCTAAAATCACGTCGCGTTTAGGTCTACCGTTCGCGGTAAGCATGCCGTTACCTACTGAAAAGGCTTCATTTACGCGCACATAACTTTTTATTTTTGCGTAATCAGGGAGTTGCTGGTTGGCAAGCTCAATGGCATTATCAATCACAGCTGCTGTTAGTTGTGCCGGAGTGTATATAAGCGCCGTTAAAAATGGCTTGCCATCACCCACCACAACGCATTGCAGTAAAGGTACATAGGCAAGCAAAACGGACTCCGGCCACTCAGGAGAAATATTGCGTCCAAAGCTATTGATCAGAACATTTTTTAGCCGGCCTTCGATGACAAAATGCTGCTCACGCTTCGACACTCTATCGCCGGTTTTTAACCACGCATCTTGGGCTATCGCTTCGCCGCCTAAGTAACCTAAAAAGTTATTCCCTTTGATCTCTAACTCATCTGCCACAATACGTGCCTGAATATGAGGCAGTAACTTACCAACGCTGCCATCTTGCTCACCAGTATTCAGTGCAACAACAGACCCCGACTCGGAAAGCCCATACCCTTGAAACACAGGTAAGCCCAGCTGTTTAGCTTGCTGTAACAGTTCAGTGTCAACTTTAGCGCCACCGACCGCAATAAAGCGTAAACTTGCAGGGGGTTGCCACCCTTGCTGTGCAGCGCTTATCAGGCAACGCAGCAGCTCAGGCACTAAAATTAAGCTATTTGGTTGTACTTCACTTATCTTTTGCAGCAACTTTTGTGGATATAGCAACTGGCTGCCCGAAAAGCCTAGCGACGCAAGTTCGGTTACCTCAACCATGCCACCACTCAGTAGCGGCGCATACACACCCGCTATGTTTTCTAGCAACACAGGTAGCGGCAATAAACATAAGTGCTTAGGGCGATGAAGTGCGATGGTTTCGCATAAACTACTCGCCACGACAAGCTGGTTTTCAAACGACAGACATACGCCTTTTGGTGCGCCTGTTGAACCAGAGGTATAAGTGATCTTTTGCGTTTTAGGAAAATAGGCTCCCGTGCTTTCACACCTAGTTTGATATACATAGATTGCTTGACCATAGACATCTAACACCGAATATTCAGCGCTATTTTCAAGCTTGGTATCGCTGATCAACCAGTTTGCTTTTGACTGCTCAAGGGTGTGTTCAACTTGCGCTGTGGTAAAGAAATGAGGTACTGGAATAGACACTTTATTCGCTTGTAATAGTGCAAAATCTACCAATAACCAAGCGATAGAGTTGTCTAGAGAGACCGCAACACTCTCGCCACTCATCACAATAAAGCGCTCAGCCAATGCTTGCGTGTAAGACTTTACCTCAGCAAAAGTGAGACGAGTTTGCCCTTGTTGTAAAATCACATCACAGTCTTGATGTGGCAGTTTTTTTAAGAAATCACACATATAAAAATGCCTCTTTTAAGCTCGCAATTTCTACCTCGAGCCCTTGTAGTAAGTGTTGATACATTTCGGTGTTTGTGATCACCTGCTGGGCTTGATGTAAATCTACCGAACAAACCATCGGAGCACATTGGTAATAGCTGCCATAATCTTTAGCTGAAGCGATAGTGCCGTGTGCTAAAGAAATCTTGTTAACCTCGACTTGGCATAACTTCATCAATGCACGCACTTGTTTGGTTGCCGTAAACACCAAGTAGCGGATGTCACTCTCAAGCAGTGCTTGAGTCAGTACAATAAAGTGGCTTAACGTTGCCATTCGGCCTGTTGAGAACAAATTGCCAAGTTCTGCGATATGAATACGCTCTGAAACCGTTGAGAGGCACTGCTCTACCGGACGATTAAGATACTGCTCGACAAATAATGCGTCTTTGGCTGCAAATCTAAGACCTAAAAAGCAATCGCTTTGACGGTAGTTTAAATGGCTTAAAAGGGGATAATACTCATGAATGTCAGCGCCAAAAGCATGGGCAAAACCACTGTGGATAGCGTGCTCCAATTCAGCGCGCGCGCCGCAAGTCTTGTTTGCCCATCTAAGACGACTTTGTGAGTTTGTTGCTTGTAGTGCTTCACCCATCGCTTTCACACCTTTCCTGTTCTGATGTAAAAACTTTAAAAAGCGAAAATTAAGAAAACCTTAAGTTTGAAAAAAGGACGAAAAAATTTTTCGAGATACGTATTCTACTTTTAAAACGCATGCTTTCGGCTAATCACAAATAAGGCAACGAGCGATACCAAAATAAACAGTGCAGCGAGTAAGAAAGTCAGTGAAAATGCCATATTAAGTTGTGCAGAGCTTGCCAAGGCCGCATTCTTTGCCTGCAGCAACA
Organism: Pseudoalteromonas sp. CO348; assembly: GCF_004208845.1. Taxonomy (NCBI): domain Bacteria; kingdom Pseudomonadati; phylum Pseudomonadota; class Gammaproteobacteria; order Alteromonadales; family Pseudoalteromonadaceae; genus Pseudoalteromonas; species Pseudoalteromonas sp. CO348. The sequence continues at coordinate 152,767 of NZ_SGPI01000040.1, read as the reverse complement.
CGCTAAATACACCACCAAGTAATGAAGCCCCGGTCATTAGCCCTAAGTTTTTACATAAATTAATGAGCCCAGATCCCATGCCCTTTTCTTTTTCGGCTACTGTCGTCATCACAAAGGTATGGTGAGCCGCTAGAAACAACTGCCTTCCGGGAGTTAGCACAAATAACGCCACAACATAGCCATAAAGTCCAAATAATGAAGGTAGGATTGCAAAGCTAATTGTCCCAATGAGGATCATCAGCAAGCCCAAAAACATGGCAAACGCGATACCAAAATGATCAACCACCTCGCCTGACGGATAACCTGCGACAGCAGCAATACAAGGTCCAATAGACACAATAAGACCAACCGTGACCGGGCTCAGCCCTAACGCATAAGTGAGATAAAAAGGCCCGACAACTAATGTCGACATCGCGATGGCGTCAACTATAAAACTCACGATTAACGAGGTATTGCGTAGCTTGTGTTTCAGAAAAGCCAAACTCACAAGTGGAAACTGAGCACGCTTTTGACTTTGTACAAAACAGTAGATAAAAGCCACTGAAAATAAGAAAAATACGCTATGTAAGACAAGACTAAACGAACTACTCGATGGCATAGCCAACACATAAAATAGGCATGACACCGACAGCCACACGCTTCCAATAACATCAAAACGCTGCGGCTCAGGTGGATTTGCAACATCATCAGGCAGAAATCTTGCAATTAAAAAGTTAGCTGCGCCACCAAGCAATATCATCAACCAAAAAGTGAACTGCCATGATAACCACTCTAGCATTGCGCCACTTAGCAATGGCCCCAGTGCCGTGCCAATCGCAGCGGTAGTACCGAGTAGCCCCATTGCAAGTCCAACTTTACGCTTTGGCATCGCAACGCTTGCCAGCGCAAACACTTGGGATAATAACAGCGCAGCGCCAATACCTTGGAACAGCCTAGCAGCAATCAGCATCCAAAGATTTATGCTCAGTCCTGCGACAATGGAGCCCACACAAAAGACGCTAATTCCAATGCGCAGCGCCCTTTTTCGGCCAACGCTATCTCCAACAGCGCCAGCACCAAGAATAAACGCAGTAAGCGAAAGTAAATATGCCACAACGACCCAATTCACCAATGCCTGCCCCACGCCAAACTCCTCAGCAAGTGTTGGCAACAAGACATTGATACTACTCATGCCAAGCGTAGGCAAAATGAGTACCACAGCCAAGCTGAATAACACCCGCTTTTGTCCGGCTCCTAGAGCAGTTTGATCCTCTGCATTTACTGTATCTTCTAACATGCGTTACCACTCCTACCATTGCGCCATTCTAATAAGTGGTGACTGTACTACTTCAAGTGAACTTGAGGTCAAGTGTGTGGTTAGGTTTGAAGCTTGATTGGATTAACAGCAAAGCCTTAGATAGTTTTAGCGAATCGAAAGCCAGTAACTTAACGTGCTGAGCAGCGGTGATTGGCTCTACGGCGCCGCACTTTGATTATTAGATCCCTAATACCTTGTCGCTATATTATTTATCACATTTTGAAACTGTAATTGTTGTCCAAAAACCTCTATTTTATGAATTACTTGCGCTTCAAGAACAAACACTATCCCGTGTGCTTCCTCTTTGTTGTAACTACTAAATATTGTAATTTCTTGAATAGATTTTTGTTGAACATTTTGTATTTGATAGGTGCTTGCGACCTCTTCTGAAAGTACCCGGAGCCAAGCAGGCAATTTCATTCTTGAATCGACCTCAAACAAACTCCGTACAAATTGATGTTCATGCCCAGATAAATCAACAGCAGGTATAAACCTTTTCGGGTCTAACGTTTCGTGAAGTAGTTTACTGTCTTTAAACGCCAACACTAACGTTTCAGACACATGCGAAATAGTGATTGGTGAGTCAACCTTTAACTTGACGACCTTCGATAAGATAAGCTCTTGAGCGCTAACCTGCGTGCCCCAAAGCAATAGAAAAGTTGCAAATATCATCCTTATCATGCGTTGTTCCTTTCAATTTATTTTATGTGGTTGCCGCAAAGCGATTTAGCTTTCAGACATCTCCTTGCAAGCAACTCGCTTTTGATTGCATAAACGGCAAATAGCCTAGCCTAGAGCACATAAATTAACTTTACCTTAATGCTGTTACCTCACAAACTTGATTGCACCAGTCACATTTCTTATCAATCATGTTTCCCAACTAATTTGCACTATTTTTGGCGTCATAGCATGACAATAACCATTTGTTTTTTATTTCTTTTAATCTGGTGAACGTACAGATGTTTTTGAGGGAGAGAGCGTAGTATAAAACAGGTACATTTATTAATGCATTGAAAAGAAAGTTTCAGTATGATGATTTATTGGCCACTTTGGAAATAATAACAATATAATAAATCAGGAATAATGATGAAATACCTTGCCATTTTTTTGCTCATGTTTGCCTCTTTTCAGAACCATGCGGTTGTCAAAAGACATGATGTTGACCCTGACTTGTATAAGGTTAACAGCATCCCGCAGTTTTATGTTGATATGCCATTCCAAGGCGGTTCGGTGTTAATCGATAAGCATTGGTTGTTGGCACCAGCTCACGTCATTTATACGTTTATGTATGACTATCAAGACAAACCTATCATGGTGCATGGTGTTGAAAATCAAATTGCACAAATCATTATTCATCCGGATTACAAAAAGGTAGAAGGTGATTGGAGTGAAGGCGACCCGACACCGCTTATGGAGCAGCTAAATAACGCCAAAGACATTGCATTAATTCGCTTAAGTAAGCCTGTGACACACATTCAACCCATCGCTATATATGAGGGAAATGAAGAGTTAGGTATGGAAATAACTGGGTTTGGTCGCGGCGCTATCGGAACGGGGATAACGGGTGAAGAGCACGACTCTGAGGGACCAAGCCTAACGACCTATGCATGGTATCAAGTCACCAAATTTTTCTCAGATTGGGCGTTCACTCAAGACGACTATCAAATGCATGTTTACAACAACGTGATCACAGAAGCAAAAGCCCACTGGCTCAGATTTACCTTCGAACAAGGAGCCGATGCGCTACCGTTAGAAGGCACCATAGGCTCTGGAGATAGCGGCGGCGCAGCAATCATTTATCAAGGCTCAACTCCGGTATTGGTTGGATTGGCAGCGTGGCGAGAAATTGAAGGCGATTTGGAAAATTATACTTTAGGTAAATACGGTTCAACCGCCGTATTAACGCGTGTATCTTATTACCAAGATTGGATAAATAAGCATATCAATAAAGGCCAGTAACAAGTAAAGCGCGCCTAAAAAGCAGACCATAAAACGGTTGCTAAATTTACCTGCGTCTAATCTAGGCTAGTTTTTATTTGCTGTAAATTTCAACCGTCCATAGCTAGATGCGGAGGTTTTATGGATTACAAAAAATTGTTACCTAGTGAAAATTTATCCTCATTTATCAATTGCTTTTGGACATTGGAAATTACAGCAGATAAAAATGCCGCAAAGCAACGTATTGTCCCCGACGGCTGCATTGAGCTGGCCTTTATATTGGGCGACGATATTAAGCGCTATACATCAGAACATGAATACATACTGCAACCGCGCGCAATGGTACTTGGCCAAACCGTTTCGCCTTTTTATATTCAACCAACCGGATATGTTCACACCTTTGCAGCCAGCTTTTTTCCTTATGCCTTTTCCCACTTTATTTCGAAACCGATAAATAGCTTAAAAAATCAAGAAACATCGATTTACGAGCTATTTAAGCCAGATGAGGCCGCAAAGCTTGAAAGTGATATCATCCAAGCGCGAAACACAAACCAAAGGATTGAGATTTTAGAGGCCTTTCTCCTTCACAAGCTGAGCGACCCGCAGACAATTGAGCACATTGTAAAAACAACGGTAGACATTATCTTTGCACAAAATGGCGATATATCGGTTAATGCAATCACCAAATCAAATCCCAACAAAAGGCGCCAACTAGAGCGGAAGTTTTTAGACCTTGTCGGTATTAGTCCAAAACATTTAAGTAAACTTGTACGCTTGCAAAGCGCTTTAACACTCCTCATAAATCGTGAAGACAATCTCACCAACATCGCGTACAAAAGCAATTATTATGATCAGTCTCACTTTATCAAGGACTTTAAAGCACTCACAGGGGTAAACCCGCGAGCGTTTCTCGATGACGAAGGTATGACGCTTTCACGGCTTTTCTATAAATAGTCCTGTCGCTTTTTTACAATTAATTGTTGTCTCCCCACACTATCTTAAAGTTGAACTCGTTGAGCCTTAAACGAGCCCAGTAAACACCAACCTAGTCACCAATAGCTAGCCGACCCACATAGAAAATAAGGACGATAACATGCACAGCTTTGCATCAATTTTTGAAATTCCAGCAACCGACTTAACCCGCGCCGTAAAGTTCTACAGCCGCATTTTTGCGGTCTCCATTGAAACCATAGATATGCCTGAAATGACAATGGCACTCTTCCCGTACGAAGGGCAATCTACCGTAGGTGTGATTGTTCAAGGTGAAGGTTGCACTCCTTCCAGCACTGGCGTCACTCTGTATTTAAACGCGGGTGAAGATTTACAGCTGGTGCTATCAAAAGTAGAAGAAAACGGTGGGAAAATACTGACCCCCAAAACCCCACATGCAGACGAAAGCGGTTTTTTCGCGTTATTTTTAGATACAGAAGGCAATCGCTTGGGTCTGCACTCACCGAAATGAATACGATAAATTGAATACGCTGGGGTTATCTTGCTTATATAAACAGCCGCTGGATAACACCTATCGCGCAATCTGCGCAGGAAAAAGGAAAACACACTAGTACGACTTTTCATCGTTTTAGTAGCTTTACTGTGAAACACTGCAAAAACGACGGCGGACGAATCTAACAAACTGCGAGCGCTTGTTGGCTTAGCAAAACTCACATTCTCAACTCTAGAGTATCTTACTGTTGTATTTGCAGCGCGTTGTTGTGCGCGATAACCCAGTTTTAGTGAATAGATACGCTGAGTGCTAAAAATTAGCCTACCGATAAACGTTTTTGATCAAAGTGATTGAAGTGTTTTCATACTTTTTTTACTTCAATTTGTCAGCTTTAATGCTAATAGTGATCGGTGTCACATATTTTTCAGTTAGGAAAATGAACAATCCGATCGCTTTTATCCTCAAGCAACCTAATCTTTAAAGGCAGAAAGCTTTTTGTAGCAATAAGTTATCCAGTATGATAAAAATTCCTTAAGTAGAAGTTCAAGGTGGTTAACGGTAAGAAAGCGACCGAATCGCTCTTAGGTGAAGATAGTTAGCATCACAAAGGAAACTCATCACATGAGCAGGACGCCCATAGTACTCAAAGAATCTTATGCTTCATGCCTGGAAAAATTCGAAAAGGAAATGAACCATTTATTGGCTATAGCTGGCGAATGGTTTTATGGCAGCATAGCCAACGAATATGCAAAATTAAAGCGAAATCTCGCAGTCCTTACAAAAAAGATCGTGAGGCATACCCCGTTAAAAAGTGGCCTTTTATACAACATGCTCTACAAGGTGCGGAATGCTAACAAGCTACGGGCGTTAAGTGCGATTTGGCGTATTCATCATCAAAGGAGTAAGTTGTAACAATGAGAAAGCTATTATTTTTCCTTTGCGCACTAATTTCGCTAAGTGCATTTGCGGAAGATATTGTTATTGGTAAAAGGCACGAAATAGAATCAAAAGTCCTGAATGAAAGTAGGGAATATTGGGTATCTTTACCTACTTCTTATAAAGCAAAGGGATATAAAAAATATCCAGTTTTGTATTTCACTGATGCAAATTTAAATAGCTTTTTCCATGCTTTTTCAGGTATTGCAAAACAAATGAGCTCTGATGCTAGCCCTGAAACTCCTGAAATGATACTTGTTGGGATTGTGAGTCAGAACCGTGGTCGTGATAGTTCGCCCACTAAATCACTTATTCAATGGGGTGGAAGTGTCTCAAAGTCGCAAGAAACGACAGGAGGTGCTGATAATTTTTTAAAGTTTATTCAAACGGAACTAGTACCCCAAATAGAGCAAGATTACCGAACCGCTGACTACAAAATTCTAGCAGGCTATTCATTTACCGGTTTAACTGTTATTCACTCGCTTTACCAAACGCCGGAATTCTTTAATGCATATATAGCTATTGATCCGAGTCTTTGGTGGGATAATCAAATAATGCTTAAACGTTACACAGAATTTTCGAAAAAGGAGCTTAACAAACGGCAGCTTTTTGTTTCAACATCTGAACGCGTGCCCTCGCTTTATCCTAAAGAAAATTATGTCCGTGAATTTATCCATAAATTAGAGGCTTCACCAATTAAAGGATTAACCGTTCATTCCAAAACTTTTGGTACTGATCAAAACCACCATACAATGCCAATAATGAGTTTTTACTTGGGATTGAAAAATATTTTTAGTGGTTATATGGTCGATGACGCAATCAGATTTAGACCAGCAGTGGAACTGCAGGAGCACTTTAATATAATTTCAGAGAAATTAGGAGTAACCCTCAAGCCCAGAGAGAGCCTAGTGAATTTCTTTGGTTACAACAGGTTGTATGACAACCAGTTTCCTACCGATAGTCAGGTCGCAATTGATTTTTTCAGGTTAAATACTGAGTATTACCCAGAATCTTCTAATGCATGGGATAGTCTAGGTGAAGCATATTTGTTTAGAAAACAGTATAAATTAGCTCTAGATGCATATATAAAATCTAGAGAACTGAGCCCGGAAAATAAAAATGCAGAAGAAAAAATTAAGGAAATAAAAGAGCATTTAAATTGAAGATGTTGATAGTTAATGAGCTCCGAATTCAGATAATAAGGGCACCACTCGTGGTTAAACGGTGAGAAAAGATCAACTGCCTGCTGGTGGTACTCTGTAATCGCAAAAAAATAAGAGTTGATACCATGAGTTACAAGCAGTTGTTCGAAGGGCAAAAATACCAAATTGAGGCTACTTACGCGAGGGTTTTAGGAAAAAGGCTAAAAGTGAGCCACAGCGCCATAAGTTGTGAAGTTAGGCGCAATCGTACTCGAAGTCATTACTTGCCATTGATTGAAAAACGATGACATCCAAAACCATCGACTCTCCGACTGGATAAAATAACTCTATCGTTTGTACATTATGAATCTAGCAATAGACAGAGATTTTAGAATGTTAACAACCCAAAACCTGGAAGCATCATGGAAATAATTAGAAGCAAAACATTCACAGCTCAACGCGCTTGGGGCGCAAAAGACATCGCCAATATGAATGGTATTACAACCCGCTTGCATTGGACTGATCAGCCTTATAAGTGGCATGTTAATGACGGTGAAGAAGTCTTTGTCGTGTTAGACGGCGAGGTTGACATGTTTTACAAAGAGAATGGCGTTGAGCAATCAGCCCTATTGCAAACTGGTGATATTTTTTATGCGTCAATTGGCACTGAGCATGTTGCCCATCCTCGTGGCGAGGCGAGAATTTTGGTCATAGAATCCGAAGGCAGCGTATAGGGTTAGGATTGGTGTTAAACATCGATATCCGTTAAACTGGACAAGTCTAAACTTGAACTGTCAGAAGCGGAGATTCATTTAGGGTGCTCATAAAGTCGACCTAGCAGCAAGAGAGCTCAGTGACGCTCAGCATAGCCGCTTCGTCACATTTGAGCCATTAGTTAACTACGCTCTTCTATTTGATCAACATCAGCAAAACAACAATTGCGAATTAGTGGGAAAAATTATTTTGCTTTATCCATTGTATCGCAATATCTAGAGGCTCTGCTTTATTAGTATTGTGGCCCAGCGATGGAAATAATACATATTCAAAAGGCTTGCCCTTAGCTTTCATCCTATTCAGTTGCTCGATACACATTTTGACTGGGACTTGTATGTCCTGCTCTCCAAAGAGCCAGAGCCCAGGTATCGATAAAGAATTCAAAGAAATTTTCGGGTCCGTTGCTTTAAAATCATATCTGTCAGGATCATTTAACGTATGTTCACGCGATTCTTCATCAGTATGAGTTTCCCAAAAGTCTTCTCTACCATTTGTATAAAACTGAAATCTAAGTTGTTCCAGAGTTGTGATTGTAGGGCTACTGAAGAAAACCATAAACTCTACTGATTGATTATTGAGTGCGGCAATTGGAATAATCCAGCCAGCCTGACTCGCGCCAATAAGTCCAATCGATAACTCTTTGTCATAGCCATGAACCACATCTACCGCAGCACTTGCATCTTTCGCAAGCAAAGTTAAATTATCAACACTTATATTATTGGTTCCCACCTGAGGCCCTACGTAAACACCACCAGATTCACCAACCCCACGCTTGTCGTACGTCAAAACTAGTAAGTCTCTCTTAGCCAGTGACTGTGCTAACTTAGTCATCCGTGGGACAGGATCAGAGCCGTGCACTAGTACTACTGCTGCTCGTGCATCTTTAGGTATATACATGCTCCCTGATAATTGTACACCTTCGCTTTCAAAAACGACCTCTTCTACAATAGTAACGTCATTTGATTGGGGTTTTTCTTCGTTGAGAGTGTGACTTTGGTCTCTATTGTTTGTAGTACAACCTGACGCAAAAATTAGTAAAAACAAAAAATATCCGAGGTTTCTCATTTTTTAATCCATAATGAAATTAAAGAAACCTTGAGACAGCAAGGTTTGCGCCAACATAAAAACCAATAATTTCATAATGTTAACATTCTCACTTTCGACTAGATTACTCAATAGAACCACTAATTAGTCATATTGACCACCTATTGAAAACCCGTGTGAAATTGGTCGTTTTTTGAAAATGTAAGCCCATGCCTAAGTGAACTACACGAAGGGATATTTTGAATGCCCGTTCATTGCTCAAATCTGACCCTTAGTTCATTTATGTTAACGGATTTTGTAGCATAAATGAGTTAGTTGAACACCTGCTATGCAGCATCGAAGACTCTCCCAAGAAGAGCGCCGACAGTCTCAAATTCGCTCTTAGCAGCCATAACTCCCTTCAAAACGGCATGATTAGATGTCAGCGACGACAATTAAACCCACTATCGCCTTGAATTTTTGCAAACCACTACACCTCACTCAAATACTGGATCATCCGTCCTGAGCGTTTCTCTTCTTTAAAGTCACAACTGGTTAGACGATATTAAACGAAGTTATCTGTTAAACAGCGGGTGTCGTGGATATCGCCAAGTAGAAACACTCGGCAATCGCCGCTTGCTAATTGTGATGGGTGTCAGTTATTTTTGTATGGTTATCTATAAATTTATCGACTAGATAATGATTATCCAATGCCTTTTTCACTGTGAGTGGCAAGTTTTTTACATGCCTTGTTCCGCCAAAATCGCCAAGCAGATTTCCAAAATAAGAATCTGCATTGGGCTGTGCTAAATAATTCAAAGTAGCTACTGTTAAATTTGATGGGACTCTGACCAGATCCTGAGTTCATCTAAAATACTCAGTGCGGTTTTGCCAAAATCGGTTAATTCATAAGTTACAGCGACAGGTCTGTCACTTATCACTTTTCTACGAACCATCCCTTCACTTTCTAGTTCCTTTAGGCGTTGGTCGACCATTTTTTTGCTGGCACCGCCAAGCATACGGGTTAAGTCATTAAACCTTACAGGTTCATCTTTAAGGTGATAAATAATGGAACCTTTCCACTTTCCGCCAATTAAACGCATGCCTTTTTCGATAGCACAGGGTTCAGTGCATGCATTTAAAACTTTTTTTCTACCTTTACTGTCTGTTTTTACGACACTTTCCATCAGTTTTCCTAAAAAACAACTAGGTTACTAAAAGTATACTAATTGATAACTTAAATCAGGTTACTAAAATATACCACACATTGATTGAGTAGGAGAGTGCCTCTCTTACTTATTTTTGCTGAAATTTAGTTTGGAGTTGTTTTATGAGCACTACTGATCTTAAAAACGTATTAATTATTAATGCCCACCAATATTACCCATTCTCTGAAGGTAAGCTAAATGCAGCCTTGATTGATAAGGCAATAACCATGCTGGAAGATAAAGGTTATAACACGCGCGTAGTAACAATGAGTGACGGGTACGATGTGGAGGAGCAATTAGCACTTCATCAATGGGCAGACATTGTATTTTTGCAAACACCAAGCAATTGGATGGGCGTGTCTTGGTCATTCAAAAAGTATATGGATGAAGTATACACAGCAGGCATGGGAGGAGCTTTATGTGTTGGCGACGGTCGCACAGCAGAATCACCAAAGAAAAACTATGGTAAGGGCGGCACGTTAACCAACACCAAATACATGATGTCTCTCACCTTTAATGCGCCGGAAGAAGCCTTTAATGATCCAGAAGAATTCTTCGATGGGAAATCAATCGACGATTTAATGTTCCCTATGCACATGAACTTCAAGTTCTTTGGAATGAAGCCAATGGAAACATTTGCGTGCTTTGATGTGATGAAAAACGCAGATGTTGAAAACGACTTCAAACGTTTCGAAACGCACATTAACAAGCATTTTTAAGGAACAGTCATGAGCATTGATTATACCAATAAGCTTCATGCAGGTTCAGACTTTCCTGCAATTGAAACCAAACTTCTAAATGGTGATATTAAAAAGTTGTCTACGCCTGAAAATGGTTTGGATTGGAAGATGGTTGTTGTTTACCGAGGGCAGCATTGCCCACTTTGTACTCGCTACTTAAACCAGTTAGAAAGTGCGAAAGACCAACTCGCTCAAACAGGCGTAGATTTGATAGCCGTTTCTGGTGACAGTAAAGAACAACTCGAAAGTCATATGGAAAGACTTAATGTGACTTTCCCTATCGCATACGGTCTTACTGTTGAACAAATGCAAGAACTTGGGTTGTTTATATCAGATCCAAGATCGCCTGAAGAAACTGATCATCCATTTGCTGAGCCGGGGCTATTTGTTGTCAATAATGAAGGAAAAGTTCACGTAGTAGATATTTCAAACAACCCGTTTGTAAGACCTGAACTTCAGTCATTGATTAGTGGCTTAGGTTGGATACGAAATCCTGCAAACAACTACCCTATTCGTGGTATGCATAAATAGGAATTCCTATGAAAAAGGTTGTATTTACAGCTGTTACTTCAGTCCTATTGTTTGGAAATGCGTTTGCACAAGACAAGAAGGTCGAGGCTGCACACATTGCATCTCCAAACCAATATCAACTACTGCTAGAGAACGAAGAGGTTACTGTACTTAAAATGACACTCAAACCTGGGGAACAGGATAACTGGCATAAACACAATGCTGAGACTGTTTACTTCGAAAAAGGTGGCAAGGCGACGATAACAACGAGTGAAAAAGACATGACCTTGGAGATCCCGGATGGCTACGTGATGTGGCATGACCAATGGGAACATCAAGTTAAAAATGTTGGTGATACAACAATCACTGCAATTATCGTGGAGAAGAAATAATCATGTCAAAGACACAAATCAACATTGATATCGTTTCTGATGTGGTTTGTCCTTAGCGTGTAATTGACTATGGTCGCTTAAAAGCAAATCGCTGACCCCCACCACTAATTACTATAGTGATGGGGGTCACTTATTTTCTCTTGCTCCCGATAAGGGGGAGGAGTCCATACATCTCCCACAAAGCTATCCGCACTGCTAATTAGGAGGCTATGCTGATAGTTTTTGTAACCCTTGCAAACAGCTTCATCGTAAAAATCGTAGAAGATCTTACAAGCAACTTATTCCCCCTCCATCACACCCGAAAAGCATAAGCCGATATGCAATGTGCCGACAGGATGTCGGCCAAGTCTTGTCTGGCATCATGGACGTGCCTTACAAGACGGTTGCACTATATCGGCTTAGGATTTGAGGATTAAGTGTGATGCTGGGGCGACGTTTTCTTGGTTCGTTCTTTTTCGTCGTTTAAAAAGAATGAACGAGGAGCGCATGGATGCGCTTTGATATTAGCCATGGAGGGTAAGGCTAATATGTCCTCCTGACAGGTTTCGACGCCCATCCATGGGCTACGACATACTTTTCTTTGATGCCCAAAGAACAAGTATGCAAAAGAAAGGGCACTCCCAACATCACACTGACTCCTCAAGCAAATCGCCAATATGAACGTCACCGCTGTGTAAGGGACATCCCTGTCCCTGTCACAGCTTTTCACGCATCCATGCGTTGAAATGACTCATTGGCACTTTACTTTCGGGTGTGATGAGGGAGGCAAACGGTGCTGAGAGCTTTTTTGGTACTTGCAGGCAAATTTGCTGCTTTTGAGAGAAAAACTAGAACTCGCAGCCAAAACTAATCCCCCCTTAACCACACCAGAAAAGCATAACTTCTCGGCGGGTGAACCGCCTTATATGGACTCCTCCAATTGTACAAGCCATTTTTAGCATTATTGGTGTGATTGCGTGCTTATATCCGGGCTCTTGATGAGGTGCTACCTCGGCCTCTTTGATGTATTCGCGCCCTTGTGCCTTCTCTCCCACGCGGTATTTGTATACACCTGCGGTTTAACAGGCTCTCAAGGGTGGGTCTCACCGCTTAATGCTCTATCTTGGCTTGTTCAATACTGGGGGTAATCTCAGTATGCTTTCTGCTTTTACGTTCTATTTATCTTGATTTGTTCTTCTGTTACTCAGTGCTACACCGCTAAGATTTTTGGCTCGTATGTTGAGCCGTTTTTAAGTAAGGCATAGGCTGTTCTAACCGTTTTGTTGGCCAATGCAATGGCAACACATTTCACACTCTTCTTGGCGAGTAGATTTTTTATCCAGCGTTCTTTCTCTGTGGTCGCTTCTTTATGTTTTAGCCTACTGACTACCGTTCTTGCACCGAGAAACAGGTTTTTCCTTAATGTATTGCCTCGTCTTTTGGGGATATGGCCTATCTTGGCTTTTCCGCCTGATGAGTGCTGGGTCGGTGTAACACCTGCACATGCCGCCGCCCCTCTGGCATCACTAAATTGTGAGGTATTGCCTAAAAAGGATAGCAGCTCTATCGCGGTAATTGGGCCAACGCCTTCTAATGCCATTAAACGCTGGCAGCTCTCATTTTGCTTGGTTATCGCTTCAACTTGTTTATGTAGCTGTGCTTTAGCATCGCATTGTGTTTTATATAGGTCATAACTCACCGCGAGTGCTTGTTTTAATGCGATGGGGAGCGCATTTTCAGCATCTTCTAAAATATCTGGAACGACTTGTGTTAACGCTGCATCGCCTTGATTAATGACAACACCAAACTCTAATAGCAAGCCACGTATTTGATTTGAAAGCTGGGTCTTTTGTTTATCTATTAAGGCTCTCGCTTGGCTCAATGACTGCAACGTTTGCTCTTCAATTGTCATGATTTTACAGGGCTTCACGTTATATGCTTGGCTTGCACTGGCAATGGCGAGAACATCGTTCGCATCGGTTTTTTGGCCTTGCCTAAACGCTTTTACGAACTTAGGGGGAAGCAACATGACATCATGCCCCAGTGACAGTGCTGTGCGAGCAATATGCTGGGCGCTACCACAAGCTTCCATCACAACCTTTGAACCCTCGGCTTTTGCTAGCAACTCAAGCATAGGTTCGCGTTTCATTGGCTTATTAAACTTGAGTTTATTGCCTTTCAGCTGTGCCACCTGGAAAATGTTTTTTGCCAAGTCGATAGCAATTAAATTAGACTGTGTCATGTATGGACTCCTTATTTGGTAAAAGTGTTTTGCAATATCTTTATACCGTACTCTCCCGTTAAGGGGGAGGAGTCCATACATCTCCCACAAAGCTATCTGCACTGCGAATTAGGAGGCTATACAGATAGTGATCTGATCCAGTAAAACAGGACACTTCATTAAGCTATGTTCAGTTGTTCAAATCTTTCAGGGCTTAGATAGCCAATAGCACTATGCCTTCTCTTTTTGTTGTAATCAATTTCAATGTACTCAAACATGTGCTGGCGCATCGCTTCACGGTTCATAATTGGTTCGTATTGAACCGCCTCAACTTTCAGTGAATGGAAGAAGCTCTCAACACAGGCGTTGTCCCAGCAATTACTTTTGCGGCTCATGCTCTGAGTTAAGCCGTACTGCTCAATCATATTCCGATAAGCATGAGAGCAATACTGGCTGCCACGGTCACTGTGAACAATAACCCCTTTGGGTTTGCCGCGTCGCCACAGTGCCATTTGCAGAGCATCACACACCAAGGTTGATGTCATGCGCTTACTCATCGATCAACCAATCACTGCGCGTGAGTATAAATCGATAATAACTGCGAAATAGAGCCAACCTTCGCTTGTCCTTAAATAGGTGATGTCGCCTGCCCATTTTTGATTTGGCTCGTCAGCGATAAAGTCTTGCCCAAGCAAATTCGGAGCAACAGGCAATGCGTGTTTACTGTCTGTTGTCACTATAAGTTTTTCTGGTTTTCTTTGGGAATGTATTTTTCACCTCTATGAGTTAGTTTACTCACTTAATGAGGCCCAAAGTGCTGGATCAGATCAGTAAAGTAGTAACCTTTAAAACTTTAGAGAACGTTCTTTTAAAATCAAGGCATTCAAAACCAATCATTAAATTATAAAGCTTAATTTTCTTTATAAGATAGAAAATCATATTTATACCTACTTACTTTTAATAGTTTTAAAATAAAGAACATATCCACAACGAATAAAATACATTCAAAAAATGATTACAGCACGGTTTCAGCCACCGGATTACCCAACAGATCTGTATGAATGAAAATAACTTGTTTCTTGGGTTGAGCTTTTACAACGCTAATCCAAGACGTACAGGTGCCATCCGCAAAACACACTTTAATGCGGTAAATTTTACCCTCCGAATCGCTCAGCGCTAAGCTTGTCTCGCCATTTTCAAGCTTTTTCAACGTACTCCAATCAAGTGAGGCCATATCACAGCTGCTTGCATCGGCACATAGTGCACTCTCAATCACGACACTAGTGGCTCCAGAAACACTTTCCCACGTTAGCTCTCTTCCATTGTGTTCAGCTACAAGTTCAGTGGGTATAATTTGTATACGCAGCTCTGTTTCTAAATACTTGTTACATATGAGTGGACTTCCTGCTTCACATACGCTTACATAGAAGAAATAAGTACCGAACGTTGTAAATGGGCTATTTGGTTGGTATTCAACCAAGTGTGCTGCATTAGGTGCTTTTACCCAGTAGGTTGCAACGACATCAGATGTAAAAGATTCAGGCATTGCCCAATCAAAGGTAACAGCCTTGTTGATGCCTGCGCTGAGCACATCAAATCGAGCGACTTGTGGCAACACGTCACCACCCACGCTGTAAGTAACACCACCTGAGCGCGCAGCACACACGCCTTCTGGAGTGCATGGCACAACTTGCACAAGGTGCTCACCACGCATATAAAGCGGACCACGTTCCACTTGATAGCGACCATTAACGGTAATAGCCGATGGGTCTAGTTTACTTCGCCATAAGAACGCAGAGTGAGGCGCATTAGGCTTAGTAATGTATACGTCATAGACAAGCGGGCCATCATAATATGTTGGCTTTTGCCAACTAATAGTGACCTTGTCACCATAGTTGAAGAACCTTGAACTCAGCGCTAAATCCTTTACTTCAACTAATTTGAGCGGCACTCTTACGTTAAAAGTAAACTCTTCACTGTCGTAGTAACTATCCGCTCTATAAACAATTGTATGCTCACCCACTGGAAGCAAACCAAAGTTATGTATAAATGATTTGCCGTCAGAGCTTGTTAAACTAACCCATTCTCCATTGTCTAGTTTGGCTTCAAGTCGCTTTAACACACCGTTGTTTTGAGTTTGAATTACTGCAATTACTTCTTGGTCAACAAACCCTAGTTTGTTAGTTATTCCCCTGTAGCTCACATCATATTTCACTTCTGCAGGCTTTGATTTAATACGTACCGCTTGGCTTCTTGGTCCGCAATTTACTTCAAAACCGCCGGTTTCACTATATGGGTTACATCCTCTTACTGCTACGATATAGTCTTGCTGCGCAGCATCAAATCGCATTTCATAGTGAAAGTCATTATCCTTGTAACGCCTTGCAATATAAGGGGCTGTGCCAAATACTAAGCCTTGCCGTGTATGTCCTTGAGGATAATCAACGTGACCTTGTGGATAATCAATCTCAATAAGATAGTAACCTCGCTCTGCGTCTACCTCTGGCAATTTTGCCCAACTAAGATAAGCCGTGCTATCGGGCTCTGTTTGAATAAAGTCGTTGCGCGTGGTATCACCTAACACGCCGTTGATGTAAACCCCAGATACTGGTTGCGTTGGTTGTCTATATGGTGTTGCAGGCACACCAACATATACATGAACGACTTGGGTTGGTCCGCATACTTCACCCGTACCGAGCCTATTACATCCTCGCAGGGCTATATCATATTTACCATTGCTTTTTATTGGTATCTCTTTATGAAATACATCGTGGCCATATTGATAATTCAAATAGGGGGCGGTTCTATAAATGATACCTTCATCACCATTTTCTATACGGTATTTATAGTACCCTGTATTTGGTGGCGCAATTTCATCCGAAGCTTGCCAGTGTAAAATTAAATCTTCAGGACTGTTGAGTACTAGCGTTTGCTGGTTCTGGTAATCCAATTGCGCAACTTTGCCAATCGCCAAATTACTTACAGCTTTTGTTGGCTGTCCGTACACTCTAAAAGTAATTGGCTTGATGATCTGGCCATTAATTTTCACATGTAACTGATACAAGCCAGGCTCAGAGACGTTCACTGGGTATGTGAATTGCGCGTTGTTAGCCGCACTGCTATGCCATACGCTTTTGTCTAGGCTAAATTCAATTTTATCAGTCGCTTGCAACTGCTCAAGCAGTGACAAGGTAATTTGTGCATTCGCACCGGCTTCAATAACACCTTGTTCGCCAAAAACAACCTCTAGTCGTTTTTTAACGTTGAGTTCGAGTAACTGAGAAAATGGGCTACATATTTGCCCATTACATGCTCTAACTTTGAAGGCCTTTAGTTCAGGCTCTGTGAAGTAAAACTCAGCACGGTTTGTTGTGTAAGTATGTTTACTCCCATTTAGCCATAGTTCATAACGACTGACATTCAGATCTGCCGACCACTGAAATGTGATTGTTTGATGAGTTACTGGGTTGCTAGGTGGGTTGATCCACACAGGCTTATCTTCGAGCTGGTGTTGCTCAAAAGTGTTCATGATATATTGGGTGTGCACTGGCAGCCATGCTGAAGCAAAGCCAGTAAAAGACCATAGCAAGCATACGGCCATGCTCAAAAAAGCAAAAATAGCACTGAGTTTTTTCACGTGTTAATCCTTTATGCTCACTTTGCTGATACGCTCAAAACGACCACTGCCGATACACTCTTCCGCACCTTCAATTGTGACAGGCTTTGCCATAGCAACCGCTGTTAAAATCAGCCCATATAATGCATGGTCTTGCTCTTGGCTCAAATCCAAACCCCAAGATTGTGTGGTGCAAGGTGAATCATTGCGCGCTACTTCTGGCAAAACCACCGCAATGATACTGTCTAATTCAACTTGTTTTATTTTTGATGAGGCGAATGCACAAGACGAACACGCCAAGAGTAGACCCAAAATATATCTAAACACTGCTTAGTCCTTAATCTTCACGTATCTTGCATGGGCCTGTGCCACAAACTGGGTGGGTTGTTTTAACCAAAAAGTAACCCGTTAAATTTTGACTTATAATATCTCGGTAGCAATAGTCACCGTCTTTTTTTGACGCGATTAGAGTTGGACGTGATGTATCGCTTTTAACAAAGGACTTTTCCCAGCCAGAGTAGAAAAGATCTGATTGGTATAGCAACAATGATTCACCAGTGCAATTGGTGCTTGAAAAATACTGCTCTCTGTATGAAGTCACCAGACTGATCGACGCAGATTTATATCCATCACTGGCAATTTTATCAAAATACTGCCAACTTCTGCCTCGTGAGTTGCCGCTATGTGAAATATATGTCCCAATGCGGGTAACACCATCATGTTTGTATACGCCAATACTATGGCTGCTCGAATTGTTGCTTTGGCTGGTATCTGCCAATAAACGAAGTGATTGAATACGTTCAACATCTTGTGTATCTGCGCAATCGAGTGCCGATTGCACATCAACGGCATAGTTTTTTGACAGCGCCGCTACAATCAGCGAGTACATCGCTCTGCCATCATGCGTATTCAGTGAAAAGCCACGCAGTTTTTTGTTGATATTACTCGCACACGATAAAGTGCTATCTGTCATTGATTCGGTTGAAAACAACACCGTGTTGTTTTTTACCTCTACTTGGTTAACCATGCCAGCGTGCGCTGCTGTGCTCGTAAGTGCAGTTAATAAAATAAGTTGGCGCATTGTGTCGTCCTGTAGGTTTACAGTAGATTAGTCTTGTTTAATGGTGCAAGGGCCAGTGCCGCAGATGGGGTGTTCTCCAAGCTTGGTTCCAAAAGCGCTGGTTCCATAACCCCTACAATAGTGGTTGTTCAAGTTATACCTTGATTGAACTCTAGTTTTTACATTTGTATCCGCTACATAATATTTACCATTAAACAGCTGCATCGTATTAGGCATACTATCCGGAACAACCAAGTCCCCGGTACAATTAAGACCGGAATAATACAAATAAATTGAAGGTGCATGTGCTACTGTCTTTAATTCTGTCTTCGCTTCATCATCAACGTAAGTTATTACGCTAGTTTTTCGATCAAAGTCGATATATGTGCCAACCCTTGAACTACCATCCGCTTTATACACCCCGATTGAATGCGCCTCCGAGCTTTGCGATGTCGTCGCTGCGGTTAAACTCACTTTTTTGGCACGTTCTATGGTGTCGATATCGCCACAGTCATTGGCTGACTCTACGGCAATCCCATGTTGTTTTGTTAGCGCAGTGACCAATAGCGAATAAGTCGCTCGCCCTTGATGGGTATTTAACGACACGGTTCTAAAAGCTATTTTATCATCTGCCGCACAGGCTGCAGTACTTGGAGTCATAGAATCAGTGCTAAATACAACGCTGCTGTCTTCAACTTCAATATGAGTGATAAACCCCGCATAGCTAAAAAATGATGCAAAAAAACAAACAATAGGGGTGGCTTTAATCATAGCAAGTACTCATTTCAGAAACAAATTTTGTATTGTAATGTCATAGATTATTAACGTAAAGGCAGAAGGATAATTATTTGAGGGAGTTACACTGCTACCTAGTTCACTGTGTCGTTAATCTTCTCTGATAGTACATAAACCCGAACCACAAATTGGATGTGCTACAGAAACAACTGGGTAAGCAACTTTATTTTGGCCAGAAGCACTAGAACAGGCTCCACCTGAATAACGAATTGAAGCCACATAAATTGTTTGACTCTCATCCCCCTTAATCCAGTTACGTGAGCAGCTGTCATAAACCATACTTGGTATGGACAGAAGTTCCGTCCACTGACAACTTTCGCGTGCATAGTATCTCATTTGATAGTTTTTATAATTAAATTTAATCACTTTTGGAATAGGCGAGGCTTGTGAGTCAATATACCGCCATTCGACTACTACAAAGTCTCTACCTACAGTCATTGTCTCTTCAAGAAAAGTGCCTAACCGAGTTACGCCATCATTCTTGTATAGTCCCAACCCACCGCTTGGTCCGGTATGCACACCAGCCAGCAAACGAATACTTTGTGCACTCAGACTTGACCTGACGGGTACCCGTTTTTGAATCGGTGACTGTCAGCCTAGATTTGGGCTAAACTCTTTTCAACATTATTAAAATTAAACCCACTATCGCCTTGAGTTATTGCAAACCACTACACCTCACTCAAATACTGGATCATCCGTCCTGAGCGTTTCTCTTCTTTAAAGTCACAACTGGTTAAACGATATTGAACGAAGTTGTCTGTTAAGCAGCGGGTGTCGTGGATATCGCCGGGTAGAAACACTCGGCAATCGCCGGCTTTGAGTGTGTCTGTTCCTCGGGATACAAGGTGGGTTTCGCCGCTTGCTGTGGTGATGGGTTTGTAAGTTGTCATTTCCATTTCGCCAGATTGCACAGCATAAAATACCCAACCTGCGCCGTGATCATGGGGCGGGCGGTACGTGCCCTTTTCTTCGGCATGGACTAGCAGCATAAAACCATGGTCAGGGTCTTGGTAGAGTGTTTTTGATGCCAGTCTTTCACGCATAATGCTCGCAAGCCAAGGCTCGTGCGGTGGAGACTGAGTAAGTTCGCTTAACAATTCACGTACAGTTACTGTGGTGCTTGAATTTAGCCCGCTCCAGTTGGCTTTTATATCATTGACGATTTTATCTAAGCTATTTTGCATTGCCTCTACCTCTTATCGTTTGTTCACTGTCATTCGTTTAAGAGGAGCATACAACTTCAAGTTCACTTTAAGTCAAGGAATAGAATTGCTCGAATAATAGCGGTTTTGTTTAAAACTGATAACTTAACGAAAGTTTGATGGTGCGACCAAAAATGGGTCTAGCGTAAAAGATGGCCTCTTGGTGGCTTAAATCATCCCTAGGATTGCCCTCAGTTAGCCCCAAAGCATTGGTGAGGTTTTTAACCTCAAGCTGTGCGCTGAGCTTTTCATTAATTGCCAACTCTGTAAATAAATCCCATGTTTGATAGGCTGGTAAGGCAAACCGATTGGCGATATCCGAATAGCGCTTACCAACATACGACCAGGTGATAGCCGCGGTAATAGGTCCTGCTTTGTATTCCGGCGTCAGTCGTAGTTGTAACTCCGGCGTTCGCGTTATTTGATTGCCATTAAATTCGCTTTGTGGCAATTGCTTGGGAATGCCATAAAACCCAGCGTCTTGCCACACACCTATCGCTCTAAATTGCAAGGCCGGACTATATTGATAGTCAAATTCGAACTCCAAACCTCGTGTTTGGGTATTGATTGAAACGGCTTGTTGAGTCGTAGCCGCACCGCGATACACCGTGAGCGGGAGCGGATCAAATTTGGTCTCAAATAACGCGCCACTAAACTGCCAATCAGCGGTTTGATAACGCAGTCCAACTTCACCTAACGCCAAGCGAATAGGTTGGCCAAAGTCTTGTTGTACGCGCTCCTCTTCACTTTTAGCCCACCCGCGGCCATTGCCGTAATTAATGAGCCGTGGCATTTCAAAGGCGTCGGAATAACGTGCAAATATCGCCATCGCGTCGCCAATTTGGTAATTTGCGCCAATACTGAGCGCATTTTGCGTAAAGGAATCACGCAAGGTAGTAGCCGGGAGATAGTGGGAGTAAGAAGCTTTTGATGAGTTCGTGTACGACTTTACCCCTTCAAGTAGCGTGCTGGTGAGATTCAGATGTTCATTACGAAGTGCCAAATCAACTCTAAGGTTTTCAGTGAGCTGCCAGTCAATATTGGCATACAGCGAATGTGATTGAGACAAGCCACTACCGCTTAAATAAACGGGACCGGCGTAAGATAAAAAGCCTTGTTCGGTAAAATTGGCAATCACCTTTTCTTGCCCATCAACCAGTACGATGTCCAGCCGCTCGGGTTGATGCTTTACATCCGTTAGTAATGCGCCGAGCCATTTATCTAGTGGTAACTCGTCGAAATCACTTCGAGCGTAAATATGACCGAGGGTCAGTGACCACTGCGCGTCGAGATAGTCCACACTAAAATGATTTACCAGCTGCTGTTGCTTGTAACGTGAATATAAAGGATAACTAGCAGTCACGAGACCATTACCATTAAGCGTTGCAGGGTTGGCAACTAAGGTGTTATCTGAATAACGTAAGTATCGAGGGCGCAATGCGCTATTTGCAAAATGGCGTTTAAATTCGATGATATCGGCGTGTTGCAATCGGCTTGTGGCGTCGACTATGGTTTGGTTGCCCAAATTCATTAAGGTATACAAATCATTGTTTAGGCTTGAAAATCTCGTACGATTGCTCAGGTTAACGTGTTCAAAAAGCGGCATATTAAACAGTAAAGTGTAGCTATTTAGGCGAGTTTGCTGAGCGTCTTCTAGGTCACGCTGCACGCGTCCTTCCGGAGTGAAGAAGGTGAGAGACCTGAGATCGTCGCTCAGTAGCGTTCCATCGTCATAAGACAGGCTCGCCAGCTCTCGAATTTCGCCGCTATTTTTCATCACTAAAGGCGCGTAAAAGCTGGTTTTATCGTTTAAATGTTTATAGCTAAAATCAAGCTCAAATGCGTCGGTTAACCAGCTCATGCGCGCACTCACTTGGCCGCCTAAGTCGCTTTGATAACCCGGCTCCCGAATACCATCGGAAGTACGATAAAACCCGCCTACCGTATAAAACCATTCATCACTCAACGCTCCGCTAAACACGCCATCAAAACGAGTGTAGTCGTAGCTCAATCCCTGACTCACTTTCACTAAATTAAAAGGATTTTCTGAGCCTCGCCTGCCGATATAGTTCACCATTGCCGCAGGCCCGTTCACCGTAAAAATACCGCTACTGCCGCCCCGCACCGCTTCAATGGCTTGATGGGTTAAGTCTGGACGTAAAAAAAAGTCCCCCCAAATACCGTCATAGGTCACGGGCAACCCATCTTCCATCAGGCTGATAAATCTAAACCCCTCGCCGCCTCTAAGTCCCCTTGGCGCAACATTATTATTCGTTTCGCCACCCGAGTCTTCAACCCAAAAGCCGGTGATATTTTTGAGCGCTTCTGCACTGGAATACGGCGTTTGTTTTTCAAGTTGTAGGCTTGCAAGCTGAGTGATTGAAATAGACGAGTTTAAAATGCTACGGTTCTTGCCGCTTACACCCGTTACGATAATGCGCTCAAAGTGTTGTGCAGACTCAAGTTTTTTAGGAGTCACAAAAATACGCTGCTGCTCTGGGTCTAGGGAAAAGTCGTAGGCAGCTTGTTGAAAACTGGTAAGCAAGACTTGTTCGAGGGTATAGCGGCCAGTTACCTGCTCAACACTAATGTTATCTGAAATTTCGGCTGCACTTAACTGCCAGCCACTTTGCGCAGCAATATCGAGTAAACGCTGCTGCAAAGTCGCTTTGGGCAAGTTAAATTGATGATCCGTGGTAGCAAATGCAACGCCACCAAACCATATTAACCACGCTAACAGCGGGATTAATAGCTTGAATAACATAGTTTAAATCAATGTCTTTATTATTGTATAAACTTTGTACCACTTATATTGTGACTTTGCTATGACACTTTTAGCTAATTTGCGATTAGGGTGTATTCCTCGCCTTTTTGCATCACAGTGATTGGATAAATTTTTTCTAAACTATTGAGCCAATCGCCTATTTCAGTGGTTAAAAAGGTGCCGTTGTAGGTCAGTTTTGCTAGGCGCTGATCGCTTAACTTCACTTTGATTTCGCTATATCGCGACACATCATTAAGCACATTGCCTAATTCTGCGTTTTGATACACTAAGTAGCCTTTTTGCCACGCCATGGTCAACGCTTCACCCTGGGCTTTACTACGGGTAACTTCGCCTTGCTGCGTGACTTCTACCGCTTGCCCTTGGGTCAATTTAATGGCTTGTTGCTGAGTCACAGCCACACGGCCCTCAAGCACATCGACTCTAATTGAAGCCGGATTGG
Organism: Pseudoalteromonas sp. CO348; assembly: GCF_004208845.1. Classification (NCBI taxonomy): domain Bacteria; kingdom Pseudomonadati; phylum Pseudomonadota; class Gammaproteobacteria; order Alteromonadales; family Pseudoalteromonadaceae; genus Pseudoalteromonas; species Pseudoalteromonas sp. CO348. The sequence continues at coordinate 129,266 of NZ_SGPI01000040.1, read as the reverse complement.
CGCGAACATTAAACACTGTGCCTAGCGCCTCGACTTGGCTGTTTTGGTAGCGCACGATAAACGGTCTCTGCTTGTCTTTACTCACGCTAAACAGCGCCTCACCTTGGTATAACAGCAGTTCTCTTGAAGTGTTGCTGTAGCGTACAGCCAATTGGCTATTGGCCCCTAAATCAACCTGACTATTGTCATCAAGGGTAATGGTGCGGTGCTCATTGACCTTAGTTTGAAAGAACTCGCTGTACACTGTATCGACTGGTGCTGGCTTAGCACTAGCAACCGGTGCTTGCTGTAGTGGCTGCTCCGGTGCCATAAAAGTCACCAAACCAACCAACAGCAAAGTCGCGGCAATCGCAAGATACCAAGGCTGAGCGCGGCGTTTGGACTGTGGCTTAATGTCAGTTACAGCCGTGGCGTTTTGTGCATCCAGCTGTGCAAGCTGCTGAGTAACATAGTCATCGTCAAGTTGGGCTGAAAGCGTCCAAAACTCCAACATGTTGTTGAACACATCACTGTGAAGCGGATTTTCAGCTAACCACACGTTAAGCGGCTGTGGATATTGAGTGCTGTCATGAGGTGAGATCTGCTGCTCGTCTAAGACTAATAACCAATCAGCGGCTTGTTCTTCAATTATTGCTAAATCGTCAGATAATGGAGTCATGTTTATATCCTTAACACTCATGATCAAAGCTCATGCTGTAACTGCTGGTAGCAATGACGAACTGCACGTAATACATATTTTCTTACCATACTTGGGGATATCTGTAAGGTCAAAGCTATCTCCTCATAGCTTTGACCACGTATTTTATACAATAAAAAAGCCAGCCTACATTTGTCGGGTAAGCTTGCGAGAGACTTTTCCATTTCTTTAAGTAGCTCTTGGTTGTGGTGGTTTTGTTCAGGGTTAGCACTTGCGTAAGGTTGTGGCATTTGATCGCTATCGTGCTCACGATCATCAAACGGGCTACGCGCTTTACGGCGCAGCTTATCAATGGCCAAATTGGTTGCAATTTTATACAAGTACGCGGCGATGTAGTTGCTGACATTATCCTGCTCAAGTCCAAGCAATTTCACAAACGCCTCTTGGGCAACGTCTTCCGCCTCACGTTTGTCTAACCCTTTGCCCATAATGTGGCGGATCAGCTTTTGCTGTTGTTTTAAAAACAACTCCTCTACCTGCTGACGACGTGCAAGGTCGTCGTTTGCAGCTGCCTTAGTGGTATCAACGGCTTTACGCTTAAAAGATAATAACGGTGGCATGAATACGCATCCTACTCTTCCATTTGTGTTAGCGTGCAGCGAACCCATAAATTAGTAGGTTCGCTGGCGTTGCTTAAATCAATTTGCTTAATTAACCGTTGCGACTCGGCTTACTTTGCCCGAATCACTCACCGTTCTGAGTTGTACTTTAGATGACGCGGTCAATGTCACAGGCCCTTCATAGCGATGCCATGTTGCGCCTTGGTCAACCGAATACTCCGTAGCCATGCCAACAAACCGGGTATTGACGATTAACTTACCGCCTTCAATCGCGCCTCCAGGTAATGGAATACGATAATTTACCCCTACCTGCTGTGGTATTTGAGCATTAATATCGACCACTTGGTAATAGTCCAATAGTGGTAGAGCGTATTGTCCTAAAGTGTTGGTAAAAGTGTGCCAAGCCTCGGTAGTCGCTGCGCCTTGCGCTGGCATATCTTGCACCCATGCACGCTCAGCGGCACCCAGTAATTTCGGGAAAGTCATATAATCAAGAATTTCTGGTGACTTTTGGTTTTCGCCAAATAGTTGCGCCTGAATACCTTGAACATTTTGTTTACCCGCTTCGCTCAGTAACACCCATTTTGGATCCCACGGCACTGGATTGCCCAGCTTGTCACGCTCTGCATTGGCGTAAATATTAAACGGACGATATTCAAACGCCTTTTTGGTATCTGTGTAACCTGCCCAGTGATAGCCTATTTCATCAGGATGTTTGTTATACGCAAGGTCAAGATACAAGTTTGTCGCATGGGCCAGCACGACTTTGTGACCTTGGTTAGCAAACTTGTAGGCCTGATGCTCATTGCCCCAACCCCACACGTTATTCCAAAACACGGGGAATATCTCACCGTAACTAACATTACCCGTACCATTGTGCGACAACACATCGCCCCAAGTTGCCATATCAAAACCATGCTGATTGACTATCTGCTTCCAGCGTAAAAAGAAGTAGTCAAACAGCTCTGCATCGGTTTTGCCTGCTGTAGCTGGGTTTTGATCGACCGCTGGAGATTGCGCCCACCATTCATTCGGACCTAAATGTGGCAGCTCGTCACCACCGCCATGCAGCCGAGTCAATGTCGCATCGGGCACGGCATCATAAATGGCGCGAGTTTCTTTCACCACATGGTTGAGGAAAGTAAAGGTGCTCTCAAGTGCTGGGTTTACAAAGTTGTCGGTATAAAATTGTGGGGTGTAATACTGCGACTGGTCGAGCGGATCAATCAATCTAAAACGATTTGCTTCAACTGGGTCGCTATCTTTGTATTTGTTGTAGCGATATTCCATCGCTTTGATTGCTGCGCGCGCATGGGCTGGAAAATCATATTCGATGATCACATCAATATGACGGTCAGCGGCATACTGAAGAATTTCTTTAAAATCATTCACCGTGTAGTAGCCCCAGCCTTTACCGAGAAAGTTTTGCTGAGCAATTTCAAAGCCTTGATAACTAGGCGCGGTACCTAAGTTTGCAGCTGTTTCATCCGTGGGTTTATTTTCAATCCCATCTCCTGGCGCAAATCCATTGGCAGCTCCCATAAACGTATGCAGCATCGTACTTTCGCTCAGGTCATATCCCCGCTTTGCTCCAAACTCCGTGAGTTCAGGAATACCGGGAATTTCTAGTCGCCAACCTTCATCGTTGGCAAGGTTAATTTCAAATTTGTTTAACTTGTAAAAAGCCATTAAGTCTAACAACTTAAATACCGTTTCTTTGCTTTGGAAATTACGCGACACATCCAGCATCATGCCTCGATATTCAAACCGTGGTGCATCCAAAATAGTGCTAGCGGGTAGTACGGCATTGTCGGACAAAGTGGCTGAGTTTTTAGCCGTTTTATACACAGTGGTTGGGATCATTTGACGAAGTGTTTGAATACCATAAAACACCCCTTGGGCGTCACTTCCAGTAATGGTGATCCCCGAAAATGCATCGACCTCAAGCTTATAACCACTTGCGTCCGGCTGATTGTCTTGATTGGTATCGAGATTTGGGTCTAGCTGCAACTTGATAAGGTTCGGGCCATTTTGCACGGTGCTATTAATCGCAAATGTGCCACTCAGAATATCGCGCAGTGCCGTTTGTAAGAAGGTGGCTTCTTTAGCCAGTGAAGCTGGCGCTGAAATACTGGTTAATTGGCTCATCAAAGTTAAGAATTCATCATTCGGTGTGACCACTGAATGAGGCTGAGGAACCAAGCGATTTTTCAGCGGCAATGTCATGTGCGTCGCGCTGTTTTCGGCGAATCGGATGGCGGACGTTTGCACCGGCATATTATCGTTAACCGCTTGCTTTGTTTGTTTTGGATCGCTAGGGTCCATCATCACATCCACCAGCACAGCTTGAGGCGCTTGATTATTGTAGCTAATGTGAAAACCCGACGGTGAGTCGTTTTTCAGCATTTGCCAATACTGTGCAACGATTTCAATTGTACGAGACTCACCCGGTTGAATGGGGGCAAAACCCGCTGTGGGCTTAAGTACAAAGTAATCACCACTTTTTGCGTCATCGGCATTTTCTAAACTTAGATTCTGTGCGGCGATATGCTGGCGCGCATACTGACCATTTGGATCTGAGTCTGGTAGTACGCTTGCAGGCGGCCTTACCGAGCTAAAATAAAGCGCCCAGCCAGACTCACCCAATGGCTCAAGACCATTATTAGTAATCGTCAGGCTGCCAAGAAAGATATTTTCTCCAATGCCATGATCCACGACTTGCCAGCGCAATGCTAAGTTATCTGGATGAGGATGTGCGACGCTATAGTGGCTCGCAGTCAACAAGGCTAAGCCTGACAGTGAGGCAGTAATTATCTGTTTTTTTGCAAACATGTTGGCTCCTAAAATATTGTTATTGTTCGGATAGAGCGCGTACTGCTGCCACTCTATCTATGTAAACGTTTGAGCCGAGGAAGTTGGGAATGGAATCATAAATAAAGCCCTAATTAGGGCTGGTGTGATTAATATACCGCTATTTCATCGATATACAGGGGAAGTTTGGGGATTTGAATATCGTCAGACTGCTTACTATTAATGGCTACCACCTTTAAAAAACGCACACTTACGGGAGCAAACGACAACACCGACATTGGCCCACGCGGATTATTAACCTCAGCTAACGTTTGCCACTGCTGTTTATCACTTGAACCCAGCACTTGAATATGTGTTGGCGGGTGCAGTTGTCTATGTCGCCCGCTGTCAAAGCCCAGCTTAACCTGCTGCACTTGCGTTGACGCATCTAAGTCAATAACCGCCTCAAGATCGGTATCGTAAAAAATCGCATAATCATCAACGCTGTAAAATTGATCATAAGCAAATTGACCATCCTGCAGCTTAGTCGCAGAGCCTTCGGCGGCTAACGAGGCAAGCGTTATTTCTTTTCCAAGTGCTAAATGAGGTGAAAGCGTTAAACGCGCATCGCCTACCAATTGCCCCAAATCGCTTACATAACTGCGGGCACGAAGCTGCGTTTCGTCAGTTATCACTAGTGGCTTTTGATACTGCTGCGATTGTAGCGTTGGCTCGCTGCCGTCTAAGGTATAGTAAATAGCCGTGTCGGCAATTTCAGAGGTGATGGTGGCGACGAGCTGCTGCCCATTAATCTCGCTTGAAATAATAGGCTTATGGCTACTATAAGCGGTATTGAGGTGCATCTGCTGGTAACGTTTTAAAAGCGCGGGTAACCGATATTGGCTGTAATCAGACCACGACTTTTGTGTTTTATCCGACCACAATGTTTCGGCCAGCGCACTCAAGCGCGGAAACAGCATATACTCGGCATGACGAGGGGTTTTTATATATTCAGTCCAAAGTGCACCTTGCGCACCAATAATAAAGGCTTGTTGCTCCGCAGTTAAGTGGCTGGGCTGTGGCTCATATTGATAAACGTTTTTTAGACTTGAAAGCCCGTGGATGGCTTTGGGCTCATCAAGATTGCGCGATTGATAGGCATCAAAATAAATATATTGATAAGGGCTCATGATCACCTGATGACCCATTTTTGCAGCTTGAATGCCTCCTTCCGTGCCTCGCCAAGACATGATCACGGCGTCATCCGCCACCCCTCCTTCTAATATTTCATCCCAACCAATCACCGTTTTGCCAAGATTTTGGACGATTTTGGCGACCCGTTTAATAAAATAGCTTTGCACTTGCTCAGGTGTGGTTAACTGATGCTGTTGCATCAACTTTTTCACCTCGGGGCTTTCTAACCACTGCTTTTTTATCACCTCATCGCCACCAATGTGGATATATTGGCTCGGAAATAGCTCAGCAACCTCTTTGTATACAACACCAAGAAACGCAAACACGTCTTCACGGGGACAAAGCACATCTTCAAAAATCCCAAACTGTGGCTGCACCTTTACTGCTCGCTGGTGGCAAGATAACTCGGGATATGCAGCAAGCATCGCACTGCTATGCCCGGGAATATCGATTTCAGGGATCACTTCAATATGTCGCGCCTGCGCATACTCAATCACTTCCTTAATTTGCGCCTTGGTATAAAAGCCCGACACCGTTTTATTATCAAACAATGGTTGATAATCATAGGTATGACCAACCACGGTATGAGGCCGCGTTGCCCCAATTTCAGTTAATTTAGGGTACGCATCAATGGCAATTCGCCAGCCTTGATCATCGGTTAGATGCCACTGGAAGACATTGAATTTATGCATCGCCAGCCAATCGATATAACGCTTCACAAAAGCCACATCGAAAAAATGCCGACTCACATCTAAATGCATGCCACGGTATGAGAATCTGGGCTGATCTTTTATTTCTACCGTAGGTATTGCCCAATTCGCCTGATTGATGGGCATACGCGACTCAATCTCAGCAGGGAGTAATTGTCGCAGCGACTGCATCCCCCAAAATAATCCGGTCGCAGTATTCGCTTGTATTTCAACCCCTTCAGGCGTCACGCTCAGCGCATATCCCTCTTGAGATAGCGGTATATCGACAATCTTAAAGGCAATACTATTTTTAGTTGTGCTATCAGCCTGAGACACTGGCAACTGATAGCCCGTAGGCGAGCGTAACAAGGTCGCTAATTGCTGCGCAACGCTTTGAGCTTGCTGCTGGTTAAAGGTAATTTTACTGTCATGGGTAAGGTTAAAGTGACCTTTACCAACACTAGCACTCAGTGGTTTTGGGGTGATCTGTAGCGCTGCACAAAGTGGTGTGAGCAACAAAGAAAACAGCAATAAACTGCTTTGCAAAAATGTATAAAAGACACTCTGGTTCATAATAACTTCCTGAGAAAAGCCCGCTTTTAGCGGGCTTGAGTGAACTAATGAGCACTGGGCAGTGTGCAAATTAGCAAGGGAAATACAGGGCCTAATGACCTTTGCTATTTAATTTTTGTTCCCCTGAGTGAGTTTTGGTCGCGACGGTCGACTTGCTGCATAGTGGGCTGAGCAAAAAGTTAAGCAACAATGAACTAAGCGCACTCAGGTGAACCCGATTAGGCCCTAAAAATTAAGCGTCAGCGAGGCGCTGATGGTGCGCCCTAAGATCGGCCGAGCATAGTAATAGTCGTATCCTGCTTGAACATCGTTGATAGCACGCGGGTTTCCTTCGGTTAACCCGAGCTCATCACTGATATTTGTCGCTTTCACATGCAGCGCAACCGCGTCGGTAAAGCGATAATTCACTCCCATATCGATTGTGGTGTAGGCAGGGAGCTCAAACTTGTTCTCCCCATCTGAGTAACGCTCTCCTAAATGGTGAATAGTTAAATAGATATCACCATCGTCAAAGTAGTAGGTTGGCGTTAACCTAAGCTGCACTTTGGGTGTGCGCTTCACTTGCTTGCCTTCCCAATGTGCAAATGCTCCGGTAAATCCTTCCATTTTTGGGTCTTGCAACACGCCAGTCAGCTCAAGCTGTAAATTGTCATGCGCCTGCCACACCGTTTCAAATTCGAGACCATCGGTGACAGTGTCTATGGTTTGATTCGCCACCTCACCATCGCTGCCGGTAAAATTACGTTCCACTAAGTCATTAAATTTAGTTCTAAACAAGGTCAGTGATGCGCCAATTGAATCACCAGCATAGCGAGTACCCAACTCGCTAAAGGTTAGATTAACGCTGTCATTAAAGTCGGCATCAACCCCTGAGGGAATATTCTGACCAAAGCTCATTAACCTTGGCATTTCAAAGGCGTCGGCATAACGACCAAATACTGACACATCATCCGAGAAGGTATAATTGAATCCCACCGTCCATGCGGTTTCGGTTTCGCTACGAGTTTTTGACAGGAATTTGTTTGACGGCATATCGACGTAATTGTTGGCAAGATTGTTATCTATGTCATTACCAGCGCTGTCAAAAGCGCCCGCAACAGGCTGTGCAAATGTGGTTGCGGAGGCGGTGCTATCTAGCTCCAACCACTCAATCCGTACACCACCGTCAATACGAAGGTTATCGGTTGCTTGATATTGTTCATTGATAAATAAAGAGTTGGAAGTACTGGTACCAAAAGCGGTTGCCTGTCCCCAACCAGGAGCATAACCTGTTGAACCGTGGTCGGTTAATTGACCAACCACTTGCTGATTGCTGTTGACTGCAACAATATCGAGTAATCGAGCATTGTCTTTTACTTCCGTTAAAAACTGCGATTCCCATTTATCAACTGGCAAGGAATCCGCATCTACATAGGCAAATAACCACCCGATGGTCAGCGTGTGCTGATCACCTTCATAGGTAAAATTGAGCTTGTTAACAAACTGTTCGGCATCATAGCGCGAATAAAGCGGGTAGCTTGTGGTGACTAAGCCGTTCCCGTTTAAATTGCTGACATCTGTCAGTATTTCACCACTATCGACATATCGATACCGTGCGGCAACGGCGCCATCACTGGCAAACTGGTCCAGCATATTTTGCACATCTTGCTGCCCAAGCCGGGTATTGGCATTGACGAGCGTCGAGTTATCGAAGTTAAGCAAAATATACATGTCGTTTTCAAACTGTGAGTAACGGCCAGCTGTATTTAGCAGCCAACGGTCGCTTAACTCCCAATCTAAGTGATAGCCTATGGTACTAAACTTGGTATGCTGCCCATCTTTAAGGTCTCGTGTTTTATAGCTGCCATCAGGCTGTAGATAGTGTAAAAAGCGCTGACCATTACCAATCAAGGTGCCATGCTGTGGGTCGACACCAGCAATGCCTTTAGGGTCGCTTTGATCTCTAAGCGGAATAGGCACAAAGAAAGTGGTATGGTCATTGAGGTGTTTGGCAGACAGCGTGAGTTGGCCTTTGTCAAACTCACGTACTAAATTGAGTCGAAGTTGGCCGCCGTGATCTGCGGTAAACTCTGTGTCTCTCACGCCATCAGAACGACGATAAGAGCCACCTATCGACATTTTCCAGTTGTCACTAATGGGCGTGCCATAAAAGAACTCGCCGCGATACATGCCGTAATCGGCAGCAGTTAGGCGGATCGTCGCTTCTTCAATGTCATCCGGTTTACGGGTAATAAAGTTTACTAATGCCGCAGGGCCATTGGTGGTCAGTAGACCTGAGGTACCCCCACGAACCGCTTCCATATGTTCAATCGTAATATCTTGACGCTGATAAAAATCAACCCATACGCCGTCGTACACCACAGGTAGCCCGTCTTCTTCAACGCCAATGTAACGGAAGCCTTCACCGCCACGTAGTCCTCTAGGCGCAACATTATTGTTGGTTTCACCCCCTGAATCTTCAACCCAAAAGCCTGGCACACTTTCCAGTAGATCCGCCGTACCTAGCGGTGCTTCTCGCGCCAACTGCTCGGCGTTTAATGTGGTCACTGAGACCGATGATTCCAACTTAGTTTGGCCGCGCCCACCGCTGCCAGTCACGACAATTCGCTCAAGGTCGAGTAGTTTCTTTTTTTCTGTAGTTTCTTGCGTCTCTTTTGCTTTTGTTTGTGCAATCGCTGTGTGTGACCCCAATAACGCGCCACTGATAGCAAGCGCAATAAGGTGTTTGTTATAACGAGATGTATTATTGCTCATGGTATTCCCTTCATTCTTGTTGTTGGCAGAGCAAGTGAGTGAAGCTCTGTAAATCTATAAACGAACGAAGGGAAAGTTTTAGGAATATTTTTTTAGCTAAATTGATTTACCGAATTTTAGTGCGAAACTAAACATTTCTGTACCCAAATTTTTTTGGTTTAAGGTTTGGCGCTTAGTCTATTTAAATATTTTTAAAAATATAAAATTAGTGAAGTAACTTTTTGATACTAAGAGATAAAAAATGACATCGCCAACAATTATTGCTTCACTCTAAAAATTTACTGAAGCCTACCATTTGACAATTGCAATTTATAGAACTATACCCGATAAACTCACAAGGATAGAAAAACGCCTTGATGAGCTGTCCCACGCGTGCATATAAGCAAGGTAAAAGATTTTCCATAACATGCAGATTTCAGTGGGAGTTTAACCCGAAATTTTGTACAATTTACGATAAGGAATTCTTTTATGAAAGTATTATTCACCTTAATTATATTAGTATTCAGTGCCTGTACATTGGCAACTCACACTAAAAATGAGCCCTCCGCTAAAGCTGAACTAGATAATTTACTTATCAACAATCAGCAACCAATTCATTTAAACTTGGTGTCGTCAACCAGTAGAACTCCTCCTTCGTGTGACTGGAGTGAGTGTGTTGACAATTGTGATGAATCTCGAAAAGATTGCCTCAAAGGTAGCAACTCTTCTAAGTGCGGCCCTATTTACGAGCGTTGTAAAGAACGCTGTAACAAGCGCTGTAAATAGAAGCAGGCATTAGAAAGTGATATATATAGGATATAGTATATTTGCCTTAGTACTGGGGTGCTTTATTGGCGCGTCAAATACCCCAGTCGTTGCTTCTTTTTTTGCGGTTGTCGCTGCTTTATTAGGTACTATTTTTGGCGTTATTAAGATTGAGGTTAATTCACCGACTAAGCAGAAACTTAACTTACTCGGTGCATTAATTGCAATATTTTCAGTATCATTACTCATTGGCGCAATCATTGGGGAAAAATATCGAAACTATGAAATACCACTAAAGCAAAAAATAGTTCCGTGGGAAGGAAAGCAAGCACCTTCTAATACGTATGAAGCGCTCGACTGGATAATAACCGCTAAGAAACTCTCGGCGCTTGGATATAGCACGAATCAAATATCAGAATTGTATGACATTAGGCTAATTGAAAAAGTAAGACTGGAAAAAGTCATTGCTCAAGAACAAGAAAGTCGAAATGACTGTTATTCACTTGAAAATACCGCTATATATAACCAATCAAATCCATTTCACACCATGCTTCCGGATAATTTAACAACACCGAAAAAAGCCGCAGCAAGAGGCCCAGCTAGTGAGAAAGACAATTAATCGCTCTGGGCTTAGCTTTCAGAATTAATAATTTCTCATCCAGAAATTAACGAAGTGTTAGGCAGTTAGCAGGTGGTGCACTTGGATTTATGCACCAACAAGAACCTTCAAAACTAATTTTGACCTAATCTGCGCCTTTCTATGCTCATATGGGTACTGAGAATCGGGGTGATCTCTGACTCTGGGGCGGGAGCAAAAAGGTGGTTGCCTTGGATAAGGTGACAACCGTTGAGGTTAAGAGACTTAGCTTGCAACGCACTTTCAACACCTACCGCCACACATTCTACATCCAAGCTCTTTGCCATCTGTACAATCAATTTTGCAATATCATTTTGTGAGGCAACCGACTGAGGGGTCGCAAGGAAAGCCGGTGGAATTTTAATGGTTTCAAACGTGAGCTTCTGCAAGTACAGCATGCTGGTATGCCCGACACCAAAATGATCAATTGAGATCCGCATACCAGTTTGCTCTAATTCCGCCATCACTTCTGGTGCTTTATCAAGTAGCTCTATCAGGTCAACTTCTTTGATTTCTATTTCAATTTGCCGAGATGGCAACTGATGTTGTGCAGCCTGCTCCATAAAGTTTTTTATTACAGTTTTATTGGTGAGTTCAGCAAGCGAAAAATTAAAGCTAACCACGAGATTATCGTACTCGTAAAACCATGTTTTCATCGCCTGAAAGGCCAGGGTTCTGAGCTGTTGCCCAATTTCTACCATCAGATCGCCATCACATGCCGCTTCAAAAAAGTCTTCAGGTACCAACAATTGTTCATCTTGCTGCCACCTTGCGAGCACTTCAAGTTTTTTAATCTTGCGGGTATGCGCATCGACAATAGGCTGGTAATAAGGAATAAACTCTCGATTATCTAACCCCTGAATGATCCGACTTTCTTGCACTAAACGCTGCTCCGATTCGTGATCTAGGCGTGCGTTATAAAATTGAAACTCCGTTTGTGTGGCTTTTTTAGCTCGATACATTGCGGTATCAGCATGCTTTAACAAAGCTTCCGTGTTGTCACCATCATCAGGGTAAATTGCAACGCCAGCACTCACCGTAGCTTTTAGACTAACTTGGCGCAAACAATATTGTCCATTAACGCTACTCAATACTTTACTCACCACCTTACGTACATATTTTTTGTCTTGGATCCCGTCAATGAGTAACACAAATTCATCGCCTCCCATTCTGGCAACGGTGTCACATCCTCGAATTTGCTGAGTTAATCGGCTCGCAATTTCTTTGAGTAATAAGTCGCCATAATCGTGCCCCAGTGAGTCGTTGATTTTTTTGAATTTGTTGACGTCAATAAATACCAAAGCAAATTGATGACTCATGCGCTTGGCTCGTTTACAAGCCTGCACTAAACGGTCATGCAGCAATAAGCGATTGGGTAACCCGGTCAATGCATCGTGATGAGCAAGGTGATTCATTTTTTTCGCCATTAATCTCGACTCAGTCACATCTTGAAAGACCATTACAGTGCCAAGGTAGCTGCCGTCTTTAGCTATAATAGGAGAGAAGGAATCTTGGATAGCAAAGGTAAGACCAAGATGATTGGTAATGGAAGTGAGTTCAGGTAAACAAATGGTATGGCCTTGCTTTAGGCAAAGTTCAGGAAATTTATTCACCGAAGCTTTGGTTTCTTCGTGATACATAGACATAACATCATCAAATCGCCGCCCAACCACTTCTTCATTTAACATCGCGAGAATGGCTTCTGTGACAGGGTTAATATAAGTGATCACGCCATTTACGTCTGTACAGATCACGCCATCACCAATAGAGCTCAGCGTCACTTCGAGCAATTCTTTTTCTTCTTCTAGTGCCTGAGCGAGGCGGTTTTCTCTGCTGCTAGTATTAAAATAACAGAGATATCCTGTAACGGTATCCGCGACTTTAATTGGTAAAGCAACAGGAGTAATAACTTTGCCACTGTGTTTGGTCGTGCAATTACCATAACTTTGCATAACAAGCGCTTCGAACATGCTTATTGCACCACTCTTGCCCTCGCTATCGATGTTACCGCTCACAGTGATTAAATTTTCAAGTTTTAACCCTATTACTGAGCTGCCAACACCCAGTATGGATTGCATTTGCTCATTGGCTTGTAGAATAACGCCATCGCTGTCTAACAACGCTTGTGGCACGCTAGAGTCATCATCAACCATAATTTTTTTAGTATCTTGTGCCTGCCACCAAAGTAGTGCTACAAACAAAAAAACTAAAGCGCTGATGGCAATAAAAGTAATAGGCAATAATAAGAATAGGCCCAATTTATCGGCCATAAGCATGGTCAAGGAGAGTAAAATACCAACAACTAAGAATATCCGTCTCATTGCCTAATCAAACCTAAGTATGGTGATGATGCATTTAGCGGTGTTTTGTACAATGATTGCCCTTGCCACCTGCACTTCTACGCTAAACCTAAACCCATTAGATAAGTCTATTGGCTGATTACGCAGTAAGTAGGTATCAAACACAAAGAGATGTTTGCATCAGTGTTTAATAACTATTGTTCACAATAGCAACGAATTCAAGTTTTTATCTGTTCTGAAAACGAAAGATTATTGCAATAAAACCTCAGTATTTACGTGTGCTGTAAAGGGGCTTTACAACACATCGTCTAGTTATTTACCTGAGGTTTGAATAAGGTATGTGTTAACTAATTATTTTTAAGCTCAGGTTATTTAGACCACACCGCAAATTCATTGCCGCTCGGTTCAATAAAGTGAAAGCGACGACCGCCAGGAAATTCAAATATAGCTTTGCTTATCTCTCCGCCCGCTTGCTCTACTTTGCTTTGTACGGCTTCCAACTCATCGCTGTACAACACTACGAGCGCTCCACCTTGCGCTTGTTTAGAAGACACATCGGCTCGGAAAAAGCCGCCATCAAGGCCTGAATTTGCAAACGCAATATAATCTGGCCCGTAAGATTCAAATTGCCAATCAAACACCTGCTCGAAGAAAGCTTGTGTCGCTACTAAGTCTTTTGCTGCTAATTCTACATAGTTTATATGGTTGTTCATTTTTTATTCCTTTTAAAATCTGTGCTTCATTTATGCTGTTATCGCCTAATAGAAAGCATTTTGTAGTCGCTTCTAAATCAGTGTTAAAGTGTAGGCAATTTTATTCAGCGTTTATTATTGATTGTGCGATTATTATCTCTGCTCACTACTTTAGGAACTATCACATTCATGAGTTTCATCACTTCAGCTCACGCAACAGCAGCACAAGTGCCACTGACCACTTCGCAAATGCTTGGACAAAAGCTTATGCTCGATTTCCGCTATTACTGCGGTGAAAGCAAAAAGCCAAGTGGAGATTGCAGAGCAGCGATGACAACTTTACCGCCTGAGTTGTACGAATTAATAAGCAAATACGACATCGGCGGCGCTATTTTGTTCGCCGAAAATGTGCAAAACACCGCGCAAATCGTCAGCCTAACCAATGCTTTGCAAAGTGCGGCACAACAAAGTAAAAGTCAACTTCCTTTATTTATTGCCATCGATCAAGAAGGTGGCCGTGTTGCGCGAATAAATCGTGAACAAGCAACGTCGTTTACCGGCAATATGAGCATTGGAGCAACCTATCCAAAACAGGATGATACTTACGCAACCAAAGTGGCAAGCGCAATTGGAAAAGAGCTAAATAGCTTAGGGATCAACGTAAACTTCGCCCCAACGGTAGATGTGAACAGCAACCCGAACAATCCGGTGATCAATGTGCGCTCATTCTCGGAAAATCCGGAAGTGGTCGCCAAATTAGGTCTTGCGCAGGTAAAAGCATTTGAGGCCGCAGGCGTTCTCTCTGCGCTAAAGCATTTTCCTGGCCACGGTGATACACATGTTGATAGCCACACAGGACTACCTCGTGTTGATCACGACCGCGACAAAATTAACCAGCAAGATTTATTGCCCTTTGCCGAGATAATCAAAGCATCACCTCCTGGCATGATAATGACAGCCCATATTCAATATCCGGCGCTCGACAACAGTAAAGTCGTCAACTCTCAAGGTGAGAGCATGATAAGGCCCGCGACTATGTCTTATCAGATCATGACACAACTTCTAAGACACGAGTTGGGATACCAAGGCGTGACCGTCACCGATGCGCTAGATATGGCTGGGATCAGCGACTTTTTTAATCCAATCGATGCGACAATTGAAACGTTTAATGCCGGCGTGGATATCGCGCTAATGCCTATTGCAATTCGCAATCGTGCAGACATCAAACGCTTTGAGCAATATATGGCTCAGCTAGCTAAAGCGCTTGATACCAATAAACTAAACCAAGAACAACTTAGCAGTTCTATGGCGCGTATCGCTAAGCTCAAGACAAAGCTGCCGCAATCGAGCGCTTCTTTGGCCATTGCCAATTCAACACTGGGTAATCCAAGCCATCGTCGCTTAGAAGCAGAGCTTGCACTAGCGGCTATCACCGAAGTAAAAAACGATGGTGTATTACCGCTCAGAGGTAACGCTCAAGTTGTTCACCTTATCATGCCTGATAGGCAAAAATGTTTTGCACTCGAGCAAGCATTACAAACATACAGCAAAACCTCGCTCACGCTTTCTTGTACAAGCCTACAAGCCTACGACCCAAACATTGCACATGATGCAATTAAACAGGCCGACGTGATAATCGCCGCACATGCATCACCACCACAAAGTGCGGTAGAGATTGGTGGCATGGACGATGTGAAAAAGTTACGAGAGCATGGGGTGGCGCGTAATGTACAACCTGAAGCGCTGAAAGCATTACTGCAATACGGTCAGGAACTGGGTAAAAAGCAGCTATTTATCAGCCTAAGAGCACCATACGAAATTAGTACCTTTGGCCCGCTTAGTAACGCAGTATTAGCAAGTTATGCTTATAATGTAGACGTAAATCATGATAAAAAAGTAACTGGGCCTGCCTACACGGCGCTGGCCAAAGTGATTTTAGGAATAGCGAAAGCGGAAGGTTCACTGCCTGTAACAGTAAACCACTAATTGGAGGAATCTATGGATCCCAGTGCTTCTTTAAGTGCACCACATGCAATAAGAAAAATGATCAAGGATGGTGATTATACGGGCCCTACTAAAGGGTTCGTGCCTGGGTTCACACAATGTAATGTGATTATTTTGCCGCAAAGCGAAGCATATTCATTCTTTCGCTTTTGTGAGAGTAATCAATCTGTTTGCAAGCTAATTATTCCGCCCAGCGAGCCGGGTAATTTTAACTTTGACACTTTGGGGAAAGATATAGACATTCGCTACCACCTCCCCAAGTATCAGATTTTAAAGCATGGCCAGCTCGCCCAAGAGTGCCATAATATAGAAGAGCACTGGCGCGACGATTTAGTTACCTTTGCTTTTGCCAGTTATCTTTCTTTTGATAACTTACTCGCGCAGTATGGAATAAACCCGCCATCAGCGAATCCAACCACGCCTTTACCACTTTACATCAGTAACTTGCCTTGCAACTCAGTAGATAAGTACGAGGCGAATCAAATATTGGCGATGCGCCCATTAACCAAGCAAAATCTTATTAGTGCCATTCAAGCGGCAACATTGAGCCGACTTCCCTATGCGTTGCCACTTCATTTTGGTGAGCCAAATGAGGTTGGGATCAAAGATCTTAGCAAGCCCAATTTTGGCGAGCCATTGACTTGTAAAGAGGGGCAGCTTCCGGTTTTTTGGGGTTCCAGCCTGACAGCCCAGTTAGCCATAGCAAAAGCGGCACCTGAGTTTTGTATTATGAATAGTCCGCACCATTTATTGGTGACAGATAGACAAGATTTAGAGCTTGCAGTAACGAAGTAGGAAATAAGCATGTTATTAAATTGCGACTTGGGTGAAAGCTTTGGCGCTTGGAAAATGGGGTTAGACGAACACGTAATGCCACATATCGACATGGCCAATGTCGCTTGTGGTTTTCACGCAGGAGATCCTGATGTACTCGCGCAAACACTAAAGCTGGTCAACACGCATCAAGTGACGCTTGGCGCACATCCAAGCTATCCAGACCGCCAAGGGTTTGGCCGCCGCTCAATGCAGCTCTCTGAGCAAGAGATAATCAACGCCTTACATTACCAAATTGCCGCAATTGAAGGGATGGCAAAGGTGCAAGGCTTAACACTAAATTATGTAAAACCACACGGCGCACTTTATAACGATATGATGAAGTCACAAAGGATATTAAGCTGTGTTATCAAGGCCATTTCACACTATCCAAGTGAGCTTAAGTTGATGGTGCTAACCACTGCGCAACAAGCAAGTCACCAACAACTCGCCGACGACTATAATGTATCACTGATTTTTGAAGCCTTTGCCGATAGGCTGTACACCGATGAAGGCTTACTGACTCCCCGCTCTGAAGCGGGTGCAGTGCATGACAAATCAGCGCTACTTGCGCAAGTTAAGCAATTACACCAGCAAGGCAGTGTTACGACTGCAAGCGGGAAGTCACTTTCCTTACGCGCCGATACCTTATGTGTTCACGGTGACAATGAGGCGAGCATTGCCTTAATTGAAGAAATAAGAAACGTGATAAATCAATAATTTGTGATAGTCTGGCCGTATATGTTTAATAAGTGAAAGTTAACTCAGCGAAAGGACTTTACATGCAGCTCACCACAGAAAGACTTACCTTAAGGCCTATACTTAATACAGATTGGCCGCTTTGGTTAGAACTTCATCAACAACCAGATGTCATGCGTTTTGTCGGTGAGATCACCGATGAAGCTACGCTGCGTGAAAAGTTTAACCGTGGTTTAAGCGCCGGACTTGGTCAGTGGCACAAAGAAGATAACACTTGGCTCACCTTAGTGATTGAAGAAACGGCCACAGCGACCCCTATCGGGCTACACGGATTTTTAAGTATGTGGACACCATTTCAACAGGCTGAGTTAGGTTTTATGCTCTCTCCCAAATTTCAAGGAAAGGGTTACGCCCTTGAAGCTTCTAGAGCCGTTATTGATTTTGCCTTGCACGAATGTAATTACCACAAGCTCATCGCCACCGTTACCCAAGGAAATCATGCCTCTCACCATTTACTCAAAAAACTAGGATTTGAGCTTGAAGGCACGCTAAAACATAACTTCCAAATTAACGGCGAGTGGGTAAATGACGAGAAATTTGGGTTATTGAGGATATGATCCGTACAGCAAGAACAAAACTTGTTGCACTCACTTCAGAGTATGCAGAGAAGCTTGCCACTTATCACCTAGAGAACCGTGATTACTTTGCACCATGGGAGCCGTCTCGACCAGAAAGCTACTACTCAATGGAGTATTGGTTGGCACACACAGAGCAAGCCGAATATGCCGCACAATCCGATACCGCTTATCACTTTATTGCGTTATTGCCAGAACGGCCTCAGATAGCTGGGCTATGTAGCTTCACCCAAATTGCACGAGGTCCGTTTCAAGCTTGTTATTTAGGCTACTCCATAGCATCACAATTTGCGGGTCAAGGCTATATGACCGAGATCTTAGAAGCTGCAATCTCACATATGTTCGATCAGCGAAACATGCATAGGATCATGGCAAATTATATGCCCAGCAACGTGGCAAGCGCGCGAGTGTTGCAAAAACTAGGCTTTGAACAAGAAGGCTATGCTAAGCAATATCTACGCATTGCTGGAAAATGGGAAGATCATGTTTTAACAGCCAAGCTGAGAGCAGAATAAACCCCGCGTTGACTATTTTTACATTCATTAACATCAACCTCTGTACTTAAAGACCCTAAAAAGGGTAAGTTTTTAGTAAGTATATTGTAACAATCAGAGAAAATAATAATGAATAAAAAAATATTTCAACTCTCTTTAATCAGCTTAGGATTAGTACACCTAAGTGCTTGTGACCTTTTTGGCGGTGATGATAAGAACACTCCACCAGAAATCGTAACCGCAATCGAAGCAAGCATTGGGGAGCGGAGCTTCCTAAGTGGTGGGGTTACAATTTCAGACAGTGATGGATCAATTTCGTCTCGCACAATAAAACAAACCTCAGGACCAGACGTCATCGATCTTACCTTGGGCGATTCTAGTCTTTCTTTTACTGCACCAGAAGTCACTGAAGATACCAAAGTAGCCTTCTTGATAACTGCTACAGATGATGACGGTGATAAGGCAGAAAAAGAAGTTTCTGTCACCATCAAACAAATAAATAGAGCCCCTCTAATTACAGGGTCAGAACACAGCCTTGAATATAACAACACCTTAGAATTTACTCTGGATGTAAAAGATGAAGATGGCGATGCACTGGAGGTCACTTTCGAGCCGGCACTTTCGGGTGTTGTTGAATTAATTAATGCAACAACGCAGACATACAGCTATACCCCAACTCATAACAACATAACTAAAGAGATTTTGCACTTCGGCGTGAGCGATGGCGACCTCACAAACTCTGCAGAAGTTCAGATAGAAATTATCGATACAACAGCACCACGACTAATGACAAGTTTGCCAGAGTCCTCAGCGACTCGGGTTAGCTTAACAGGTGAGATCCAGCTGCACTTTGACGACAATATGTCCGCGTCTTGGTCAAGTGAAATTGGTACTTCAGAGTGTAATGGCGCAATTCATATAAGAGAATCTGGTAATCAAACTTGCGTAGAATTTTCAGTAGGACAAACACAGCAAGAAGATGGATACGCTTTTTCTTTAACACCAATGGAGCCCCTTAAAGCAGGCACTGAATATGAATTAACCATCTCAGAAACGGTGACCAACTTTTATGGGACTGCCATCGCCCAAGCTGAAAAGCTTACTTTTGTTACTGGACAGAAAGATTTACTTATCACCGAGATTTCATCGTCTAGGTATATCGATGATAACCGCTGGGTAGAAATCTACAACGGTACAGACGAAACTATCGATTTGAGTAATTATCAACTCGTTGCCGAAAGCATCGAGTTGGAAAACTACAATGATGGCGGCACTAAAGTCTTTCCGTTGAAGTCACAGCTACTTGAACCGGGCGAATATATCGTAGTGCAAAATGAACATGGACCTCAAACATGGCAGCGCAGCGTTACAAGCTCTAATCAGTTGATGCTAGTCGGCGATGGACAGTTTGCGCCAGCATGGTATATATCTGGGTATGTAGAATTACAAAACAAGCAAGGTGAAACGGTTGATTTTGTCCGTTTTGGCGAAAGTGATAAAGCACCAGCAACGCCTTCAGAATGGCAAGAAAGTGCCGAGTTATTACCAGTTTCAAATCAACTAGGTCAAAGCCTTGTTAGAACAAACCTATTAACAGATACCAATTCGATTAGCGACTGGCAATCTACCGCCTTTTTTACACCTGGCGGCAATAATGATGTGCTCTGTGATAAAGATGAGGACTTAGATGGAATCCCTGATTGTTCAGAGCAGCCTGGTGGCACATTCGCAGGCTTACCTTTATACGAATGGGGTGCAAGAGCTGGCGTCAGAGATATTTTCATAGAAGTTGACTATATGGAAAGTAATGATGCAGGTATTACGCCTCACAAACCCGCACTAGACAAAGTAAAAGCGGCGTTTGCAGCTCAAGATATAGCAGTGCACTTTGACGTAGGTAACTTGTATCACCAGACAGAAGGCTTATCACCTGAACAACATGATTTGGGTGGCGGCGAACAAATCCCCTTTGTACAAACCACAACCTTTGCAAGTTCAGAGCAAGCGCCGAGTATTCTTGATCACAAAGCCAAGCATTTTGATCTTAAACGCCGGCCAATTTTTCACTATATGCTGATGGCAAACAGTCAAGAAGCAGACGGCAGTGGCGGATCTTCTGGCTTAGCTGAGTTATTTGGCAACGACCTTATTATCTCGCTGGGGAATTGGGGACTGAACTTAGAGTCAGAGCTCATGACCAATGTGACCTACAACTACCAAGCAGGAACGATTATGCACGAATTGGGGCATAATCTCGGTTTGTATCACGGCGGCAATGAAAATACTAACTTTAAGCCAAATCACTTTAGTGTGATGAATTATTTGTATCAACTCAGTGGCTTATCAACCATTGGCAATAACGAAGGCGATCGATACTTACGTCGCTGGTTCCGTAATAACGAAAACTGCTTTCCGGAAGGCACGGCAATTTTAAACGGCCCGACAGATGATATTACGAACTTTGTTATTGACTACTCTCATGGTAAAAACCTGCCATTAGACGAAGCCAAGTTGGACGAATCAAAAGGCCTTAATAATCCCAACTCAGAAGCCATTGATTTCAACTGTAATGGCAGCACTTCTGATATTTTAGTGGACTTTAACCTTAATGATGACAGCGAAAACGCATCCATTTTGACTGACTACGATGAATGGTCAAGTTTAATACTGAATTTTACACACTTCTGGAGTGGTGCGAACAGCGGTCACTCGCATCAAACGACTGAAATGCGTCCTAAACGGTCCATCATGCATACCGACATTCAATTAGTGCATGAGGAAACGGCACCACCGAAAGCGGTATTTGAACAAATTAAACATTGGTCAAACTATCAACAATAGATATAACGCACGAATAGGCCCTAGTTTGGGCCTATTTTTTACATTAATCACTATTACGCTCAGAAGGCAGGTCACTCATATATTCCACAAACTCAATTTCGTATCCGGCTGGATCAATAAAGTAAACGTTTTTTCGGTGTGGATGCTGCGCTCCGACTTTATCGACTACATAACCTGCTTCGGTTAGCCTATTAACGACACGCTCGACACTTTGAACCACATAGGCAAAATGTGCCAAGCCGACTTGGTGACTTTCGAGTGCTCTGTTTTGACCCTCACCGTGATCGCTAAACGCTATATAATGATAGTCATCACCAAAATGCAGCCATGTTCGTGCTTTGCCGTACCACTCGCCTTGCCCTTTGCTTCTAACTTTCCAGTGAGGAAATGCGGCGCGATAGAAGTGAAGCACCTCTTCTAGGTTGCTAACTACCAAATTTACGTGTTCTAAGTACATATCATCCTCTTCATTATAAATTTCGCTAACTGGTAGCAACGATAAAACCGCAAGCTAAGTTGAGGTAAAGCACTTTTTTATAGATTTTTAATTTGTTCACCGCAAAGAGTTGATTAAGCTGCAATATGGCGCATAGTGGAAATGATAATTAGAAACAGGATGAGTCATGAAATACTTTCTAGCAGGCGTCGCGATTGCAAGCTCAGCTTGCGCTGTGCAAGCCGCATCGCTTGAGCCAACCGATATATTTAATCTTGAATATGCTAATCAAATTGACATCACCAATGACGGTGACAAAGTCTTCTTCGTGCGAAACCGCATGGATATCAAAAGTGATAGAAAAGTCGGTAATATTTGGTCTGTAGACCTTGCTACCAATGCAATGCAGCCAGTTACCTCTGGATTGCACATGGATTATTCTCCTGTGCTGTCGCCCAGTAATGATCGCATCGCTTTTGTTTCTACTCGCGACGGTAGCAGCCAAATTTATGTGAAATGGTTAGCAACCGGTGCCATTGCCAAGATCAGCAATTTAGCCCATGGACCATCAGGACTACATTGGTCACCAGATGGTAAAAGCCTGTACTTTAGCCAGTTTGTTCCCAGCCAAAAGGCACCACCGGTATCTGTTGCAGGGAAACCCAAAGGAGCAGAATGGGCAAAACCACCCGTATTTATCGATGAGGTATATTATCGCGCCGACGGTGCTGGTTATACCGAACCGGGCTTTAATCATATTTTTAAAATTGACGCCAACGGTGGCAACGCAAAACAGTTAACCTCTGGCAACTTTGATCATGGCGGCGAACTGAGTTTTGCTGATGACGCAAAGACACTGTATTTTTCGGCTAATCGCCACAAGGATAACCAATTAAACCCAACCAACAGCGAAGTCTATAAGCTAGACCTAAACTCGCTTGAAATCACCGCGGTAACTGACCGAGTTGGCCCAGATAATCACCCAGAGGTGTCACCTAATGGCCGCTATCTGGCTTACCTTGGTTATGATGATAAAAAAACCAATTACGAGAATAGCCTACTCTATGTCAAAGATCTCAAATCAGGCGAAACCAAAACCTATGCAGCCGATTTAGATAGAAGCCTTGCCTCTGTCACTTGGGCCGCCAACAGCCGTGGCGTCTATGTAAGTTACGACAGTGAAGGGAAAACCACACTTGGCTATCAGCCGTTAAAAGGGCGTTTTGAGCTGATAACGGATGCCATTGGTAGTGTTAGTTTTGGTCGCCCCTATTCAGGTGGTGACTATGCCATCAGTGACCGTGGATTAGTGGCTTTTACACTCGCAGATACCCAGCGCCCTGCCGATGTCGCAATTGTAAAACGCGGCGAGCCAAGACCAATTACAAAGCTGAACGAAGATGCCCTTGGCGATAAAACACTGGCAAAAGTTGAAGAAGTTTGGCTAAAGTCGACACATGATCAACTGCCAATTCAAGCTTGGGTCGCCTACCCTCCTGGGTTCGATAAATCTAAAAAGTATCCGCTAGTACTTGAGATCCACGGTGGCCCAGTTGCAAACTATGGCCCACACTTTAGCGCCGAGGTACAGCTTTTTGCTGCCCAAGGCAGCGTAGTGCTTTACATGAATCCACGAGGCAGCGACTCCTACGGCAAAGAGTTTGCTCAAACTATCCACCATAACTACCCAAGTCATGACTTTGATGACCTAATGACAGGTGTAGATCACCTGATTGGCGAAGACTATATAGACAAAGACCGCTTGTTTGTTACAGGCGGTTCAGGTGGTGGCGTACTCACCGCGTGGACGGTAGGTCACACGGATAGATTCGCAGCAGCAGTCGTAGCAAAGCCAGTGATCAACTGGTATAGCTTTGTATTAACTGCAGATTTCTATCCATTCTTTGCGGACTACTGGTTCCCAGGAAAACCATGGGAGCACATGGAACATTATATGAAACGCTCGCCTATTAGCTATGTGGGGAATGTAAAAACCCCAACCATGTTACTGACAGGTGAAGCGGATTATCGTACGCCAATCTCAGAAACTGAGCAGTATTATCAAGCGCTTAAGCTACAGGGTGTAGAAACAGCTATGGTCAGAATTCCAGATGCCTCACACGGAATAACCAAAAGACCATCCAACCTGCTAAACAAAGTAGCTTATATTCAGTGGTGGTTCGACAAACACGATCCGAAAAAATAGACGGGATCCCAACCAAGCCGGGGCAGTCTTGCCTCGGTTTATTTACTCGTTATTGTTAAAGAAAATCCACAAAAATAGGAAATTCAATATGGATTATGTCTCTCTCAATCGTGCGGCATGGGAAGAACGAGCCAAGGCACATTTTGACTCTGAGTTTTATGACGTCAATCGCTTTTTACAAGGCACCTCTTCGCTCAATCCCATTGAATGTGAGCTACTTGGTAATGTATCAGGCAAGAGTCTGCTTCACCTACAATGTCACTTCGGCTTAGATAGCCTATCATTCGCAAGGTTGGGGGCTAAGGTAACTGGTGTCGACTTTTCAACAGAAGCCATTACGCGAGCAAATACGTTGGCTCAACAAACTGGGCTCGATGCCAGTTTTATCTGTCAGGATATCGCGCAATTTGGGCTTGAGAATACCACACAATTCGACATTGTCTTTGCATCCTATGGCACTATTTGCTGGTTACAAGATTTATCTCAGTGGGCTGCCACTATTGCCCGTGCATTAAAGCCCGGCGGTCAGTTTTGTTTCGTGGAGTTTCACCCAAGTATTGACCTTCATTTAGGTTACCCTTACTTCCCACAAACTCAGCCTGATATTAGCGAGGAATCAACCTATACCGAAAACCATCAAGATAGCAAACAAACCATTGCGATTTGGCCGCACTCAATCGCCGAAGTGATGCAGTCATTAATACAAGCTGGTCTTACAATCACTCACTTTGATGAGCACCCTTATAGTCCATATAACTGCTTTGAAGGTTTAGAGGCAGTGTCTGGACAAGGCTTTCAGTTATTGAGTAAAGGGCATCAAGTGCCATTGCTATTTTCAATATTGGCGATTAAAGCGGAGTAGAACTCACTACTCCGCCATATATTTTTTCATCTCCAATACAATCACTAGACTTTTTTGCACTGTTTTCGCGCACCTAGCTAACTACCAAAATAAAATATGATCTTACAAGCTTTCTGTTTAAAGTTAATTATTGCAAAAAACTAAACCAAAGTTTTTCTTCAAAAATTTTCTCGCTATAGGAAGAAGGTGTAATATTTTGATAAATATCGTTTTTTATCGATTTATTTTTCCGAACATACCAATTTGTTTTTCTGGATTTTCTCTTTCCAATTTGTGAACTAAAGTTTAACACGCAGTTTGAGACACACTTTAATTACGAGGGAAAACCCCATGAATAGAAAATCTAGAACAATGTTGTCTGCCGTAGCGCTCGCAGTAACAACAACGCTATCAGCCCCGAGCTTTGCTGCAATGAGCGAAGCGAAAACCAACCAATTTTGGTGGCCAGAACAACTAAACCTAAGCCCATTAAGACAGCACAGCCCAGAATCCAACCCTTATGGCGCAAACTTTGATTATGCCGCTGAATTTAGCAAACTAGATCTTAAGCAAGTCAAAAAAGACATTGAGCAAACACTCACTGATTCACAAGACTGGTGGCCTGCCGACTGGGGACATTATGGTCCATTTATGATCCGCATGGCATGGCATAGCGCTGGGGTTTATCGTGTACACGATGGCCGTGGTGGCTCGGCAGGTGGCCAACAACGTTTTGATCCGCTAAACAGTTGGCCTGATAACGCGAACTTAGACAAAGCAAGACGATTATTATGGCCGATTAAACAAAAGTACGGTCGTAGTCTATCGTGGGCAGACTTAATGGTCTTAGCGGGCAACGTTGCGCTTGAATCAATGGGTTTTAAGACCTTTGGTTTCGCCGGTGGCCGTCAAGACGATTGGGAGCCAGATTTAGTTTATTGGGGTCCAGAAGATGCTTTCTTAAAAGACGAGCGTCGTGACAAAAAGGGCAAACTAAAGGGTCCATTGGCAGCAGTTGAAATGGGACTTATTTATGTCAACCCTGAAGGTCCACACGGTAAACCAGATCCATTACTTGCCGCAAAAGATATTCGCATGTCATTTGGTCGCATGGCCATGAACGACGAAGAAGTGGTCGCACTTATCGCGGGTGGTCACACCTTTGGTAAAGCACATGGCGCGAAAAAGCCATCTGATTGTGTGGGTAAAGAACCAGCCGCTGCAGAGATTGAAGCGCAAGGCCTAGGCTGGAAAAATAAATGCGGCACGGGTAAAGGTGCAGACACCACAACAAGTGGTTTAGAAGGGGCTTGGACGGTCACACCAACTCAATGGTCAACCAATTATCTCGACAACCTAATGAACTTCAATTGGGTAATGACAAAAAGCCCAGCTGGTGCGACCCAATGGATCCCTGACAACAAAGCTGCGGCAAACCTAGTACCAGACGCCCATATTGAAGGTAAACGCCATGCACCGATAATGTTCACCACGGATTTGGCATTAAAATTTGACCCTGAATATCGTAAGGTCATTGAACGCTTCCGCAAAGATCCAAAGCAATATGAGTTGGCGTTCGCGAAGGCTTGGTTCAAATTGACCCACCGTGATATGGGTCCAAGAGCCCGTTATGTGGGTTCAGAAGTACCAAGCGAAGTACTGACTTGGCAAGATCCAATTCCAAAAGCGGATTATAAGATGATTGATAACAAGGACATAAACGCCCTGAAAAAATCAATCTTGAACTCAGGTCTAACAAAGCAAGAACTGATCAGAACGGCATGGTCGGCAGCATCTAGCCACCGCGTTACTGATATGCGTGGTGGTGCAAACGGTGGCCGTTTACGCCTCGAGCCTCAGGTAAGTTGGGAGATAAACAACCCTGACGAAGTAAACAAAGTGCTAGCTACATTGACGGACATTCAAACCCGCTTTAATAAGCGTGCTGGCAAAAAAGCGGTCTCTATAGCCGACTTGATTGTGTTAGGTGGTTCTGCGGCAGTTGAAAAAGCCGCAAACGACGCGGGCTACAAAGTAAATGTAGCGTTTAAACCGGGCCGTACCGATGCCTCACAAGCACAAACAGATGTCTTATCATTTAGCTATCTGGAACCAAAAGCTGACGCGTTCCGTAACTATTACAGTGATGAAGCATTTATGTCACCAACTGAAATGTTAGTAGACAAAGCCAATATGTTGGACCTATCTGTACCTGAAATGACGGTACTATTAGGCGGACTACGTAGCTTAGACGCAAACTACAAAGGCTCAGAGCACGGTGTATTTACTGACAAACCTGGTCAGTTGAGCAACGACTTCTTTGTTAACCTGCTAGATATGTCGACTAAATGGTCAAAAGTAGAGGGGCAAGAAGGCTTATATGAAGGTCGTGACCGTAAAACTGGAGAGATAAAATGGACGGCAACACCGGTTGATTTAATCTTTGGTTCTAACTCTGAACTTCGCGCAATTACCGAAGTCTATGCATCGGACGATGCCAAACAGAAGTTTGTAGACGATTTTATCGCCGCTTGGGTGAAGGTAATGCAACTAGACCGCTTTGACTTAAAATAAACCAATTAAGTAGAGCAAACAGGGCCTGATTTAGGCCCTGTTTTTTTATTCGTGCTGCACACCTACTAAGGTCAAAATATAGCCAATATGGGTTTTCGCACCACTTGCCCGCAGTGTTTTCATAAGACATTTGTAAATTAGTTTCAGGTACTAGAGACCCCTGGGTAGACAAATATGGTTGATAATTTATCTGACTGGCCGTGGGTAGTTGGCTTTATGCAACAGGTAGAGAGCCGATTCTTCAATTTAGTTTATGCACAAAAAATCGGCGCTTAGCGCGCCGAGTGAACTTAATGATCAATCATATCAGCCAAAATGATGGCTGCGTGGGTTTCCACCGCACCTGAATCGAAACCATACATGTGCCCATATTTGTTCGCTAGCTCGGAATGCACATTATTGATGATCTCTTCTTGCCAGCGTTTGAACCAAATGAAGTGGTTGCCGTCACTAAAAATTGGGGTGTAGGGCGCAACTTCTAATTGTTTACCGACTTCAGTTCTAACATCAGCAATGTATTCCAGCAGGTCTTTTACGTCCTTTTTTGAGCCTATATTGCCATGACCGCCATTAATAAAGTTCCAGTGCTTACTGAGCGGTTTCCTCAGAAGATTTTGTAGATCCACTTCGTAACCATGGAAATCTTCCGCTCCCGCGAAATTGTAAAACGGCAGTTGATCAGGGTTAATCATGTCAGCGAAATGCAGCACGCGATCGCTTGGAATTAGAATCATCGTGTTATCCGGTGTGTGACCAGAACCTTCTGGTGCCATCATCTTCAGCCTTATGGAGCCAAATTTGACCGTTCTAGCTCTTTTCAAATCGTACACTTCATTTGGTGCAGGAACTTTAGGGGTTCTCACACCGTTCTCGTTCAATTCAGCGTGAAGGTTGATCTTGTCAGCAACAGTTTGACTAGCGATAACACGGACATGCCCCACTCTTGGGTAATTTTTCTTAATTAAGTCAATAAGTTGATTACCTCCACCTACATGATCTAGGTGATAATGAGAATACATAATAGCAGTGATCGGCTTATTGGTAATGGATTGAATGCCTCGAAACAGCGCATCAATACGACCATCACCAAGAGGGTCAATCAGTAACACCGAGTCTTTAGACACCACAACGGTAGCGTTGTAGTAATTTACTCCGATCCAGTAGGTGTTTTTACCCAATTTTTGTACAGTGAATTTACTGTCATCAAACTGGCGTTCATAAAGGTTATTGATTTTTTGGCCGATTTTCAGTGAGTGCTTTGCTGATGGTTCAACTTCGATTTGAGCCGTTTCACCAGGGAATAAAATCGCGTGTTGGTGATTATGGTCATGGCCTAACGCACTGACATTAAAAGTAAACACTGCAGCAGCAATAGGGGTTAAAGCTAGGGTGGGTAGTTTCATTTTTCTCTCCTCAATAAGATGAAAAAAAGATAAAACAAAAACAAACATATCAAAAATGCATGTTTGTTATAGTATGTAGATCATTTACGCATAATCTTATACGGTGATGCCATGGGTGTACCTGAGTTGAATCTACGCAGTATTGACTTAAATTTGTTAACGATCTTAGAGAAGGTGTTGATCCACAAGCATATTAGTCAAGCCGCTCAAGCATTAAACATGAGCCAGCCAGCAGTGAGCCGAGCCCTGATGCGCTTAAGAAAGCAATTTGCTGATCCATTGTTGGTAAAGGTGAAAAATGAGTATCGTTTAACTGCAAAAGGTGAGCGCCTTCGTAGCGAACTGGAGCTATCACTCACTACAATTCGTCATATGTTGGTGGATGATGAGTTTGACCCCCTGCAATACTCAGGCGTATTCACTATAGGGGCGCTGGATTTCGAAATGATGATGATTGTGCCGAAATTGTTGGCGCGTTTTCAACAGCGTGCTCCAAATTTGAAATTACAAATTGTGTCTTACAACTCGTTTATACCGCTTCATGACTACTTGGAAAAGGTAGCGGATTTATTACTGTACTCCACAGATGAGACACCCACCAACGTATTTAAACAGCGTTTATTTAATGATAATTATGCCATAGTAATGTGTTGTCAGCATAAATGGGCTCATCAGCCTATGACGTTAGCGCGCTATTGCCAGAGCCGACATCTAATCGTTTCTGGTAATGGCTTGTGCAAAACGGATATGGATCATGAGCTAAAAAGGTTGAATGCTCAGCGGGAAGTAGTGGCATCTTTACCCCATTTTTCGATGGTGCCGGAGTTATTGATTAACACGGATCTGATTGCCACTTTACCAAAGCGTCTGGTCACTCATTTAAGTAGACGTTATGACATCACGGTAGCCGATTTACCGTTCCACACTGCCGATTTTCAAGTTGAACAATTTTGGCATCTCATTCATCACAATAGCCCAATCCACCAGTGGGTGAGGCAGGAAATAAAAAGCTTGGTGGATGAAGAAATCGGTGAAACGGCGTGAGGCGACTTGATTGAATCGCCTCTTCACTCGCTCTCTCAACTGAGCATTATCTTTATCGATAGCCCTGTTATTAAACGGCTAAACAGCGCCTCGCGCAGCTAGACATCCAGAGTTATTTTTAGGCAATGCTACAAAGCAAAGCCGAGATGCGAACTTATCCGTCACCACATCGCTTTGTGCTTTATCGCTACTGTTATAGAGGTGCAATTGATTATCTTCGACGAAATAAAATCCCAATTGGTTTAATCGTGCCGCCCACCGAAACCCCGATGCTAAATCACACTTTATATAAGCACTTAACTCTCGATATTGCATTTGCTTATCACCGCCCCACAGCAACTGATAAGGCACATTTGCGCGCTGTAAAGCCCCTTGCCAAAATCGTGATAAGCACTGATTTTTATCTTTACAAAGTACCTTTCCATGTGGATTCCAAAGACTTAAGATAGCGCCCCGTGTAACAAAGCGGATTGGCTGTAATGGTTGAAAATATACTTGTAAATAAAGCTGCCACAGGTTTGGTTCAATTTTCATGTTTTACTGCTTGTTTGATTGTATTTATCCGCTACCAAGATGGGCTCATGGCTGCAGGTTTGGCTGCTCCACGTAATCGGCCTATACATCTTATCAATAACTAAAAAATTATCACTTAACCAATACAGCAACTCGCTTTTGCTCATTCTCGGTAAAGGTTTGTTTGAGTAGTGAATCGACTTTTTCTTTTGCGATTTGGCTATCACCAAGCTCGGCTAGAATATTTTGTTTTTGCAGCATAAAGCTTTGTAGTTTTTGCTGCCAATGCTGTTGTTGCTTCTGGACTTCAAGTATACGCGTTGCGGCTTCATCTCCGTACTCAGCACTTAGTTCATTATAGTGTTTTTGCTGCCAGTTTGCGCTTAGAGTGTGCAACTGGGCTGAGGTTTGAAATAACACTTGTTCGCGCTTTGGAAGCCCACTGATATGCGTTTCAATTAATTGCTGCTTTTGCGATTCAGATATAGATGCGTTTGACAAAATTTGCCAGCGACTCAAAGCTTGCGTATCCCACGCATTATCATCTTCAAACCAAACTGCAATCACTTCATCCATAAAAAATTGCCGCTGCAGTGCGTGTAGCAGCTCAACACGTTCTTGTAGATTAAGATGTGTATCCACATCAATTAAGGCCTGCTTAAATTGCACGTAGAGACCTGCAACTTCGTGAAGGCATTGTGGTAATAATTCCAGGTAAGCTTGCCACTGCTCGACTTGGTTATGGTTTTGTAGCTCAAAAAGCCAATCGTCGATTTGGTGCTTATGCTGTTTATTAATGGTCTCACAATGTGCGCTTACAGATACATTCCTTTTGGGTTGTGGGACCTTATGCGCATCATTTTTCAGCTCAGATAACTCCGCGAACCGGGGAACATGACGCGGCGTCTCTTGCTGTTCACTCTCGATATAAACCAGCGACAGCATAGTCAAAATGATTAGCAAAAGGCCCCACTTTTTCATAGCGCCAGACCTTTTAAGCGGCGAATATGCTGGCGATAAACGGTTAATGGGTCTGTTTCGAACAAGTGATGAATACCAATGGTGTGGTTTACCTGATCTAAATGGTTCATTTTGAATTGGTTGTTGATCACATGACCTAAATTACTAGAACAAGCTGATACTAGGCCGTCGTTGGCCTCATCAAAGACTTGAGAGAACAGTGCAAGTGCGTTGTCAGCGGGGTCAAATACGTTGGTCCATGCTTTGCTGCCACTCCATGAAAAATAATGCACGCCATTGCTCGCTAGACTTTGCGTTTCGCCACAATAATGACTTGGCACACCCTCTGGGTATTTTTGGTTAAATGCTAATGTGCCAGCCGTGGTCAAAGCACCTAGTGCTTCGAGTGCATCTTTTGGTGCGGTTGCTTTACCAGATAACAAATCAATCAACCCCGCAAGGCCGTTAGCAAGCGACGCTAAAAACTGCTCCGAAAATGAGCCACTGTCTACTCCACCGCGAACAACATCAGCAAAACGGCTCCCCCAGTTTACGCCACCAATACTAGTCGCTGAGGCCACCCACTCAGGTTTAACTGAGGCGACATAGCGAATAGTTTGCGCGCCTTGGCTGTGACCAATTAAATTAACTTTGTCTTTACCCGTTAATGCTCGAACCAACGCAACTTGCTCTAGTAGTTGCTCACCACGCAATTCTGAATTATGGGCTGATGATACTTCTGCAACATAAACCTGCCCACCTTCATCATGGATCACTTGTGGTACGCGATAAAAATAATCTACTCCAAGCAGATTATCAAAACCAAATAGACCGTGAACTAATACCACGGGATACTCTAATTCCTCACCGCTGTGGGCGGGAGAGGTAACGACCGATAGCAACCCAAGCAGGGCGCTGAGAATTAACCTTTTCATGTACTTGCTCCAATTATTACAATTTAGTAACAAATAAACTTTAGATTACAATGGTCAGAGGTCAAGCCAGAATAGTGTAAAAAATGAAATTTTAATGAATTTTACGTAAACAAAAGTAAATAATGGGAGTGTGAGTTAGTACCTAGGCCCAGAGGTTAGTACACACAGGATGCCCCAAAAGAAGCCAAAATACGGCTCCTTTTGAGAATTTCTAAAAATTAGGATCAATCGAAGGTAAGGTCTACAAGCAATCAGCGTGAGGATAAGTTGTGAGCTCACCTAAATGCACTTGGTAACTATTGCCGGCAATTGCTGTGGTACCGTAATGTCCGGCATCAGAACCAATAGTAAACGCCTCTGAAGCTGGGATCCCCGCTTTGATAAAGGCTTCAGCATCTGTTTTGGCATTACCATAAGCACGAACGACATCAATGCCCTGCGCCTTTAAGCGATTAATCTCCGCAGCTTTATATTCTGCCGTTTTAAACAAGCTGGTTTCATTACTGAGTGATGTGCGTAAAAAGCCTTGCGGTAGGCCCATCCAGCTTAACCAACCGCGTGTCCCTTTGGCATACCAATATACTCTGGCTGTTAAGAATACGGGTTGATAGCCCAAATCAAGATAGTGGCGAACTAAATCATAGGCGCCATCTTTGGGGTCGGCATGATCTATTCCGGTATAGTCGCCAATTTGCTCGGCATCGGATTCGGTTAATGTACCATCGATGTCAAACAGGACCGCTTGAGTACCTGGCTCAACGACCGTGATATAACCTTGTGCACCGGAGCCGTCAGCTGGTACGCCTGCGTATATACGATACTGACCTGCCGATAATTCAGGCAAGGTGATAAACGCCTTACCATCGCCATTGGTGGTTTGCTCTCCAAGATACTGCCAATTTGTGTCCGACTCAGCACGGTAGTAAAACTCCACCGACTCGAATTCCAAGTCTTTATGAGTGATGCTACCGTAGTCAAATTTAGCGGTGATCTGAGTTGCAGCACCGGCAGCGGTTACTTGATCGTGTACCATATGGTAACTCGGCAGCCAAGATAAGTATTTGTTAAATGAGCTAGAAAAGCTACGCTTGACCATATTAGGTGCTGCATAATGGGTTTCTAATGCGGTAATACTCGGGCAAGTAGGGGTTGCCAGCGAAGAAAAAGAAGCGAATAACGCTGCTGTTAAAATAGAATGTCTCATGCACGACTCCGTGTTTATTATTGTCATAACGAATACGTCACCCAAGCAAATAATCGACTTACGTAGGTAACAAAGAGCAAGGCACAACTGGGTTGGCCTTGTCATAAAACGCTAGAGCATAAACTCGAAATATGTCAAATTTGTTAACTTAAATATTTTATTTAACATTCCATAGATGTTCTACCATCTCTTGTGTACTAACTTCCATGCAACCTTGGCGGTTAACCCCTGCCCAAAGCGGGCTAAAATCGCCACTTCCTTGCTTTTCAGCAGCGGCGCGTAATGGTGTCAAAGCAGCTGATGCATATGGAAAAGTGGGTACATCATCATTAATAAAGCTGAGATCTATCATTAGTCGATTTTCGATCCCACGCGCAGGGCGACCAGAAAACACATTGGTCACGGCGGATGGCTCAGCCAGTGACTTAAGTGCATCACGATGTACCAAAGAGGTGCTAGCTTCATCACATAGTAAGAAGCAAGTGCCGATTTGTGTTCCACATGCCCCCAGTTCATGCATCATAGTGATATCATGATGAGAAGCAATACCACCTGCAGCGACTACAGGAACCGATAGCGCATCAGCGAGGATAGTGACTAATTGACGAGTATGTAGCTGAGACTCAAGCTTTGCCTCGGTGAAGGTTGCTCTATGTCCACCCGCTTCAATCCCTTGTGCTATCACGATGTCTGCACCATTTTCAGCTAACCATATCCCCTCTTCCAAGGTCGTTGCTGAAGATAAAATAATCGTCCCCCACGATTTTACCAACTCGACCAATTCGGCATCTGGAAGACCAAAATGAAAACTGATCACTGGAGGTTTATAAGGGGCAATAGCCTCAACCATTTCCCTATCAAATGGGCGTCTTAAGATCCCCATGTCATCGCTAGGTGTTAACTCCAGCTCATCGTAATATGAAGCCAGCTTTTTCTTCCACTTATCTTGCTGATAAGGGTCAAGTTCCGGCATTTCATGGCAAAAAAAGTTAAGATTATATGGGCCTGAAGCATGTGCTTTAAAATGCTCAATTTCAGCAACGACCTGCTCCTTGCTCAGCATCCCACAAGGGATTGAGCCGAGTATTCCAGCATTTGTCGCTGCGGCCGCTAAGCGCCAATTTTGCACACCCGCCATTGGCGCTTGGATCATAGGAATGGAGATATTGAGTAATGTGGTAAGCTGCATCACAAGGTCCTTGTTTTAGGCAAAACGACATAAAGCCGAAGGTGCTTTCAGTGTGGGGAAGAAGCGCTTAACGGTCAATGATTGTTTGCTTTATAAAGCAAACTTTCTCTTGCCAAAACAACCATGTTTGAAATAGTGTTTCTATAACAATACAAGGACGCCGTGATGAATATCTCTCTAAGAGCCATTGATAAACACAACTACGAAGCCATTTGCGATTTAGATGTCAGCCCTGAGCAGCAAGATTTGGTAGCCTGCAACATGTTTTCCATCGTGGAATCAACATTTAATGATGGCTATACCACACGCGCAATTTATCAAGATGATGAAGCTGTTGGGATGCTAATGTGGGTACAAGAGAGTATAGAGCGCATCTCCATTTGGCGCTTTATGGTTGATCAACAATTTCAGCAACAAGGGATTGGGCGTAAAGCGCTCACCCTCGCACTCGAAGAAATCAAGCAGACACCAAACCTTACCACCATAGAAATCTGTTATGTACCGAGCAACCCCGTTGCAAAATCGTTTTACGCGAGCTTTGGCTTTGAAGAAGTTGGAATCAATGAAGAGGATGGTGAAATGCTAGCGGTGATCAAACTTCCTCTATAACAAGTTGTAATCTTCGGTAATTTGCGCAAATGGAAGCGTAGGTTAAACTTACTGACAATGTAAGTTAAGCTGCTCAAAGGAACCCGAATTAACATGCATGAGCATACAAAGCGCATTTGTGATTTTCTCACCGAAATCCAGCTACCTTTTCGATTTCATGAAGTCGAGGAAAATACGTTTTTACCGGGTCTAAAAACGGTGATGGGCACACTCTATATTGATAATGAGAAATTGCTATATCCAGGTGATATATTGCACGAAGCTGGTCATATTGCCGTATGTGAGCCGATATTCCGCGACCAACTTCATGAAGACGTGTATAAAAATGGCCTAAAAAATGGTCGAGAGAAACAAGCCATGCAAGGCGAAGAAATGGCCGCCATTGCTTGGTCGGTTGCTGCCATTCAATATATCGGCTTGCCTCTAGAGGTCGTAATACATAAGGATGGCTATAAGGGCGCCAGCAATAGCTTCGTAAGTGCTTTTAAGGAAGGGAAAGGGTTCGGCTACCCATTACTCAATGCATGGGATATGACTTGCCCAGAACAAGGCTTTCCTAAAATGCAGAAATGGATCAGGGATCATCGCTGGATTAATGAATTAAGTTAATCCATTCCCTATCTAAACCTTAAGCTCCCTAGCAGCTCGAAATAAAAAAAGCCCGACTACAAAGTCGAGCTTGGGGAGGCGTGGCGCTTTGGATTGCCACTTGCTTACTGATTAAATTCTTTCTCAGACAGTTTGCCATCTCCGTCGCTGTCTAGCTTATCAAAGATTGAAGCAAGAGATTCTGACAGTGATGCTTCGCTTTTAGAGATAAAACCGTCTTTATCTAAATCAAAATCGTTAAATTCTGCTGCCATTGCAGAGCCGGCAAAAAGTACTGTGGCGGCTGTAATTGCTGTTGCTAACTTTTTCATTGTGACCTCCTAGCCTTTAAAGTTAGAGAATTCAGAAGCGCTTAGCTGACCATTTTTGTCTGCATCTAGCTTCTCGAACTGACCAAGTAGTGTTGATGATACTGATGCTTCTTGCTGGCTGATCTGCCCGTCTTTATCCTTGTCTACATCTTGAAATGACAAGGTTGCTGCCAGTGCCATCGTACTCACCAATACACCTATGGTCGTTGCACATACCGTTCTAAGTTTCATAGCCATTCTCCTCACTATGCCCGTCTCTCATTGCGGCTCTAGTCGCAAATTAACCTTTAAAGTTAGAGAACTCAGTTTCGTTTAGTTCTCCGTCAGCGTTTACATCTAAGTCTTTAAACTGCTCGATAAGCGCTGTATTTACTTTTGCTTCACTCATGCTAATAGCACCGTTGCCATCTGTGTCATAGCTTGCGAAATCTTCACCAGCAATAGTATTTGCTGAAGCCAATGTTAGACCTGTGATTGATAGTGCGATAAGTACATTTTTCATCATTCTGCTCCTAAAATTTCCTAAATATGATTTGCTTTTGGACGGCTTGATTAGCCTTGGTAATTTGCGAATTCAGACTCGCTCAACTCACCGTCGGCATTGCTGTCTAGTTGTGTAAATTGCTCTGCAAGCGACTGATTTACTTTTGCCTCAGTCATGCTGATGGTGCCGTTACCGTCAGTATCATATTTAGTGAAATCTTCACCAGCTAATGCAGAAGCTGAAGCGAATGTTAAACCTGCAATTGAAAGTGCTGCTAATACGTTTTTCATGATAGTCCAATCCTTCTGTCGTTTTCGTAATGGTGTTAAAGGCAGTGGGCGCTATGCCCACCTAGCGATTAACCTTCGTAGTTCGCGTACTCAGATTTGCTTAGCTCGCCATCGGCGTTCGCGTCTAAGTCTGCAAACTGCTCAGTTAACGAAGTACTTACGCTTGCTTCAGTAACGCTGATTGAACCGTTGCCATCAGTATCTAGTTTTTCGAAATCACCACCAGCAAATGCTGATGCTGAAACCATTGATAAACCTGCGATTGATAGTGCTGCTAGTACGTTTTTCATAATCTAATCCTTCAATTGTGTCATTTTGTTCTGATGAGCTAGGCATGCGGCCCAGCTCTTTAACTCATTATTAAATCCAGTGCCAAATTAGCCTTCGTAATTTGCGTATTCTGACTTGCTTAGTTCGCCATCGGCATTAGCGTCTAAATCCGCGAACTGCTCGCTCAATGACGCGCTTACGCTCGCTTCTGTTACACTGATTGAACCGTTGCCATCAGTATCCAGTTTTGCGAAGTCATCACCAGCGAGTGCTGACGCTGAAACCATTGATAAACCTGCGATTGATAGTGCTGCTAATACATTTTTCATAATCTTTTCCTTAAATTGGGGTATATTTAAAACTTTGCTATTATGTCGTCGGCTCGTGCTTAGCCTTCAAAGTTATCAAACTCAGACTGGCTTAATTGACCGTCTTGGTCGGCGTCAAGGTCTTTAAACTGCGCCATCAAATTTGGATTTGCTTTTGATTCGCCTAGTGAGATGTAGCCATCTCCATCAACATCGTATTTATCAAACTCAGAGTTTGCGTGAGCACCTACTGATGCGAAAGAAAGTACAGCTGCTGATAGTGCGATTGCTAAAGTTTTCATAATCAGTTCCTCTCATATTTCTAAACTTGTCGTTTCTGCTTCTCTACGTTGGTTTGTGTTGAAGCGAATGTTTTTTGCTTTCGAGATAACTATTCCAACTTTGATGCCAAAGTTTAAAAGTAATTAAGAATCAATAGGTTAAAAATAAAGGTAAATTTTCATTAAGGATGGATTCAGTGATATTGTTGCCATTTAGCAACAGGTGATTTTGAGATAAAATTAAAATTTATTTATTTTCAATAGGTTAAGCTGTCGCATAAAAGCAACACCTTAAAAAATTAGGATGTAAGTGCAGCCCAAGGCGGTTAAGTTTCATGCGACAATCATTCACATTCGGTATTGAGCAGACCCGCCAGAAAAATTTTTATGAAAATATCGAAAATTTTTTCTTATATTTTCTAAAAATCAAAAAATAAATATAACACATTGAAAGTAAACACATTAAAACCAACTTTCATCTTGGGTAAATTGCTATAAAAGTGACTGAGTGGGCGGGAAACTGACGAAAAACACAAGTATTTTAAAAAAGTAGTAAAGAAAAGAGAGGAGTGTTGCTAAAAAGCAACACCCGCTAGATTGGTGTTAGATTACGAAGCGGTACCCAACCTTGCAGCTCTGACTTTTTACTTGAGCACCACACCCAACCATTGAGTTGGTTATGCCCCAATAAGCGTTCACCTTGAACTACCGATAGTTCCTGAGCGGTATAGTCCATTAATGCGATACCTTGTTTGGGATTGACTAAGCGAAACACTTGAGCAGGTACCCAACCAGACACTTGCTCCTCAGTTTCACAGAAAAACCAATTGTCCCACCCCTCTTCGCCCTCATATTCTTCACCAACGGCCAATCTGGCGCCTTGTTTAAACGTGATGGGAGTCGGAAACTCATTGATATGTTCCTTGATTACTTGATATTCGATATCTAACTGCTTATTTTCCAAGTTTCAACTCCATATAGACAGACAGCGGATCCGATCTGTGATCACCAAATTCTTTTCTTTCGATAAAACCAAACTGCGCATATAACCTGAGGGCTTCTGGTTGCTTAACTCCGGTTTCTAACCGTATCAGTGGATATTGACGATTATCTGCAAAAGCGATTAACTCGGACAAGATTGCTTTTGATAAACCAAGACCGCGATGGTTTGGCTTTACATACAGTCTTTTCAACTCACCATAGAGACAATCATGATGCTTTTCGACGATTGCGCCGCAAGCAATGATCTCGTCATGCTGGATAATACCAATAAAATGCGCAGTAGGTGAACATAGCTCTTGCAATGCCGATAGCTGGTTGCTTTCAGCAGGGTATAGCGAATTCATCAGCGCATCGATTTCTGCTATTAATGTATCAAGCGATGGAACACTCGCATCAAGTGCAACGATTTGCATTTATCATTTCCTTGATTTTCGGTATTAATTAACTAGAGCCGGGGATTAAGCTGAACATTCAAGTGCAACTATTAGTAAAAGTACTAAAGTTTGGTAAAGCTCAGCTCCTCACTCAGTTAGCCTTAATATGCGTCAGCCATTAGACTGGCGTTTTAGCTCTTCTAGCATACGCTCATCGCCCATCAAGTTTTTGAGGATGGCTTTAACCTTAGGGTCCGATGCATTTTCGTAGAGAGACAGCAAATCTTGAGCGATCCTTTGTTGCTGCTTTGGATCAGCGCCTGACTGGAAGTACTGTGACATCAATCCTTCTGCTGCGAGACTTTTCACGTAATCATTAGGTTCTTGCTCTAGCATTTTCACGAATGACTGTGACAAACGCTCATCAACGATAGGTGTACGCGACACAAGCTCAAGCGCCTGTAGCCTCAACTTTTCATCACTCATGTTATGCGTCATATTGAGGATAGATTCTACTGCTTGATAATCATATTGCTCTAATTCATTGCGATTTAGCATAAACATGTTCATTTGCAGTTGACTCATTGCGGCTAAGCGCTCCGTAGCCGATAAACTACTATTTAGAATTTTCTGTTTTAACTCATTGCTAACTTGGCTTGCGTACTCAGGATCGGTTTTGATCCGCATTTCGTAGTCTTCGGGTAAGTCTTCATAGAAGCCATAAATCGGGTTTTCTGCTTTCATCTCGTCGATTTTCTGCTGCTCACGCTTTTCTATCAAAGAGAAGATTAAAGACTCAAACTCATCCGGTGCTTGCTCAGAAAGTAAATCAGACTTTTCCATCGACAATGCCTGTAACCTCGTTTCAAGTTTATTGATCCGAGCCATTAACTTAGCAACTTGTTCAGACTCATCAGCTGAAGTCTGAGCATCCTGTGTATACTGAGTTGCATTATAGTGAGGCTGCTGAGTAGAACTCTGATACACGTGCGTTGCCACAGGAGAGGTTGCTAATTTGGTTTGAATGACATTAAACCCAGAAAAAGCCAATGCAAGAACTGAGCATGAAAGCGCTATATTGAGTTTAAGATTAGACATGAAAGAGTTACCCTTATAAAAAGTAGCAATGTAATAGATCTGCAAGACAAATACTGTAAATGATTGTACTGTAAATTGATACAGCAAGAGGCAATTACGCAGATAATTATTACACTTTGCATAAGGTGAAAAACGAGCCTCTAAACAGCTTGCCAAAATTGCCAACAAGGAATGACTGTGAATAATATACTGCAAACCGTCCACTATAAACCTATCACATTGCTTTTACTTGGCGTTGCGACCTTGACGTCTTTGCTTGGCAGCAGCCTACTCTGGCAAAGTCACCAGGCCTTATTTCAATGGATTTTACCATCAGCCTCACTACTTCTTGTGTTGCGATTAGGGTGGCATGTTCGTAAAACAAGCTTGGCTACTAGCCCGAGCAGTTTGCACAAAGATATAAAACTCTGTTGGATTGCTCTGCTCTTGTGTACTTGCGGAGATATCGTCAACTTCAATCTCTTTGAGCTTTATCATCGTCAAGATCAAACCATAAAGCATGACTACTTGATCGACTCCATTTGGTTTTTTGCCCTTGGTTATGGGCTTTTACTTGGACTGCTTATTCGGTTTTTAAGGCGGGAATTTGCATTAACATTAGCAACCGCGACCGTATTGGTTGTGGTGTCTATTACGTTATCGTCGCTTAGCTATCAAACGATGTACCTACCCACGATAAGCCAATACTCCCTGCTGTTGAGCGCAAGTTATAGCTTATTAGTGACCTTGCTCGGCGTATTTGGCTTTTGGCTTATTATTCAAAACGTTAAATTCAACGAAAAAGCCAACTTCGCAGTTGCCAGCGGCTTTATCCTAGCAATGCTAGCGGATGCTATTATCGGTCAATTTTGGCTGTTCGCAAACCAAGGGGATGGCTACTTTCCCATTGCAAGGCACGTTAATTGGGTCATCTATATTGGCTCGCAAACGCTACTATTATTGTTTCCTGTTGCCATGATAAAAACTAATGTTGCGAGGTGTAAAGCATAGGCAATAAAAAGGCCGAACTATGTCGGCCTTAACTATTTGTGCGCTATATCGATAAGCGGCTTATCTTTTGACAATCGCATTGTGGTAAACGTTTTGTACGTCATCCACATCTTCAAGCATATTGATTAGCTTTTCGAATGTCTCGATTGCTTCTGGATCTTCAATTTCTACGTGAGTTTGCGGCACCCAAGTGATTTCGTCTACCTCAAACGTGATCC
Organism: Pseudoalteromonas sp. CO348; assembly: GCF_004208845.1. Classification (NCBI taxonomy): domain Bacteria; kingdom Pseudomonadati; phylum Pseudomonadota; class Gammaproteobacteria; order Alteromonadales; family Pseudoalteromonadaceae; genus Pseudoalteromonas; species Pseudoalteromonas sp. CO348. The sequence goes on along the minus strand of NZ_SGPI01000040.1, from coordinate 88,001 downwards.
CCTCAAACGCTTCTGTCAGTGCAGTTTTCGCCTTGAAGTATTCAGTGTGAGGTGCGAAAACAGAAACTTGGCCGTCTTCAACTTCTACGTCAGTAACATCAACATCAGCCATCATTAGCGCTTCCAAAACTGACTCGTCGTCATCACCTGCAAATCCTAAGATTGCAAAGTGGTCAAACATATGCGCCACACAACCTGGGTTACCTAAGTTTGAACCAGTTTTGGTAAACGGTAAGCGAACATCTTTGATAGTACGGTTCATGTTGTCTGTTAAACAGTCAACAATGATCATGCTGTTGCCAGGACCGTAACCCTCGTAACGCGCTGGCGTGTAATCTTCACCTGCACCGCCTGCCGCTTTTTCGATTGCTTTATCAATAACGTGTGCAGGAACTTGATCTTTCTTTGCCTTGTCGATTAAACGACGTAGTGACAAGTTCGTTTCAGGATCTGCGCCGCCATTTTTAGCAACAACGTAAATCTCTTTTCCGTATTTTGAGTTTACTTTTGTTTTTGCCGCCGCCGTTTTTGCCATGGCGTTTTTGCGGACTTCAAATGCTCTGCCCATCTTAATGCTCGTTTTTATAAAAATTGGCGAAGATTTTACCAAGACATTTGAGTTACGGCTATACCCTTATTATCCGTGATGGTAATTTGCTTTACGTCGCACGATTATATGCTTGTTTTGCGGCGATTTTGTGGCGGACCTAAGCAACTTTACTATAGTTAATATTGTTAAAATTTACCGCTACGGGTGGCTTATATATGATCACGTTTGGCTTGGGAAAAGCAAAAAAGCAAGATGGACAAGATACAGCGCTATTTCAACACTTTAAGGCAACTACGCCTTACTTAGAAGTGGATTATCAAACAGATATTTTTCAGGTTAGTCCAGCCTTTACCCGCTTACTCGGATACCCAGTTACCTACGAGCTGAAATCTCTCGCTTTTATATGTCACACCTCAACCGATGCCGCTGCACTTAAGCGTGGGCTCGCTCAACTTGAGCACCAAGCACATGTAAAGATAGCGCTCTCTCTCAATACTGCGAATGACCACAAACCGAAGAAGTTGTTACTAGAGCTATCACGTACTCAAGAAGGCAGAATTTTAGTTATTGCGACTGACATTAGCGATTACCTCACAACCATTGCCAACATGAGTGCAAATTTACAAGCTTTATCAGCGTCCTTTGCGATTATCGAGTTCGACATGCACGGTAAAGTGCTAAGCGCGAATGACAACTTTTTGTCTGTTATGGGTTACAGCCTAGAGGAAATACAAGGCAAGCATCACAGTCTGTTTGTTAAGAATGACTACGCAGCCAGTGAGGAGTATCAAGCATTTTGGCAACGCCTAAACAATGGCGAATTTTTTGAAGGTGAATTCGCAAGGCAAACAAAATCAGGTAAAACGATATGGATCCAAGCCACTTATAATCCAATTTTTGATGAACAGAATAGGCCTATCAAAGTCGTAAAATATGCCTCAGATATCACCGCTCAAAAATCAAATGCTGCGGACTTTCAAGGTCAAGTTAATGCCATCAAACAAACTCAAGCCGTTATTGAGTTTGACCCTTACGGCAATATAAAGACTGCAAACAGGCTATTTTTAAATGCGGTTGGTTACACATTAAGTGAAATACAAGGTCAACATCATCGACTCTTTGTGGCACGAGAAGACGCTGAGAGCAGCGAATATCAAGACTTTTGGCACGCTTTACGACAAGGAAAGCATCAATCAGGTGAGTTTAAACGCCTAACCAAATCAGGAAACACTCTGTGGATCCAAGCAACCTATACTCCCATCTATGACGAAAATGGCCAGTTGGGCAAAATCGTCAAATATGCCTCGGATATTACCCAAGCAAAACTGGCGTCTTTCGACTTTGCTGGACAACTCAAAGCCATCAATCGCTCGCAAGCCGTTATCGAGTTTGATTTGCAAGGTAATATTTTAAAAGCAAATGAAAACTTCCTGTCTGTCATGGGCTACAAGAAAGAAGAAATCATTGGCAAGCATCACAGCATGTTCGTCGACAGCTTTTACGCGCAAAGCAGTGAATACAAAGCATTCTGGCAGCGTTTAAAACAGGGCCAATTTGAATCCGGAGAGTTTCACCGTTTAGGCAAAGGTGGCAAAGCAATCTGGATTAGTGCCACCTACAACCCCATTTTAGACGAGCAAGGCAAGCCGATAAAAGTTGTTAAGTTCGCAACGGACATTACCGAGCAAAAAGCCACTGCTGCTGATTTTGATGGTCAGCTTCAAGCCATTCGTAAATCACAAGCCGTCATTGAGTTTGCAATGGATGGTACTATTTTATGGGCCAATGAGTCATTCCTAGATACGATGGGGTACTCACTTGACGAAATCAAAGGTAAACATCACCGTATTTTTGCTACACACGAACAAGCCACTAGTTCTGAATACCAGCAATTTTGGCAAAAGCTCAACCGAGGTGAGTTCGACTCAGGGCAATACTTAAGATTGGCAAAACAAGGTCGAGAGGTATGGATCCAAGCGTCTTATAACCCTATCCTCGATCAACAAGGCCGTCCCTTTAAAGTCGTTAAATATGCAACAGATATCACAGAACAAAAACAAGCGGTTGAACATATTAAAAATGCTATCTTAGCAATGGAACAAGGTGATTTAAGACATAGGATCACCCACCACTTAGGTGGCGAGTTCTCGGTGCTGCAACAAGCGATGAACGGCTTATTCGATAAATTAAGCGACTTAGTTAACACCATAAACAACGGTGCAGAGCAAGTGTTTGATGTAGCTAAACAAATCGCGAATAACAACGAAGAACTCAATAGCCGCATTGAAAATCAAGCGGCGAGCTTAGAAGAAACCGCCGCCACTATGGAAGAGCTTACCGCTACGGTTAAAAAGAATGCGAGTAGCGCAAGCAATGCCGCAGAGAAAGCGACTATTGTTAGAGAAAAAGCACACTCAGGTAAAGCATCGATTGACGATGCCATTACCGCAGTGGGTAAAATCGAATCTTACAGCACGAAAATCTCTGACATTATCAGTGTCATTGACGAAATCGCTTTCCAAACCAACCTCTTAGCACTCAATGCTTCCGTTGAAGCAGCCCGGGCTGGTGAGGCTGGACGCGGATTTGCCGTGGTTGCCGGAGAGGTGAGAAACCTTGCTCAACGTAGTGCATCAGCGGCACGTGAAATCAAAGCACTGATCAAAAATAGCGTTGATGCTGTGGCGCAAGGCAGCAAACTTGTATACGAGTCTGGCACGACTTTCGATGAGCTAATGCAATCAATTGCCGAGGTGAGCAAAATGGTGGCCGATATAGATAACGCGGGGAAAGAGCAAGCTGAAGGGATAGCTGCGGTTTCCACCACCATCGCGCAAATGGATAATATTACTCAGCAGAACGTTACTCTGGTTGAAACAACATCTCGTTCAGGTAGAAATATGGAAAATCAAGCCAAACTACTTACCGATCAAGTTGCATTTTTTCAACTAGATGAATAGTTAAGGGCGCGCACTATCTATACAACCACATACAAGTAATTTACTGTAATACCCGTTGTACCCTTAATGCATCGGGTATGTTAAGCTCGTCCGGCTGGCCAATCTTCCTTTTGTTTATCGCTTTACCCATTTGGACTGTTTTATTAGACAAAAGGAAAAATGATGATAAGTCCAGTTACACCAAGCGATCACCAAGAACTACTGGCTGTTTGGGAAGACTCTGTGCGAGCCACTCATGATTTTATCACTGAGGCGGATATCGCTTATTTTAAACCTATTATTATTGAACAGGCGTTTCCAAACGTTACGCTGCACTGTGTAAAAAATAGCGATGCGAATATTGTCGGTTTTATTGGTGTACATGACCGAAAGATCGAGATGTTGTTTGTACTGGCGAAATGCAGAGGACAAGGTGTCGGAACTGAGCTGCTTCACTTTGCGCTTGAAACACAAAATGTGCAGTTTGTTGATGTCAATGAGCAAAACCCAGAAGCCGTCGGCTTTTATGAAGCAAAAGGTTTTAAGGTATATGAACGCTCACCAACTGACGATATGGGAAAACCTTTTCCAATCCTGCGAATGCGACTTTGTAAATCCATTTAGCTTACATATGGGCCCGAAGTATGGGCCTATTTTACCTCCTATTGAATCTCAAATTTATTATTAGTTAATGCCTTCAACACTTAGAAGTAGGGATACAAGAAAAAGCCATACCATTTACAATCATTTACTATTTCAAAAAAAAGCACAACAAAAATACTTCCTCTCCAAAAAAAGTATATTTTTCAACCTCAAAATGTTGAATTTTTCAGTACAAAAACACTTTAACAAAAACCTTAAAGTTAAAGTTAAATTGACATTCACACACAAAATAAAATAAATGTAACAAGACAAGGACAAGGAAAGAAAAAATGATAAAACAGTTATTACTTACTTCCGCTCTATTCGGATTAGCGATTTGTTCGACTAATGCACTAGCAGATCAAGTGCTGTGCGATGTAAGCCCTACTAGCACCCCTCAGGAAATGACGCCCGATTTTTGTGGAAGCCAAAGCGTAACGTCCTCGAGACCCTACGTAAGTTTCCAATTTGAACCATCCAAACCTATAGAGCATGTGACTTGGCAATTCAGCACACAATTATCTGGAAGATGGGATTGTGATCCACACCGCACAGAGTGTGTTTTTTATGACGATGGAGAAGATAAACCATCTTTTCGCGATGCTACGGCCTGTGTAAAAAGAGTAATTTACAAAGATGGCACATGGAAAAGTATGAACGAATGCGCAACGGCGATTTATAGCTTAGGTCCTAGATTCTAAAACTCATCAACAAACCAATAATAATTTTAATTATAAGGAATATAAAAATGAAGAAAACAATAATTTCAAGCGCACTACTTGTAATCGCTGCAACCGCATACTCACAACAAGCTGAAGCAGCACACGTCGAGTGTTTAATTGGCGGAACCAGTACACAACAGTTTTTTGAGCCCGACTTCTGCTCTGCGATGACTAATACAGATCGCCCTTCTGTCGCCTTTAGATTTGTAGCAGATAAAGATGTGGCAGATGTCGTTTGGTCATATAGTGCATCAGCTTCAGGGAGCTGGGAATGTAGGAGTGGTTCATACTGTAGCTTTCGTGATGATGGCAGACAAAACCATGATGTATTTTATGATGCATCCGCTTGTGTGACGAGAGTGCTTTACAAAGACGGTACATGGGAAAATACCAAACACTGTGCCACAGGGCATTACTCGAAACAACCTAGCAATCCATTCTAAAGGGTTACGCGTATGAAATTTCCAATATCAGCGTTGGTATTTCTCACGACTTCTGTAGTTTCAGGCCACGCCGTAAGCTCAGAAAGTGTACAATGCGTAATTAGCCCTACGAGTACCCCACAAGAGTGGCAAGATATGTGTGTAACTCATGATGTTATGTCACCAAAGCCTACTGTAAGCTTCCGTTTTCAATCGACAAAACCGATTGAGCAGGTTCGATGGAATTACAGTGCGTCCGCTACAGGCGTTTGGGATTGTGGTACAACACAATACTGTCAGTTTAAAGATAACGGTAGAGACTCGAGTAGTTTCAGAGATGCTAGAGCTTGCGTAACCCGAGTTTTATACAAAGATGGAACTTGGAAAGACACTAACGAATGTGCACAAGCCTTGTATGGAACTGGAAATCGTTCTAGATAGCGTCAGTGGATAAAATGAAGCTTTACATTCATGTAAAGCTTCATTTTTATTTGCCAAACTAAGAAAATAAATTGGGGTAATCAACTTCAGCAAGCTGCATACTATTTGGCAGGCAATTATTTCTCACAAAAGTCGTTAGTTCTGGGCGTTTCTCACATAGCAACACATCCAATGCTAAACGATTTTTTCCATACACACCTCGATGTATCATATTGGCTGAAAATACAAGAAGATCTCCTGCCTTTAGCGCTATGACCTCACTGTTAGGCAAATTGTCATGGTTTCGATACCCTGCCTGTTCTAACCTCACATTTAACTCTTGAACTGTGTCCCAACGCTTGTGGGTACCTGGTATCAATTCTATTCCGGGCTCATCTTCCAGTGCTAACCGAAAATGAACCACTTCGGGTCCCGACAACAACGCTTGTTTTTGCTCTTCGATGGTTAAATGGTATTGCGGATCTCGGTGCCAGTAATTGAGTTGAGTGGTGTTCACTGGGTTAAAAAATAGCTGAGTATTCATAAACCTAAACTCACCCGAAAATATGGATGCGGCTAGAGACACCAGAGGAGTAGAGGCAATGAATTGAAAAAGGACAAGCCTTTGTTGTTCGCCTAGGTACTTTGGTGCAGTAAGATAGGCAGAATTTACTGCTCTGTTTTGATAAAAGTCATTATTATCAGCCCGCCACGCATGATGAAACGCTAAAACGACTTGCTTTATTTTGTTAAGTTCGGCGGACGGTATAAAATTGTGTTTTATAACGTAACCACACTCGTCAAAATCATGGGCAGATTTTACCATCACATATTGACCTCTGACATTGCTGGAAAAATTCCAGTAAATAAATTAACCCCCATGCGGCTTTATAAAAGCTAAGAGGCATTTAGCCCAATCAGAGTGCATATTTATCATCTCTTATCAGTGGCTTAAAAATAGTCGTTCTTTTTCATACCAATTCGCTCAGACAAGCGCACCTTTAGGCCATTCAAAGCGAACTGGTATTATTTACCTGAACTTCAGGTCATTGAATTTTACAGTCATAGAGCATCTAAAATAGCTTCTGCTTTACTAACTTCAAATTGCTTAGGTTGTTCTACATTGAGTGTTGTCACGACGCCGTCTTCAATAATCATAGCGTAACGCTGCGAACGTACACCGCCAAATGAACCGGTATCCATTTCAAGCCCTAGCGCTTTGGTAAAGCTCGCATCGCCGTCTCCAAGCATCATAATTGCTTCTGCATTTTGTGCATCACCCCAAGCTTTCATTACAAAAGCATCGTTTACCGATACACATGCGATGATATCAACACCTTTTTCTGCAAATTTATCTGCATTCACGACAAAACCGGGTAAATGAGACGCAGAGCAAGTTGGTGTGAAGGCACCAGGAACCGCAAAAAGCACTACTTTCTTACCAGCGAACAACGCTGTCACTTCGTGATTAACCATGCCGTCTGAAGTAAGTTCGCTTAACTCGGCTTGTGGTAATTTTTGTCCAGCTTCAATCATTGTTTAAATCCTTCATCTAAGGGCTAATTGCCTTGAGTTTGTTATATAACCTGAGCTTGGGATAGCTAATTTCTTATCCAAACCTGTGGTTATGATAGTCGAGAAATTGTGACTCATGACTACATTTCGATTCGTTTTATATCTACTTGTGGGATTTCGTAACCGGTAAATAGCAGCCACTGTTTTTCTGCTATATATACAAGCCCGCGACTTCGGCTAAAGCTACGTTCTGGAACTCGGATAATATCTTTATGCGCTTTACTGGCAAAGTCAAAATAACTAATGCGGAAGTCTCCACGACGAACATACAAATAGTAAAGTCCCGCATCGGACACTGACCAGCTTGCACTCGAAGCCAAGTGTGCATTTTCAAATAACAGCGTATCGACCCCAGTTGCCAAATCGATACGCCACATTTCTTGTGTCTCGCTTTTATATACGTACAACATCCCTTCATGTTCAAGTGCGGTGGTGCCAGTAGTTAACTTCACTGGAGCGGTTTTTGAATCAAGAAAAATGCGAAATACATTATTGTCATCAGAAATATAAATTGAGCTACCGTCTTGAGACCAACTGGGTTTACCGTGATACTTTAGCCCAGTTTTTAGTTGCGTTACTTGTTTAGTGGCCATATCCAAAAGTTGAAGTTGGCTTCCTTGATGTGACTTTGTGGTAAAAATCACTTTAGTGCCATCAGGTGACCATGCAGGGTGCATTGCTTGTAACCCAAGCTCTGTCAGTTGTATTCGCTGATCACCTTCCAAATTAGACACCCAAACTTCATCAAACCCTGATTGGTTAGACACAAAGAGTAAACGCTCCGACACAGGTGAATAGCTGGGATAACGGAAACTAGTTTGTGATTGTAGTAATGGAAAGGGTGAACTGGTGACCTGCGCGTTAAGGTCAAGTTTCATAATAGAAGTATTAATGTTCCAGTCATGAAAATATAAACGCCCTGATTGACTAAAGCTTGGGTAACTTAACCCATCAAACGGCAATGTCCCCAATACTTTACCTTCAAGTGAAAGTTTATACGCGCGACGTGCGCCATGTTCAATCATTGATACAACCAAATAATCATCATTGGGATGCCAACTCACGCCTCGCAGGTCATCATGTCCACTTAATATTTTAACTTCCTTCCCGGTATCCAGATTTTTCAAATAGAGATTTTCAAGTCCGTTCGGCAAGTTGCGACTAATCGCGATTTGCTTGGCATCGGGAGAAAGCGCAATACTTTCAAGCCCACTCCCGTCACAATCTAGCTCACAGCCTAACTCTGTCGCTGTTTTATCGTTTAAATTTAGCAAGGTTACTTTTGGATGATCCATAGGGCTTTGCTTTGCGATAAATCCAAGGAGGTTTTTTTCAGCTGAATAGCTTAAGGTAGTGGTCGTATCTGCAATACAGCTAGCTATATCTGATTGTGTTTTGGTCACTATATCCAGTGACTTAATCGTACATGCTTCTGAGCGCTTCTCTATATAAAAGAGCGTGCGATTATCTCGCCCCCACACGGATACCGACACATTTCCAGGGCCATCGACTAATACTTCAAGAGGTTCATCCGGACGTTTTAGATTTTTTAAATATAGTCCTGCATGACTGCCAAACTTTCGCCAAGCAAACGCTAGATGCTGCTCATTCGGGGAGACACTAGGAAAAAGCTCACGTCCAGGATAATCCGTCACACTTTCGAGCTGATGGCTTGACTGTTCAACAAAGAAATATATAACAACACTCAGTAGAATGAATAATGTAGCGACTCCCCCTGCCACTTTGAGCTTAAAAGGCAAATTTTGCTCGCCTGGCTTACTGGGAGTAGCCTGGATATCGACGAAGGTTGGCTGTGCTTTTAGTCTATATCCAGACTTTCTTATGGTTTCGATCACCTCAAAATCAGCGGTGCTGCTTTCTTCCTCATTACTTGCAAGTAGGGTTTTAAAAGTTTTGCGAAGATGCCAAATTGCATTAGTTAGCGCTTTCTCTCCAACAAATAGGTTCCCCCCCCAAACCTGCTCAATGATTTCTTCTCGAGTAACCACGCTTGGGTAAGCAAGCGCCAATACTGTCAACACTTCGATAAATTTAGGTTGGACACAACACTCCTGCCCGGCACTGGACAAAATATGCCCAACCGGATCAATATTGACATCTAATAACTGATAAGTCGCACTGTGCTGCATTTTTATAACCATGGGTAAATACGTTGTAAATCATACCTAAATTAGCGACCAAAAGACAAAAGTAACGCGACAAGCATCATGGCAACAATGCAACACCTCAAAAAAATAACACGTAATAGATTGAATTATATGCTTATTTTAGAATAGATATTAAATAGAGTTAAAAACGTCAAAGAATAGATGTCCAATTCGTTGCATGAATCATAGTGACAGTCACAATGGCTAAAATGAGGTGCAGTGCTTTTTTGCTTAGTCAAAACAATGAGGTATGTACTTCTTTCAACAAGCCCTAACTATCTAATAAATAAACAACAATCAGAAATTAAAAGAGGGACTCCCGTGTCACCTAACAATAATATTAAATTACTCGCCCTGTCTATTGCGCTCGCATGTAGCAATACAGCAACTGCAGAAGAGCAACAAATCGACCGTCAACAAGTTGAACAAAGTAGTTCGGTAGTTAAAACGCAAGGTGAAGATAAAGCACTAGAAAAAATCGTCATCACCGGTTCTCGTATCAAGCGTGATAGCTTTTCGGTACCTACTCCTATCGCCACTATGGGGGCTGAGTCTCTCAATGATGCAGGCTTCGGTTCGCTTTCAGATATTCTTTTTGAAGAAATGCCTCAGGTCAGTGAGGGTACAGGCAATGGTAACTCGCAAAGCAGTGTTCAAAATACCGGGCTTTCAACTATCGACTTACGCGAATTAGGCGAAAGCAGAACATTAACTTTGATTGATGGTAGACGAGTAGTTTCTAACAGTTATTCAGGCAACTATGTAAGCCTATCAACCATCCCCAAAGGTATGGTTGAGCGAGTTGAAATCATTACCGGTGGTGCGTCAGCGGCTTATGGCTCCGATGCAGTTGCAGGTGTTGTGAACATCATAACTCAGCAAGATCAAGAAGGGGCTACATTTAGTGCTCGTGGTGGTGAAAGTACCGAAGGCGGCGCTCGTGAATATACGGTAAATGCTGATTACGGTACGACTTACGATAATGGTAAAGGCTACTTATTTGTCAGTGCTACTTACGACGAAGAAAAAGGACTAAGCTACTGGGATAGAAAGCGTGCACAGCAACAAAATAGCTGGGACTACGATACCGACCGTATGTGCAACGTGATGCTCACTGCCAACTACGACCCTGATACAAAAAGTGCCTATCACTGCATGAGAGATATTGATAAATCCCAGTGGACAAGTTTAAGCGATTCAATTCCAGGTGGTGTATTTAACGAATCAAGTAGCTTTAAACCTGATTCTGGCTTTTGGTATGACGGCACAACTTTAAGGGATGATTGGCAAGAAGAGCTTCACGGCATCGACTTTGAGCAATTTACAATGTTAAAGGTGCCTGACAAAGACCTCTCAGCGGCAGTAAAAACAGAGTATGAGTTTGACTCAGGTACAGAAGCTTACTTTCAATTGCAGTACAGCCGCAACACCTCTCGCAATGTAAAGTCGCCTGAAAGCGAAGACGAGTGCGACGCAATTGTGACCTATGACCCAAACAGTAATCAATTTGGCTCAGACTGTATGGGCCGTATTCCTTATGATAATCCATATATGCCAGAACCAATTCGAGCTGAGGCAAGCTCAAAAGGTGTGACCTGGGATCGACTATTCACAGAGGTCGGTAACATAGTGAATAGTAATGAAAGAACAACAATCAGAACATGGGGCGGTCTACGCGGTTATATTTGGGATGACTGGGAGTGGGATGTTTCTGTTGGCTACGGCAAATTTAAGCAAGAACAAACCCGCAGTAACGAAATCTACGTTGCGCGAGTTAAACAGGCGCTAAATGCTGAGCGCCTTGCTGATGGTACGATTCAGTGTAAAGACGAGCAAGCACGTAGCCAAGGCTGTGTACCAATTAATTTATTCGGTGAAGGCTCAATCACACCTGAGGCGGCAGACTATATTCGCGCCAATCCTTCCATTACAACGGATATTGATCAGGTAACGGTATCTGGATTTGTTACTGGTGATTTATTTGAACTCCCAGCAGGCGCCGTTGCTTCAGCTTTTGGTTTTGAATACAGAAAAGATACACAGAGCGTATCGACCAACGTGCCAAATGGTGGCGTCACGTTTAACTATGTGCCCACATTTGAAGGCGATGTAAGTGTTCGTGAAATCTTCGGTGAATTATCGTTACCGCTATTAAAAGACGCGCCAATGGCAAAATCGCTTAGCGCCGAGGTCTCTGCTCGTATCGCAGATTACAGCTGGGCAAATACGGGATTAATCCAAAGTTACAAGGCTGGCTTTATTTATGAGCCAATCGAAGGTTATTCCATTCGTGCAAACTGGGCTCGAGCCATGAGAGCACCGACAATCACCGAACTTATGTCACCACCTCGTGGCGACTATAATAGCTTTGATGATATCTGTGACGGTGTTACTGCAACGTCAACAGGTGCAGGCCACGACAATTGCCGTAAAGATGCGGGAATACAAGCCGCTATTGCCACTGAAGGTACTTTTAAAGACGAAAATAACGGCTACTCACCCAACTCAGGAAATAGCGAGCTGTTTGAGGAAACCGCAGATACCATCACCTTTGGTTTATCTTTAGCGCCTTCCTTTGCGCCGGATTTTAGAATTGCGCTAGATTACTACGATATTCAAATTGATGATGCGGTAAGCTCACTTGCTAACGAAGACATCATTAAGTTCTGTTACGCTTCGTCTATGGAATTCGGTGACAATAACGAGTTTTGTCGTGATATTAAACGCGATGAAGAAGGGCAGATTTATGAAGTCAATCAACGTGTCATCAACACGGATGAGATCCGCACTAAAGGTTACGATATCGCACTAGAGTACGTGTTTGACGCTAGCGATTACGGTAGTTTTAAGGTAAAAGCCGATTGGACGCACGTAATTGAATATTCAATTACCAGTACGGGGCCTGACGGGCAATACGAAGACCTTTATGAAGGCTATTTAAACGAAGATATTTTCGAAGACAAAGGCGCTATTTCACTGACTTGGTATAAGAATGATTGGCGTGTACGCTGGAGCACAAAATATAAAGGCGCAGTGGAAGCCAGCCGTTCGAGATATGAAGACTGGCAAGCTGCAATCGCCAAAAATAACGAACGCTGTACAGCTGGTGAGACAAGCTGTATCGCAGATCCAGAGCCGCTCTGGCAAGGTGCGCTGCCATCAGTTACTACTCATAGTTTAACGGTAAACTACAGCATGGAGCTAGGCGATAACCGCACTCTCTCTGTTTATGGTGGTGTGAATAACCTATTTGATGAAAAAGGTCCGTTTATCGTCGGCGGCTCAGGTAACTTTGATAGTGCCTATGGCTCAGGTGTAGGACGTTTTGCGTTTATTGGAGCAAAATACCAGTTTTAGACTTCAGCATTGACTTGAGGGGCTACCACTGAGTAGCCCCTTATCTTTACAAACCAAAAAGTGTATCGCGTAACTTATCTGAGATTTTATCAATCTCTGCATTGCATTGGTTGTAGCCTTGGCAATTAATAATTGCACTCATAACCATGTTTTCTGACGGCAGATACCAATTTAACGTCGCGTACCCAATCTCAGCACCGTTATGATGATAAACCGGTTTATTTCCGACTTGCTCGCTAAAGATACCTATGCTGTATTGCTGTCCGATGACATCAGTATCCACCCATACAGATTCGCCTAGCAATTGCTCACGCACCTTAGCGGGAATATCTGGGCTCGTTATTATGATTTTAAATAAGTCACCAAGGTCCTTAGCCGTCGATACAATCGGTGCATCAGCCACACCAATATTGGCATAGTAAGGCTGCGTATTAATTTCATTGCCCTCATCATCAACAAAGTACCCTGATGCAATTTCACCAAACGCCTTTTCGATTCCTCCATAACTCATACTACTTAAGCCAAATGGTTCAAAGATATACTCACGCATCGCCTTTGAGTGATGCTCCCCCAAAACTTTATCCATAATTAGGCCCGCCAATAAATACCCGGTATTAGAATATTTCCACGCAGCTCCGGGTTTGAAATTGGCGTCTTGATTAAGGGCAAACTGCAGTGCAAAACTGTCCGTTTTTATTAAGTCTGGCTGTTGTAATACTGCAGCAAAAAATTCACCGTTAGCATCATTGAGATAATCATATAATCCAGCCGTATGATTGAGTAACTGCCGAACATACATTTCGTCACTATTTTCTATCTGTTGTAAAAGTTCGTCAGACAAATAATCACTTATCGGTGCATCTAGATCTAATAACTGTTGTTCATGCAACATCGCCATTAAGAGCGCTGTTACTTTTTTCCCCGCACTGCCATTTGGGATCCTAGCGTCCGTGGTCATGGGTATCGTGTTTTCTTTATCTGCTAAACCGGCCGCACCATAAAATTGAAGCGTAGGCGAGTCAATATAAAGCACAATACCAGGGATACCCGCTTCAACACTTTGTTCGAGCATCGCTTGAAAATCAACTTCGGCTACGGGAGGAGAGACAGAGCTCGGTTTAGGGTTAGACGTCGATGGGCCATCATTACAACCAAATAACGACAGACCACCACACAATAATGTGACCAGTTTTAGTGTTCTCATGAGAAATACCTCGTTTCGTTTAAGTGATAAAACAATAACTAAGGTATGCACGCCATGCTGTCTCTGACTTTTTCAAAATGTATCAAACAGTAACGACTTCCTTTATTTTCATGCATAATGTCAGACCATTAATTATGGAAGGCCAGAACAAGCTGGATACAATTCGATACAACTTGCAGAAAGTCGATACAGCTATACTCGCTTACACTCACTACAGTAACTAGCAAATTAATAACTAATAGAAATTGCTATGAAAACACATTTATTGATTGCAGCCGTGCTTATGGCCGCAAGTGCAGCGCAGGCCAAAAGCACTAACGCAAAAAAAGAGGGTCACGGCTATTTGGCCATTGGTTATGGGATAAATTACAACAGCGATATTTACAATAATGCCGAGACCTCGTTTTCGCCCACTGTACATGGCGCCTACTATTTTAGTAATGGTCTATTTGTCGAGTTTCCGGGCCGCGCTGAGAAGTTTGACCCAGCACTTGCACTCGGTTATCAGTTTTATGAAACAGAAAATTGGGAATTTGATGCCCTACTCTCAACCGCTCATGGGCGAATAAATTACCGTTTTGGCGGGACTCGCTATGAGCTAAACACTTCGTCTTATCTTGGGGTAAGAGCTACAGGGGATGTATTTGGCTTACAAATTAGAGCTATTGTTGCACCAAAAGTGATTAACTCAGATTATTCAGATGGTCGCTACGCTTCATTATGGATCTCTAAACCCTGGCAATACAAAAACTGGCACTTTTATACCGCAGTCGGTGCACAATACCGAAACTCGGCCATGTTAGATTATTACTACGGTGGCGCACCATTTAAAGGTTACGATGCCAAAGGCGGGGCTAATCTTGGGGTAAAGCTCGGGTTTTCACGCGCTTTAACAGAAAATTGGATAGTCGATGGCCACGTCAGCTACACCAAATATGCATCAGGTATTATGGATAGTCCTATCACCAAAGCAATTGTCAGTTTTAACGATAGAATTGAGCATGGTGAAAGCATTGGCTTGTCACTTAGCTACGTTTTTTGAGGAGCTAAATATGAAAAAACGACTATTTGGCTTAGCCCTACTCGCAATGCAAACTCAAGCGAAAGAAGAAATTAACGTCCCCGTATGGACCGTAAAACCAGGGCAATGTGTTGCGCTCGAACAAGGTCAGCAATGTTTTATCGACCTCTCAGTGACCTGGCAAACCTCTGTGGCCGGTAACTTTTGTCTCCATGCCGATGAAAAAGAGCTGGTTTGTTGGCAGCAGCAAAAAACCGCGAGTTGGCAAGGCGAGATTTTAGTTGAGAAAGATTTGCTTATTACCTTAGAAGATAACAAGGATATTCTCGCAAGCTATGCGCTGCAATATGCTTGGGTGTTTAAACAACAAAAAAGTAACGCCGTGCGTTGGCGACTTTTCTAGGAGTAGTTGTGGTAGCCGAGTTAGTCCTAATAGAAGACGATAAAGAATTGGCCCAGTGGCTGAGTGATTACCTCTCTACCAAGGGATTTTCAGTGGGGCTATATCATGATGGTCAAGACGGGCTGGAGCACGTTTTAGCCTGTCCTCCCGATTTGGTGATTTTAGACGGTATGCTGCCAAGTTTAGATGGCTTTGAAGTCTGCAAGCAACTTCGTCAGTCGCTAAGCATCCCAATATTAATGCTAACAGCAAGGGATGAGGAAATTGATGAAATTATCGGTTTAGAGATGGGTGCTGACGACTATCTCAAAAAGCCAGTAAGAGGCCGGTTATTAGAAACTCGCATAAAAGCGCTATTAAGGCGCCATCATCCTCAAGATACCTTTCCCAAACAAACACTTGAGTTTGGCGCTCTCTATATCAATAAAGAAGACAGAAGTGTTACTCTTGCTGGGCAGCCCGTTAACTTATCCAGCAATGAGTTTGATGCGCTTTGTGTACTTGCCAGTAAAGCCGGAAAAATTGTTACCCGAGATGAGCTTACTAAAGCACTCAGAGGATTTGATTATGATGGGTTTGACCGCTCTATAGATTTGCGTGTTTCGCGACTGAGAAAGAAGCTAGGTGATGATGGCCAAAACCCATTTAAAATAAAGACGGTATGGGGTAAAGGATATCAGTTGGCGAAGGACGTGTGGTAATGTGGCGCTTCGTGTTTGCTTTGCTTACCATCTTAACGCTCGCAAGCGTTATCACAGGTCTGATATTTGACACGCTTATCGCCTCATCCTCAGAGAATAATGAAGCCCACTACGATCCACTTAGCACAACCGCACCAATTATTGCCGCAATGGCTAAAGACAACATACCTGAATCACAAATTATTGCGATCCCACTGCACCAAACACTAACCGCTCAACTTGTACCAAGAGCCGACTATCCACTCCCTGTGAGCTTAAGCCGCAAACTCTCTCAACAGCGATTTATTTATCTCGAAAGCGAATCCTCAGTAAGTGCTTGCATACTTATAAGCCAAGAAAATGTCTATATTTTAACAATGCAGAAGCAATTGCAGACTAAATATGGTCTGCTCATGACCTTGTTATTTTACGCTATCGTTATCGTTGTTGTCGTCGCC
Source organism: Pseudoalteromonas sp. CO348 (assembly GCF_004208845.1). NCBI lineage: Bacteria > Pseudomonadati > Pseudomonadota > Gammaproteobacteria > Alteromonadales > Pseudoalteromonadaceae > Pseudoalteromonas > Pseudoalteromonas sp. CO348. Next base: position 71,440 of record NZ_SGPI01000040.1, on the reverse strand, counting down.
TTTTTAACCCCATTTATTGCTAGGCTGTTAAAGCTCAAAAATGCCGCACATCAGCTGGGTAAGGGCGAACTCAACGCCCGCGTGCAAGTCGGTGCGGTATGGTACTTAAAGGATATTGAGCAAGCGTTTAATCAAATGGCACGACAAATAGCCGGGTTAATGACTGACATGAAGCTATTAAGCAGCGGACTTTCTCATGAATTACGTACGCCACTTGCAAGGGTAAGAATGGGGCTAGACACACTGGTTGAAACTCATGATGATGAGCTGCGGGCACAGTACGAAAATAGGATTAACCAAAACCTTGATGAAATGGAGCAAGTAATTGATGCTATTTTAGATTACGCAAGATTGCAGCACCGCCTTGACGACGTGGAACTTCAGCCTGTTGACTTGAATGCTATGGTTCGCCAGTTAGCCAATAACGCCCACCATCATGACTTAACACTAAAACTGTCGTCAAAACCTTGCTGGATAATCGGTGAAGGTCAGTACTTACGCATGCTAATCAATAACTTATTATCTAACGCGATAAAATATGCCAACGCTAAAATATCACTAGAAACCCGAGTCGATAATGACAAGGTTAAGCTTATTATTGAAGACGACGGGATAGGTATAAGTAACGAGGTTCGAGACAAAGTGCTACTACCGTTTTATCGCGACGATTCTCAATCGCAATCAGGGTATGGCATTGGCTTGGCCTTTGTGCAACGTATAGTCACTCGTTTTGGCGGTACCATTGTAATTCAAAAAAGCCCCGCGCTGGGCGGGGCCAAAATCACTGTTTCGCTGATACAGACTCAGCAAAAGTAACGTTAACTCTGAAGCTGTGGTAAGCAGTGCTACAGTTCACCGCTTGGCAACGAAACAGTGTACAACAACCTAATATTCAAAGGGAGTTAGGTTAATGTGGTCCACTGTTGTCAGCTGGCGTTTGCCAATTACTCTGCCACACGTAGTTGCCATGGATATAAAGCAGTTTATCAGCCTGAATAAGCCCCCTATCTGCTTCGGTATACCCGAGTGCTTTGTCACTCGCTATGGGCGTTGCTACCTCGGCACGGCTACTCCCGCGATAAGTGAGTGTTGAGTCCACGCCGTGGATAATTTCAAATGCGGCGAGATCGTTTTGGCTATACCAGTTATAACTACTTTCATTCACTTGCTCTGTATTCCAGTAAACAATCGGCAAAGTGAACCGGGTTACTGAGGCATTGTCTTTTAGCATGGCCAAAGCGCGATAATCATATTCCAGCGGTGTAAATCCCCCTGCAAACGTATGATCTTTTAATAGCTTGGGTTCAGCAGGATTTGCAACATCAAACAAGCTCACTTTGGTGCCGGGCTGCACGTTTCCATCAGGGTCTCCAAGGTGCTGACCTACCCCAAGAAGCAAACCGTCACCAACAGGGTGCAGGTAAGAAGAGAAACCGGGGATCTCTAAACTTCCCGCGATTTTAGGCTGTGATGCGTCAGATAAATCCAGAACGTAGAGAGGGTCTATTTGTCTAAAGGTCACGATATAGGCGGTATCGTTAAAATATCTAACCGCATAAATGTCTTCATCCACAAGCCCCGTATCCGGATTAATTTTGCCAATAGGAGTTGGATTTTGGCTATTTGGTAGCGTCGCCACGGTGTTGAGTTCATTCCCTTGTGGTTTGAGCATATACAACTTATGACTATTACCGATATCTGTATCATACTGACTCGTTACTACGCGCAGAACGCCATCTTTTTCATCAAATCGAGTCGCAGCCATCGTATCGCTGACACGAGCAAGTTGACCTTCCACCTCACCAGTTGCTTGGTATGTCACCCCTTCATCCGTTAACAATAACTTATGTAATACTATGCCTGATGGATCCCAGATTGATGTGTTGACATCACCATCACTGTCATTAAAGGAGTAATTGTAAAGATACACTGCTGTTGCAGACATATAAAAGCCAAAGGTGCGCGTACTGACGCAAGTTGTTTTCACCTCATCAGGATTGCGAATGTCAATCTCAGTCACTGTTGTTAAGCCATTATATCCATCTTGCGCAGTAGCATCGGCAGGCAAATAACAGCCATCTGCGGCAACCAGTGGCGCTACACTTCCTTGCTTTAAACTTCTAAATTGAGGTAATAAATCGTTAATGTTAGTGTCCATTAAGCGATTGTAGCTTGCTACTTTGTCAGCGCTATTAAAACCACTGTAGCGTATAGTATGGTCGGCGATAACATAGAGTTTGTCACCGATTAATCTGCTGCCAACTAGTGAACCATCAATTTGAAAGCGTTTTTCGACCTCAGCCTGTGCGGGTAGGGATACGTTACTAAAAGCAAGCTCAATCACGCCTTGATAATTGACCTCAGGTTGCACCTCTAGCGATGACATATCATCAGCAAAATCATACTCATAGTCCATTAATACACTGATGAGTTGATTGTTTTTAAGGTAAAGATTTTGGCTTGCAAACTCTGAATCTGATACCGCTAATTCATTAACTTGTGTAGGGACATCCGTAGCTTCTGTATCTAAGATCCTAACGAAGGTTTTGCTGTCAGTATCCGCATATGCAACGCTGGTCGAGCCACCGATGAATAAGTAACGGCCATCGAATTTAATCCGGTCGCTTTCTGATACCCCTTCAACCAGTTGATTGGTGCCTGAGTAAGGTGCACTATCTGTGGTTGCTGATGGATTTTCCAAATCATCGCCATTATTCAACCCACCGCTGGCAACGAAAATACCGTTTTTGATAAACTGACTAAACTGAGCTGATGAAGCTGACTTCAACGGCGCTGAGCTATTATTAAGCGCGTTAAGTTCTGGTAATTTATCTTCATCATTGTCGCTACTACCACCACATGCGCAAAGGCTAGCGGCAAGCGGAAGACTGAGCCAAATTTTGCATCTCATGATATGTTTCCTTGTAAGTTAAGTGCCAACGTAAGCCTAAACTTTCACACTAAAATTTCTGTTACCTTCGCTACTTGTTTTGTTATTTAATGTTAACCTTTCTGGTAATTTGTACAGCGACTGGTAAATTACACTGGTAGTAATAATGCGCTTTGATTGACACCTCTAAAAAGCCAGTGCAAAGCCCAAATTCAGAACTGGAGTTCCAAGTTGAATAAGTTATTAATGGCCTTAACCTTGCTGATTACCACTCAGGTAAATGCCACGGCGGTGCCATGTGACGCCAATGACAGCGAGTGTACGCCAGTCGATGAATGGCGATTTGGCATTGCGCTTGGCGGCGGCGTGATCTCCAACCCACTCCATGACGGTGAAAATATTCCCTTGGTTGTTGTGCCCTATATTAGTTATTACGGTGAACACCTCTTTCTTGATAATGGGACTTTGGGCTATACCTTTCACTACACTGATAAATTTGATCTTAGCTTGATCGGCACATTTAATACCGAGCAGGCCTATTTCGAGAAATTTCACCCAAGTAATATATTCGTGCAAAAAATGGGGTTTGATGCCAGCAATGAGCTGCCTGGCGGTGAATTTGCCGCAGAGCAAACCGCTATCTCCTTAGACGATATTGAGTCGAGAAAATGGGCCATAGATGGCGGCGTTTTAGCCCACTGGATAATGAGTGATAGCGTAAAAATCAGCGCATCCTGGCTCACCGATATCACCAACACTTATCAAGGTTACAATGCTGATGTTGGAGTTAGCTATCGTTTTAGATTCGATAATTCACCTAACACTTATGTGTTTATTAAAGCGGGGCTAAAATGGAAAAGTCGACAACTGGTGGACTATTACTACGGCATAGACAAAGCGGATACACCGAATAGTGAGCTATGGTATAAAGGCAGCTCAAGCTTCCAACCCTATGTTAGCTTTGCCTACTCTTATCCCGTGAGTGAGTCTTGGACCTTTAAATTTAACGCCAAATATCAGCAACTTGATAGCACAATGACAGATAGCCCGATAGTCGAGGATAGCTATACCGCGACGGTTTTTGTCGGGGGAAAATATGAATTTTAGGTTGTACTTAATCATAATTATAATTTTCAGCGCACCAAGTAGAGCTTTAACCAAACCCAACAATGGCATTAATTTAGAAATAAAACCGATTACATGTATGGTGAAACAAGCAGGGCAACGCTGTGAAATGACGGCAAAAATTGCTTGGCAATCGCCCTCTAAAATGAACCTATGTTTATTTCAGGAAAAACAAAAATTACAATGCTGGGAGCAGGCCAAGGAGGCAAAATCAACACAAATTATCCAACTCTCAAAGTCCATGCTCTTTACCCTAAAAGATGCTAAAAATAACGTTGTTGCAAAACAAAATATTGAAGTACACACAAGCGTCAACCAACAATATAGACGCAAACTCAGAAGCGATTGGAGTGTGTTTTAATGGCCAAGGTATTACTTGTCGAAGATGATGTAAAACTAGCGGAGTTAACCGCAAAGTTCTTAATCCATAACGGCTTTGAAGTCGTTCAATTACACAATGGTATTAACGCCATTAAAGCGATTGAAGCAGAAAAACCCGACATTCTCATTTTAGATATTATGCTACCGGGACTTGATGGTTTTTCTATTTGCAAAGCTGCGCGCGGTGAGTTTAAAGGGCCGGTTTTATTTCTTACCGCCAAAGACAGCGACTTCGACCATGTAAAAGGGCTTGAGATCGGTGCTGATGATTACATTATCAAGCCTGTTGAGCCATACGTACTACTTGCCCGTTTGAATGCGCTATTAAGACGTACACAAAATGATGAAGTTCAGTCTGATTCCATTACCTTAGGCGAATTACAAATAGATAAATCGGACCGTAAGGTCTATTTGGCTGGAGATGAAGTTGAGCTCACAAGCTATGAATTTGATTTACTAAAGACATTGGCAGGCCATGCGGGCGAAACGCTGAGTCGAGACTATATCTATAAACATGTTGTTGGCCGCGAATATGACGGATTAGATAGAAGCGTTGACGTACGTATTAGCCGTTTGCGTAAAAAGCTTGGCGACAATCTAGAGCAACCCGCGAGGCTTATTACCGTGTGGGGTAAGGGCTACCTCTGCTCTAAGTCTGCTTGGGGCTAGTGTATTTGTGCTAAAACTATTACTCAGCCTCTATTTGGCTGTGTTTACCAGTATTGTCGTCATCAACCAAGTGAGCGAAGCTATTTGGTCTCATTGGGTGCACTCCGCGCCCGATGAGTTGCGACACGCAAAAGCGGTTGCCAACACACTGAAATCCACGATTTCCTCAGTTCAGCTACCCCAAGAGTCAGAAACGCTCAAAATACTCAACATGGACGATGTCGCTTGGCTGCCTGAGCAAGCCAGCACTTTAGTTCAAGGTGGTATTTTAACGAGTTTTGATGATGAAGGCCGCGCTTGGCTGACTTTCAAAGTACCCGATTCAACATTGCTGCTGCAATTAGGGCCATTAGCACCGGCGGCTTCTGCCGCCAATAAACAATGGATCATCAAGTTGCTTTCTTATGCCGTGCTCGCGTTTTTACTTATGCTGTGGATAAGACCCTTGTGGCTTGATTTATTGCAACTGAGATATATCACCGAAAATCTCACTCAAGGTCAACTGCCCAAAGCGACCCGACATTCCCGGTTTTCTGCCATTTCAAATTTAACCGAGCAGATCCGCGACTTAGCGTCTCAAGTTGCAAGGCTAATTGAAAACCAAAAACTACTCGTTAATGCGGTTTCTCATGACCTGCGCACCCCACTTGCCAGACTTAAGTTTGCTTTAGCTATGCTGCCAGAGCAAAGCCGTGAGCAAGCAAGTGATATGGCGGACGATGTGGTCGAAATGGAGGCGATGATTGATGAAATGCTAGCTTACGCACGGCTTGAATTTGAAGTAGAGAAACTTGAGATAACGCCAATTGACCTTTGTGAACTTGTCAGCGATCAGATAAGCAAACTCAATAAGCTTACCGATAAAAAAATAACGTTCAAGAAAATGAGTAATACAGTCATCATCTCTGGCAACCTACATTATCTTTCTCGGGCTTTGCAAAATATCGTACAAAACGCTGATAAATATGGTCGCTCAACCATAGCGATTAATATTGAGTGTGACAAAAGCAACGCTTATCTTCATATTGAGGATGACGGTGATGGAATTCCTAAATCTCAGTGGGAGTCGGTTTTTATTCCCTTCTCGCGCTTAGATGAAAGTCGCAGCAAAGATAACGGTGGCTATGGCCTTGGACTGGCTATCGTACGCAAAATCGCCACTTGGCATCGCGGCAGTTGCCATGTTGGGTTCTCCGAACTTGGTGGTGCTAAGTTTACTCTGACTTTGCCACTGGCAAACTAATTTGCCTAGGGATAGGTATAGCGGTGAATACCGCATAAAACAAAAATTTTACCTTAACCATCTTATTTGGGTAGAATTTTATACCAATTGTATTTAAACATGACTTACAAGGAAAGTTTATGGCTTTATTAGAACAGAGGTCTCTCCATCATATCGATCCGCGTCTAGCTGGCGTTGAGATGCAGTTAAAAGAGGCCTATTACAATTTAGATAAAACCACATCCAGCTTTGATAGCGATCTTGACAATAAATTGAAGCCGCTTAAACGCTATAAGTGGTGGGCAATTGGTATTGCAATCCCGTTACTATTTCTTGCGCCTTTTCTCTTAATCTCAATAATTCCTATCTACTTTTTGTTAAAACACTCTCTTAAGTCTTTCACTAAGGGAGTGTTAACTCGAGCTTATATGATGGCGCCAATTGCTTCGGCGCTTAACTTAGAATATTCAGTCGGCGGTAATTTACTTATCTGCGAGGAAGCTATCAGTGCAGGTATATTAACCAAAGGAGGACGAGCAGTAGCTGAAGATGGATTTAACGGCGAAGTAAATGGCATTCATTTTTACTTTACCGAAGTGCATATACGCACGCTTCATCAGAATAATGACAGTAAACGTTTGTTTAATGGTGCAGTTATAAAACTGAGTATGCCTGAACCTGTAGATACCCCAATCGTGGTATTACAAGATGCGGGACTTTGGAACATGCTGATAAGTCGACGTCAATCTCTAAAAGGATTACAGCGAGTTAAACTTGAACAAAAAGACTTTGAAAAAGAGTATCAAGTCTATGCTAAAGATGAACAAACCTGCCGCGAAGTACTCACGCCAGAATATATGGCAAAATTGTCGCAAGTCAAAACGTTCTTTTCATCCGGTAACCTACCAAAAGGGTTAAAAATCCCCGAAGTAAAAGCCCAAATGTTTATAGAAGGTAGCGATATACTGATCACTCTTGATTATGGTGCCAATTTATTTAGCCCAAAAAAACTGCAAAATGAATATGATCCCAGCTGGGCTGAAGATATCGCAAAACAATTTTTACTGATTGAAAATTTAGCAAAAAGCCTGGTGCGCTAGCAGCCGGCTTTTTTTTGTAGTTGAAAATACGATAACCCAGCGCTGAATACAGCGGTATTTAATACAGGTAATAACAACCGCTGTAGCAATCTTAACAATCAAGGAACGAAACTATTTAGTGATTGTTTTACATTAGTTTACACGTGGCTTTACGCCATAGCTGATACAGTGTTCTCTGTTCAAAAGAATAATGTAAATCGCTTACCCCCTGTTACTGTAAGCAGGTTTATCTAGCGCTTAAGGAGAGCAGCATGAATATTATAAAACCCACCCCCCCCTTACTTTTTGCAGCCGTCATGCTCACCAATCATGTCCATGCTAACGAAGCCTTTCCAACGTTAGAAGGACCTTGGCTTGGCCAGACACCGCCGGGGTTAACCGCGCAGCTTTTTGCCCCCGATATCATCTCGATTAATGGTCGTTATGAATTCGGTGTGTCGTTCTCTCCCGACCTTACAGAAGTGTATTTTACCGCCTTCGAAGAGCAAGAAAATGTGGATTCAAGCCCACGGATCATGTATTCAAAAATAGAAAATGCACAGTGGACTCAACCTCAAGCCGCAAATTTTACTGGTGGAAGAATGAGTTATGAACTGGTCCCTCATGTAAGTTTGAACGGCAATCGGATTTACTTTACCGCGCGTTCAGATGATCCCAAAGCGTCCGGAATTTGGTACGTTACCCGCGGCAAAGATGGCTGGAGTGAGGCTAAAAGGTTCGATTCGGCAATAAATACGGGTAAGTTTTCAGACTTCAACCAAAGCGCAAATGGCGACACTGTTTTTTCCAATATGTCAGAACGCAAAATGTATACCGCAGAAAATAAAAACGGCGCGCTTACAACTCCCAAAGCCATTGATATTGAGTTTGGATTTCATGGTTTTATTTCGCCCGCTAACGATTACCTATTGGTTAATAGTCGTCACAGAGGCGATAAAAGTCGAAAAGATAACGACCTATATGTCTATTTTAAGGAGCAGGATGGCACTTGGTCTAGCCCTATAAATTTAGGTGAAGGGGTCAATACCCCTTATTCAGAAACCGTCCCAAGAATTACACCCGATGGTAAATACCTGTTTTTTGGTAGATATAATGAACCCGGTGATGTATCAAACATTTATTGGGTAAGCACCGAGGTCATTACCCGGCTAAAAGAAACTTATTTTGCCGGAAAGTCGACTAAGCAGATTTAGCAGCGTATTCGATATGGCAGCTCAACTTCGAGCTGCCAGTTACCTCTCTTTAATTGCTGATGGCTAATTTACACTGAGCCGAACTATTTATCTCGTCCTGCAAACTCTACCTCAACCATCTCGATAGCGCCGCGTTTTTGCATGGTAATAAATAAGCGTTTCCCCTCCTCGCCACCAAAAGCCACATTGGTCGGATGCTTGCCTTTCAGTTTAATTTCTTTCATTAGCTTGCCCTGAGGTGAAACCACAGCGACCACACCAGCGCCATAACGGGCGATATAAAGATTGCCTTGGTTGTCCGTACGCATACCATCTAAGCCAAAATCGGTAAACGAGATAAATAATTGTTTGTTACTAATATTGCCTTGTTCATCTAACTCATAGCGCCATACTTTACGCTGCACGCTTTCATTCACATAAAGTGTTTTATTGTCAGGGCTAACTTCAATGCCATTGGTGGTGCCCATATCCGCTTCCAATAAGGTTACTGCTCCGTTTGTATTTATACGCCAAAGCTTACCGCTACTGGCTTGCCAATTAGGATCGCTGGCGAAAAGAATTCCGTTGTCCATGATCGCAAGGTCATTAGGTTGATCCATGCGATTATCGTGAGCAAATACCGTCACGAATTGTGACAAGTCACCACCTTGTGCAAGTGCCGCTTTGGTGACTTTAAGCACGTTATGATTGACGTAATCGGCTATATACATATTGCCTTGCTTATCAAAGCGAATACCGTTACCAATAGAGCCATTTTTTAACGTCAGCAGGGTTTCCGCTCTGCCTTGCGCAGTCACTTTACCAATGGTGCCTTGCTGTTGATGATTAACCGCATACAACACGCCGGTATCATCCACCGCAGGTCCCTCAATACCTTGCGTGAAAACACCATCCGTTATCCAATCTTGTGTATCTACAACCATGTTGGCAGCTACATAACCACTGCTCTGTAGCAAAAATAAACTGAGTATGACCTTTCTCATGACTTTCCTATTTACAATGAAGGTAAAGCGCTCGAACTGGATATATTCCAGTTATGACCACTTCATCCGTTAAATTTTGCAGCGCTAACAGCTTGCTATCTAGGTGCGGAGCCTGTAAAGCCCCTTTACAAACCTCAAGCACTTGCTGACTCAATGTAATAAACTGCGTCACCGTTAACGCCGTTGAGTGTGCTTCTGTAAGTTTGGGACTTTGCTGTAACAGTGTTAACGCCTCAAGCCCCGCTTGCCAACGTTGCAATATCGCGCCAATGTGCGCTAACGCAGTGTTATCACCAGCGATATAGCTTGCGACTCGCTCCTCAAGTAGCCTCACCTGACGGCTTTCAACCGCAACATAGTCGACAAATTTATCAAGTGCTGCAAACTGGTGATACTCGTCGTTTAAGAACTTAATATGGTGACGCGTGTAATAGTGACTTGGCTCTACAAGCTCTGCAAGATGAGTGAGTAATGCAAGCGTAGCCTTGCGCTTTGGCTCATCCAAGGTTGTGCTGATAAGCCTATTAAAACCCGCTTGTTGCTGCGTTTTATGACCTAAGCCAATGACGTTATGTGCAACATCGCTTATATGATCCAATCGCGCGTACATCTGCTTGCTATCCGTAAGCGTTTTAGCAGACCATAAACGCTCGGCAATCACAAAAAGTCGCGGCCATATTCTGACATCAAGATTATGTTCGCTGACCATTTCGCTCCAAATGGTCGCCTCGCCACCTAAAATACGAGCACCATTTTCTTGGCTTAACGGTGTTGAAACCTTGACTGGTTGTGGTTTTTCAAGCGCCTCAAGTGTGAGCGGATAACGGCTATTACCAATCATTACCGTGCCTTGTTGCTGCGCTGTATTAAACTCAAACTGTAACGGTCCCATCCAACTATCCATGGTAGCGATAAATTGCTGAGTCTTGCTAGTAATTGGCTTATCTGTTTGTGCTAGCTGATGGCGGTTGTTATTAAGCTTTATAAGCACTTGTTCGCCCAACACCACAAGCTCGCCTTTGACTGCGCTGCCTTTTAGGCGTGGGATCGTAAAGGCTAAGCTTAATACTCGCGGTTGAGTGAGATCCACTGTCGGTAGCACCGGATGTGGGTCGTTACGGTAATGAAATGATGAATACTGCGGCTGATCAATATAAAACCCGGTTGATAAAATACCTTGATAACCTGCTTCTGCAATTGCAGTTAATGAATCATGACCACGCCAAGACTGCACGACAGTATCCGTAGGCAACGCCGGATGAAAAATTTCATCCCATCCCATCATCACACGTTGGTGCTTAGCAATAAGCTTTTGTACGCGAATATTAAAGTAATTTTGCAGGTCGTGACCGTCTTTCAACGCATGTTTTGCCATTAACTCCTGTATTTCAGGGCTTTCCAACCAATGCTCAGGTTCTACCTCGTCACCCCCAATATGCAGGTAGCCGTCTGGAAATAGACTCGTCATCTCAGCCAGTAAATCGTCGATAAAGGCGTACACATCAGGACTTGCGATATTGAGCAGTGGCTTAAATACTCCCCAATGACGCTCCATCTCATAAGGTTGCGCTTTAGTCATCAGCTCTGGGTAAGCGACGGCAATCGCGCTTGCATGCCCCGGCATACCAAATTCAGGCACCACGCGGATCCCTAAAAGGCTTGCATACTCAATCACTTCTTTCACTTCTGATTGACGATAATACAATCCGTCTGAGGCCAGTTGAGTCAGCTTAGGAAACACCTTACTTTCCATTCGCCAGCCTTGGTCATCAGTTAAGTGCCAATGCAAAACGTTTAGCTTTGCCGCAGCCATACCATCGAGTTGGCGCTTTATTGTCGCAATTGGCATAAAGTGGCGAACACTATCAATAAGTAGCCCACGCCAAGGGAAGCGGGGACTATCGCTGATCGTTGTATAGGGGAGTATGAATTGACTCGATGTATTACTCTGGGCCAATTGTAATAGGCTAGCAAGACCGTGCTGCGCGCCGAAAACGGAGGTTGCGCTAAGCACTATTCCACCCTTTTCAATATGAAGCTGGTAGTCTTCTGGCATATTCAGCTGAGGAAACTGTAACTCGGTTTCGATATTTTCTACGCGAATGGTTAAGTCCGCTTTGCCACGCTTTACTACCCGTATCGGAATAGGTTTTCCAGTAATGCGCTCAATGTATTGCTGCATTCTGGCGAGCAAAAATGCCTGCCTCTGCGCACTAAAGCCGTGTATCGCAACCTTGATTTCGTTATCAAATACTAGCGAGCCTTCGGTCATACTCACTTGTTGCGGCATGGGCATAAGCGACAGTGGTGTTGCCTTTGCAGTTAAAATCGGCAACAACACGGTGAATAAAAAAAGACTAAAATACATTCTCATCATTACACTATTCCTGAGTAACAAGCTTTGGCAGAAAGTCGGCAGATATCAGCGCGCCGTGATGCTGGATCACCTCGGCGGCAACTTGGTGTGCAAAGCACGCAGCCGTTTGCAAATCGCGACCTTTCAGCCAATGCGCTAGAAACCCCGCCGCAAACGCATCGCCCGCACCACAGGTATCTAAGATAAGCTGCGGCGCTATGTTTTGCGCCGCGATATAAATAGGTGAAGAATTATTAGGTGGCGCGATCACGCATGGCTGAGCACCTTGGCGAATAACTAAGAGTTGTGAGCTTTGCTTTTGATGCTCTGCGATTATTTCGTCCACATTTGCGGTGCCATACACTGCATATTCGTCCTCGTCGGTTAAAAATGCGATGTCTGCCAGCGCCATTACAGCCTGATAACTCAATTTTGGGTTATCACTACGCCAAAGGGTTTGGCGATAGTTGTTATCAAAAAAGATGAGCCCACCTCGGTTTTTAAACGCGGCTAACGCCTCAAATAAGTGCTTTCTCTGTGACTCATCTAGGATAGCAAGGCTTATTCCAGAGAGATAAATTGCATCAATATCCTTGTTGTGAAGCGCCTGAGTTAAGGTCTCATCACGCTTAAAATACTGCCTTACGGGGCTGTGTTCACGGGCAAAGGTAAAGCGTCGTTCCCCTTTCTCATCGAGCGTAATCCAGTACTCGCCAACCGCGCTATGTGGTTCAAGCACAATATAGTCTTGTCTGATGTTGGTGTTTGACAACATATCAAGCAAGTTTGTACTGGCCTTGTCCGTACCAATGGCGCTGGCAAAACTGACTGCGATGTGGTTATCGTTGCTTTGCTTGAGTAACTGAGCCAAATACCAAGCCGTGTTAAAGGAATCACCGCCAAACGAGCTAGTCCCGTCTGCTCTATGCTCCACCATACATTCACCAAAGCACAGCAACTGTTTTATTGCGCTTTTCATGATGCCACTTCCGTTTTTTCGGGCGATGCGGTAACACTGGGTTTTGTCACCACACTCGTCAATACACCAAACATCAAAGCACTGAGCAGCGCAGGAATAATCGGGTTACCAAAATAAGCCAGCCAACCGTCGTTCATACCAACGAGCAGGGCAGCCACTGAACCTGCCATCAAGGTGACTAAACTGCCTTGCCAAGTATAACCTTGCCAAAAGCGCCCCAATAACCCCATCACACAAAGCCCCGCTAATACAACGGAAATCATTTTGGTGATATAGCTAATAATGTCGCTCGACAACACCGCCATAAATAATGCCAGCGATACGGTAGTCAGCATGGCAATACGAGAGACCAAAAGCGGATTGTGTGGCGCAATATTTCCCTTACACCAAGTCAGATAAATATCAGCAACCAACACACTGACTCCAGCAATGGCGTCGGAGCTGGCACTAGAAAGCGTTGCAGAAATACCCGCCAATAAAATAAAGCCGCCAATCAATACCGGCATCGCCGTTAACGCCAAATAGGGGAAAGCAAATGAAGGGTTGTCTAAACTCGAGTTAACTGCATAAGCACCAATACCAATCACCGCAGGAATACATGAAAACCCTAAATAAAGTAATCCCGAGATAATAAACGACATACGAATACTGCCTATGCTTTTGGCGGAATAGATCCGCTGCCTAAACGATGGGGTTGCCAATACGCCCACCAGCACCGCCAGCGCCATTGAAATAGCAGGCAACAAACCAATATTTTGATATGAAAAGAGCCCAGCTCCCGCTGCAACCGAAGCACTGGTTAGCGTTTGCCAACCACCGACCACCTCGACTACAAAGTAGGTCATCAACAAAAAGCCCGAAAACAAAATAACGGCCTGAATAGCATCCGTCCAGACTACCGCCGAATATCCACCTAAGGTCACATATACCGCAAGTCCCAGTCCAATAATCAGTTTTGCACTGTTCTCATCTAGCCCAGTAAGCCAGGCTAAATACATGCCCCCGCCAATCAAATGTGCGCCAAGCCAGCCGACACTTGCCGCGTAAATCAATATTGCTAAGAGCTTTTTAACGACTTGATGATTGCCTACATAGCTTGCTAACTCTTCACTCATTGTCGCGAAGCGCTCAGCCCTAACCGGCGCAAACAACCAAGCCAGCAATAAAATACCCAGCGCGCCGCCAATGCCATAAAGCGTGCCCGCCCAACCGTGTTGATAGGCAAAGCCGACCGCTCCCATCGACGAGCCGGTGCCGACCATAGTGGCAACGGTGGTGCCTAGCGTCAGCATCAGCGGTACTTTTCGCCCAGCTAATAAATAGTCGCAATTTGACCGTTGCCACCGAGATGCCAGCCAACTCACCATTATCATGGCAGACAAATACAACAGAAAAATAAGCAAATACACTTGCTGACTATCCGTCATGCTTCTCCTCCTGTGAACATTGTTGTTCGTATAACGTCTATTCGCCTTTGTAACAGGTGACATCGACCTCAACTTTACAGTCCACGACTAAGTCGGCCACCATGCAAATTCGCGCAGGAGGATGCGCTGAAAAATACTCTGCAAAAACCTTATTAAAGGACTGAAAATATCTTGCGTCAGTTAATACCACAGAAACATGCGTAACATGCTCAAGGCCATAACCTGCCTCGGCCATAATCGCGATACAGTTTTCTATGGTCAGACGCGACTGCTCAACAATGCCACCCTCAACCACTTCACCATCTCGCATTGGCGTTTGCCCCGAGACCTTTAACCAACCGCCAGCTTCAACCGCTCGTGCAAAGGGTAAGTGTTGTCCACCAGTACCCGTACCGCCTTCAGCACCTATTCTTCTTATTGTCATGTTAACCTCTTGATGATTTTTTTGATTTTTATTAGTTTTGACGCGTTAAAAATCGTCCTGCTCGGCCGAAATCGACAATGGTGTCTGCATTCGCGCCCTCAACATAGCTGAGCTTGCCATTCACCCAAACCTTCACAATGCCTGAGGCAAGTTGTTTTGGATTACTGTAACTTGCTTGGTCTAGAACCCGATTGGGGTCGAATAACACCAGATCGGCAAAGTAACCAATTTGAATATTGCCACGTTGCCGCAGCTTAAAGCGCGCTGCTGGCAACGCTGTCATTTTGTAGATAGCCAATGCCAACGGCAGCGATTGTTGTTCTCTACAATAATGTCCTAGCACCCGCGGAAATGTCCCCCACAGTCTAGGATGCGGATGCGGATCGCACGGCAAGCCATCAGACCCCACCATGCTGTGTTCATAACTTAAAAATCGCTGCACATCATCTTCCAGCATACAGTGATACACAGCGCCCGCTGGCTGCAAGCGCTTTGCTGCTTCACGCTGAGACACTTGCCATTGCGTAGCAATGTCTGCCAAGCTTTGCTGTGCAAGTTCTGGATGAGACTCCGACCAAGTAATAAAAATGTCCGTCTCCTCCGTCACTTGATTAAGATCTAAGGTGCTTGAACTCGCGGCGTAAGGATAGCAATCGCAGCTCACTAGGTGTGTTTGCCTATGCTGTTCAAAATGCGCTAATACCTCAGACGCTCTGCCCCAATTCTCTCTACCTGCGCATTTTATATGTGAGATAACCAGCGGCAGTTTGGCATGCTCTGCCGTTGCAAAGGCTTCGTCCATGGCTCGGATGACTCCTTGAAATTCTGTACGTAAATGCGTGGTATAGATACCATCAAATGGTGTAACAACCTCGGCCAACGCATTCACTTCAGCTTGACTTGCCCCCTTCGCATTGTAATAAGCAAGGCCAGTACTAAACCCTATCGCCCCCTGCACCATCGCTTGGTGCAGTAAGGTTTTCATCTGTTCAAGCTCTTGCGCATTAGCGGCTTGAGATAAATCCGTCATGACCTGCGCTCTGAGCGTTGTATGACCAACTAACATGGCTAAATTGACACTCGGAGCGGCCTTATTAAAGGCATGTTGATAATCCTGTAGTTCACGATAGGCGAATTCTGATCGCTCCCCGAGTAAGTTAATGGGGTCGAGCGGCGCTTGATTTGTACAGTAAGGCACTGCGCTAATGCCACAATTCCCAGCAATGACGGTGGTGACACCTTGGCTCACTTTGCTCAGCATATGCGGGCCTCGCAACACTTCAAGGTCATCATGGGTATGTACGTCAATAAAACCCGGCGCGAGCACTAAGCCCGTAGCATCGATGCATTGCTGTGCTTGCAAATGGTTGCAGTTGCCAAGCGCAACAATTTTGTCTTTGCTAATCGCAACATCCACCACTTGCGCTTCAGAGCTTGGTTCAAAATACACCGTTGCGCCTTGAATGAGGGTATCAACATAAAGAGATGAGCTCAGCATTAATCCCCCAAAGGAAAGCGTTTATCGGCAGGTGGCATATTGCTGTTTTTATCTCGATGCTGATCTAACTGGGTTTTAAGCCGTCGGAGTTTTTCTCTTGAGCGCTTTTGATTACGGATAGCAACTTCGCTCGACAAAATGTCCACCGCTGCCATCATGGCATAGCGTGCAGCGCTGGGCTTAAATATGTAGTCACTTTCTTGAGTTTTGATGGCTAAGTGGTGATCGGCAATGTCCGCTAAGTCGCTCACTGGACAAATAGCAATAATCTCGGCACCATACTCTTTGGCGATAAGCGCCGCCGCTTTCACATCAGGAGAAACACCACTAAGCGAGAGACAAATCACCACATCCCCTTTATTCACCGTTGCCGCAACCATGCGCATCATCATAGGATCGGAGTGAGCATTACTAAGTACGTCCAAGCGAAATAAGCGATTTTGACATTCTTGTGCCATCAAGCTGCTACCACCACCAACCCCAAAAATTAAGCAATGACGTGTGGCGCAAATCACTTCACTCGCCTGCTCCACAACCGCTTCATCGATGAGTCCCGCATTGAGCGTGAGGATCTCCTGAATAGAGGTATAAACATGAGAAATCTTTTCTTTTTCAATTGGCTCAGGATTTGTAAAACGCTCACCAATTGCGGCTGATTGTGTCAGCTGAAACTTAAGGTCACGTACATTGGTACAGCCTAGGCTGCGCGCTAACCGTGTGATGCTGGCATGACTGACCTGTGCTTTTTCGGCTAACTCACTAATGGATGCGCTTGCGGCAAAGTTAAGCTCAGCCAAAATAAGCCGGGCAACTTTTTCTTCCGCAGGGCTAAAGTGCCCCAAACCTTCCTTAATTTTGCTAATAATGTCCACAGCTTCGCCTCAATTAAAAATAGGTAGAAATGGTTTGGGTGATCACCCAATCTCGCTCGACAACACCAATTTGTCGCCACTTATCAAAGGTCAAGCAAGGATGAGAAGTCGAAAAGCAGATCATATCGCCAACCTGTACCTCGCACCCAGATGCAATACTTACCATAGCATGTTGATCCATGATTGTTTCGACCTTTACCGCGCCGTCTAATGAGCACAGCTGCTTTGACGGCGGAGAGTAAATCAGCTCTGGTGTGGGCATGCCAGCATCAAATGCGACATCCCTTTTACCCATACCAATTATCGCGACACCCGGCTCTGGAGTCGAAAGCACGTAAGCCCATATGCTTAAGCTCGACACCAAACTTTCCCCCAAATCGCAAGCGAGATTGCTCCGTGATAACACAGCTTGCTGCGCATCCTGATAGATCCCGGTATCGTGAATAAGGTAGCAGCCGGGACGGATCACAAATCGAAATTGCTGAGCCTGTTCACTTTTGTTTAGTGTCTTTGTCACAACATCGTACCAAGCAGACCCCGCCCCCGTGATAATAGGTAACGCCTTTGAAAACACGTTTTTTTGTCGTAAATCTTCCGCTGTTTTTATTACTGAACTAACGAATGTGGCGATCCTTTGTTCGGCATTATCACCGTGGATCACGCCTTCATAAAATCCGATGCCTGCTACCTCTAAGCTAGCATATTGTTGGCATACATTGACCAGCTGCACTAACGTTGCAAGATTGCGCCAACCAGCGCGACCGCCTTCAACCCCCACCTCGAGTAAAATAGAAATACGCAGCGACTGCCGGGTAAAAAATGTGCCTAAGGCATGGGCATTTGCAATAGAGTCAACAAAACAATAGAGCTCAACGTCAGTATCAGTTAGCATGTTTGCAACTTGCTTCATATGATATTCGCCAACAAGTTGATTCGCTAAGATCACTCGTTTTGCGCCCGCGACTATGGCCACGGAAACTTGTGGCACAGTCGCTACCGTGACGGCCCATGCGCCATGTTCAAGCTGTAGCTTAAATAGCGCTGGTGACATCGTTGTCTTGCCGTGGGGTGCCAATAATACTTGGCTTTCCTTTGCAAAATTCGCCATCCAATTCGCGTTGTGGCTGATGGCGTCTTGCTTTATCACTGCAACTGGCAAACTTACCTGCTCTGCGAGAATATCCCAGCCGCTACCTTCTAGTTGCAGTGGGTCGCCAGTGCCTTTCGCTAATATTGTCATTGTTTATTCAAATCCTTGAGTTTAAACATTAGTTCCCCACGTCAAAATAGTACATTGACTTACTGCGATTGGTATCAGGCCAAGCTGCACTTGGCCTTTGCTGACATTAGAAAGTCGCACGGACGCTCAATGCAAAACGTCTATCCGTGGTAAAGTTGAGTGCCTGCGTTTTTGTCCCAGCTTGGTCCATCTGATACTTGGTTTTGGTTTCCGTATCCAATAAATTGCTGGCTTCAAAACCCACTTTCCAATGGTCGTTGATGGTGTAATACAAGCTTGCGTCCATCATACCCGACGCCTCTGCATAAGCAGGGACATACTCTTCAGATTCCCTAAGTGTGAGCAAATACTCAGAGCGCCAAGTGTATGCAAGGCGAAAAGAAATGTCCTCGTATTCATACATACCGATGATATTAAAGTTTTGGTCTGAGTAACCTTGTAGCGGCAAACCTCCAAACACTCGGAAGGTATTACGATTATCGGTCAGCGGGTTACCATTTTCATCGAAACCAAGCGTGCCTTTAGAGACTTCATTTGGATCTTCAAGTCCATCTTGATCGATATAGGTAAAGTTAAGTTGCAAACCTAAACCGCTCCATGCTCCCGGTAACATGTCGTAGAATTGAGAGTAGGAAAACTCCATCCCACGAATGGTGCCAGAGCCCGTGTTAGCGGGGCCGTAAGCAGAGACATCATAATCTTCGCCGCCATAAGACACATCAAGATCAAAGGCGCGGCTACGGATTATATTATCTAGCTTTTTGTGGAATAGCCCTACCGTCACGTAACCTGCGGACGCGAAATACCATTCGGTAGTTAAGTCAGTATTGATCGCTTCTTCAGGCTCTAAATATGGATTCCCAGAAAGTGCGGTTAGACTGATATCGTCTAGCCCAACAACGGGGTTAGTTGCCTCGTCATAATCAGCGCCGGGAGTTTGTAGCACGCGAGTGTAATCCAAGTTAAGAATACTGATATTTCTGGCATCAACTAAATTTGGGTAATACAGCGCTTTTGACGCACCAAATCGCACCACTACGTCTTCTGATACACCAAAACTCAAATTTAAGCTCGGAAGCAAAGTGCCGTAATCTGTACCTTCAACGGTACTGAGTTCAGACTCTCCCCCAGCAATGTCGTAATATCGCTTATATTCTGCTTGCTGCATCACATTATTAAGTGATGTCCCCTCTTCACCACGTTTGATGAGGGCGGGTTGCACCAAAGCGCCCGTAGACTCAAGTTGATAGTTTACGTAGCGCAGGCCAACATTGCCCACCACAGGAATGTCTTGAAACTCGAAGTCAAAATCACCACGAATGTAAAATTCAGTACGCTTCTCGTTAGTCGAACTTATATTGTGTGCGGCGAATGGGCCTTCAACGCGATTGGGTTTGTCTTCATAAGGTACATAAGTGCCAGAGCATGTGCCGTTGTTTGCCGCACTGTTGGTGGCATTGTGCCAACCATCACGACAACCTTGGCGCAAAGACTCGGCGTAGTTTTTCACCAGCTCCATGCTTGGGAACAAGAAGTTATTGACCGGCCCCTGTAATACCTGACCATTGTAATAATCTGAAAAATCAACGCGCTCAAATAATTCTGGACGATTTACCGCCGCGGCGGCATTTCGGTCATCTTGGATCCAAGGGGTGCCAATTGCAGACCAGCCCTCGTAAGCGGTATCTCGCACCGTTAGGTCTTTATTTGACATATAAAAACCGGAACTGACACTCGTGAAATGACCGTCTAGCTCATACTTAAAATCCAGTTTAACACTGTCTGATTCTGCCGTGTTGCGCTCAACCTGCTCCATACCGCTGCCCAAAAACAGGTTAGGCACAGGTCCATTCCAATCTTCATTGGGTGACCAACCTGCCGTTAGAATATTGTCACTGAGAAACTCTACTGTCGGCCTTGAGCCACGCATATCGAGGAAATAAGGCGAGACAACGTGGACATGGTTTCCCCGTGTTTGACCCGACATACTGTAGTTTTGCACTTCTTTGTCGGAGTCGATCCGCTGGTAATCAAAATCAACCGTCAATCTATCTATTGGTTTTAACGTTAGTTTAAATGAAGTGTCCTTCACGGTATTTTCGTTGTAATTCCAGCGGCTACGATAAAAGAATGGCGTTTCGGGGCTCACGCCAAGTGCAATACCGGAAGTCACAAAACCATCATCTGTAGTGAGTGGATGGCCACTTTCCGTATTTTCAGTCCAATTTTGTGAAGACCCCATGAAACCTTTAAAGCCTTGAGCTGCTTGTCCTATTTGGCGCTCGTTCCACTCAAGAGATGCTTCTGAGCGAATGTGCTCTAATGTCGCAACTATGGTCTCATCGGCATTTGCCCACTGCAGTGAAGAGGTTAAGCCGGTACGTTCACGGTCATTGGTTGCTGTGCTCATATGGATAGCGACAGGCACATGCCATACACTGCCAGCTGGTTGCCCAGGTAAAGCGGGGCCATCCACAGGCGATGATGGATCAACACCTGTTATGCCACCCCATTGATCCAAGGTAGGAATAAAGGAATCGCCTCGAGAGTGGAAGTTGCCAAGGCCAACACCATCTCCTCGAGTCTGATATTCTGATGAAGAAGCTGCAATTAAAAATCCGAACTTACCTGCACTGGTTTCCCAACTGTCGGAGAACAGCGCTGAAAACGAAGGCGTCACTTCTTCTCTAAAGTCGCCATAATTGGCCTTTGCATTGAACGAGATAAGCCGCTCATCAGAATCGAATGGTTTGCGGGTGATAAGGTTTACCGTGCCAGATATACCGCCTGAAATAAG
The DNA here is from genome assembly GCF_004208845.1 of Pseudoalteromonas sp. CO348. Taxonomy (NCBI): domain Bacteria; kingdom Pseudomonadati; phylum Pseudomonadota; class Gammaproteobacteria; order Alteromonadales; family Pseudoalteromonadaceae; genus Pseudoalteromonas; species Pseudoalteromonas sp. CO348. The sequence continues at coordinate 50,284 of NZ_SGPI01000040.1, read as the reverse complement.
ATCTGCAGTTTGGTTTTTAACCACTTCCACTGCGCCTAGCAATTCAGCAGGAAAGTCTTCATAGCTCAAACCGCCTGACGGATTTGCACTAAAAGCGTCTCTGCCGTTCACCTCAGAGCGAACCCTGTCTAGGCCACGAACCAGCACGCCTGTACCTTCATCAGCATAATGTTTAGGGTCATCGGATGATGCAAATCGCTCAATCGTAACACCCGGCACACGCTGCAGCGCTTCAGTCACCGATTTGTCTGGTAATGCCCCGATATCTGACGCCGTGATCACGTCTTTGACCGTATCAGCGAAGCGCTTAATGTTTTGTGCGCTATTGATACTGCCTCGGATCCCGCGAACTTCAATGACTTCAACCGCTTCGTTCTGTTCCGAGGTTTTGACATCGCTGTCATTTTGACCCACAGTTTCAGCGGCAACCCAAAGTGGAGAAAGCCCAAAAAGTACAGACGAAACCGCAAGGCTCAGTTTGCTTCGTTTAGGGTTATGTTTACCAATATCGGTGACTAGTTTTGACATTTTGTTGTTCCTTTCTTCTTTTTAAAAACCAGTGAAAAAGCCAGCAATGCCATCACTAGCACCACAGCTCAAAAACCTACCACACAGTGATGTGCTCTAAACGCCCCAACACATCAAATGTTACTTACTAACAAAAATACAATATTACCTTGTTACTTTTTAACATTACAGACTAAAAAGCAAACACTTTTTTGCGTAAAATTTGGCTATGTGGACTATGGTTTTGAAATGTAAGGAATTAAAATTAGTTACATCTAATCTAATGTTTAAGAGAAAATATTGACAGTTACGTTTACATATCTGGTTAATGACTTGTTCAAACAGCTTTAAATCGAATGAGTTTTGTATTCAGTTTGCCGTACATTGGCGGGAAAATTAAGAAACTACATTACTAACAACTAAGCACTTACCAGTTCACCGAGCCCCTCAGTGATTTGGTTTGGCCACGTTTGCTCTTTTGATTCAGGCGTTTCTTTTGCGAGCTTTTTGTTGGCTTGGTTGCTCTGCGTGTCTTTTCAACTTTGGTGGCTTCTAAGATCAGTGTTTTTAGCCGCTCCAAGGCATCTTCCTTATTTTGCTCTTGGGTGCGAAAGCTCTGAGCTTTAAGCACAATGACACCCTCTTTGGTCACTCTAGAGTCTTTAAGTGCAAGCAGGCGCGCTTTGTAAAAGTCAGGCAGTGTTGAGCGGTTGATATCAAACCTAAGATGAATGGCACTTGAGACTTTATTAACGTTTTGCCCACCCGCACCTTGGGCGCGAATAGCGGAAATATCGATTTCCCACTCTGCTAGAGTGACATTATTTGAGATTTTAAGCATAGTAATTTCAAGCCTCCGTTCGCCATTTTAGCAAAGTAACGGAAGGCTTGAAATAGCAGTGGTTAGCGTGTAGCTATGCTGTTCGAGTTGCGATAGCTGGTGGCACTCTTGCAGCAGCCACAGCAGGGTAAGTAACCGCCAACTGACCTGCGAGCAACATTACTACCGCACCTGCAATCAAATAATCACTGGGTACACTGGTAAGCCCAAAGTAATTAACCAAATAAATATTCGCAGTGATTGCGATGATTATGCCCAGAGCAATGCCAAGTAAAGACACCACCGCATTTTCAATCATAAAGTAACGTAGAATGTCGGCCTGAGTTGCCCCAAGAGCACGACGAGTACCGATTTGCTTACGACGTTTATAAACGGTGTATCTTGCCTGACCAAAGATCCCCAGCATAGTTACACACGCCAGAGCTGCGATCACCGCTTTTAGCGTTTGGCTCACCGCATAATCTGCTTGTAAATTTTCCGTTTTTATTTGCTCGAAGGATTTAAAGGCATCAAGTTGACGGCCAGGCTTTTTAAGCATTAAGGCTTGAACTTCATCCATTGCAATTTCTCTTTGACCAGACTTTGCTTTTACTACTATGATGCTTTCTTCATAATGTTCTCTAACCGAACTTATTACGGTCATATCGTAAGCGTACCAAAACCGCCAAGGTGACTTCATAGTTTCAACGATACCCACAACCTTTTGCGGTACCGATTCAACATAAATAGTTTCTCCAATCACACTGCGCCAATCGTTAGGACGAATTTTATGTGCCAAGTCCTGCGAAACTAACACGCTGGCTGATTCCGTATGGCCATCAAAATACGTGTGTACTACATCATTATGTTGTAAGTTTCTACCCGCAACCACTCGCAGTCCAAGCGTATCTACAATGGTGTCATCCGAACCATAGTAGCCTGCGTGAGTTATCCTTTCATCTTCCTCAGGGGTTAAACCAACATCTAGTGAACGGCCCCAGTTAGTAAGCGGCATACTCGTGATCGTACTTACACTCTCAACACTGGCTAGTGCACGGATATCGGCAAGGTCGGTATCAAGAGCTGCATTTTTTTCTTCATCGCTGCCTTCAAAATGAGTTCTAAAGCTGAACAACTGGCTCTCGGCTAACCCTGTCGGTTGCACCAATTCTTGCTCTTTAAGTATCATCATATAAATGGCATTAACCAAAATGGTAAATGTAAGCGCAATTTGCAAAACGAGTAGTAGCGGAGAAGTCTTATTTTTGTTTAAGGTTTTTAAAATTGGCAATAAATCTCTCATGGTCACGCTCCTACAGGCTTTTTAGCTGACTAGATGGTTGTACTTTTGCCGCATGTAAAGTCGGTAGCAAACCAAAAGTCACAGCACTCGCCACAGCCAATACAATCGTCATGATGACTATACCTGCGGTCATCTCAAGCATCTCAGCATAAAGATGGCTGTATAATTGCGCAGTGATACTCAAACCAATTTGCGCAAGTAATAGCCCAAGTATCCCTCCCAAGAGCCCAATAATACAGGTCTCAACAGTAAACTGAGTGATAATATCTTGTTTAGAAGCTCCAACCGCTCTACGAAGCCCAACTTCACCAGCTTTACCATGAAACTTTGCGACCATCATTGCCATACAGTTAAGCAGACAAACCGCAAGAAATGCGAATGCAAGCCACACAGCTACATTGCCATCATCTTTGATAATTTTTCTTTCAATTAATTGCTCCTTCACATTAAATAATTGATGTAAAGGCTCTCGTAAAAAGCGACCATACTCTCTTTGTTCCATCGAGTAATTAACCAAAAAGTCCATGTAATTATCACGCTCTGACGCGGAGTTTAATTCAACCCAGTAGGAGACCCATACGCATTCAGATGCTAAAATTGCCGAAAATGAGTCATCAGCGGGTTCTTTCCAGCATTGATAAGACACGTCGGAGCCTGTCCACAACTTATTATTAATTTGCGCTTGGAATGGGACAATAACGTCTCTAGGTTTGTTGAAAGCACGAGTTCTGTAATCAAAAAACTTGGGGATAGGATACCAATCGTCGGTAACACCAACCACTCGGTACTGTAAATCTCCTAAGAGCAATGACTTACCGACGGAGTTTTCTCCATCAAATAACTTATCATTCAGCTCGCTACTGATCACCGCAACTTGCAGCCCATCCTGATCGGCAATCTCATCCCATGCACCACCAAACTTAAACGGCACCTCAAACATGGTGAACATGTCTCGGTATGCACTTCTAATTGAGGTCATTTTTGCTTCAGTGATTGACTGCTCTGTGGTGCGAGTCATCATTTTGAAACTACCAAGAGGTGTTTGATTAACGCCCTGTTTTGCTTTTTGTAGATTGATTGCATCTTGATAGGTAAGAATAAAAGGTGGAACTTCTTTCCCTTGGGAAATATTGAACGGCTTATCTGGGCCGTAGCTATTCAATCGAACATTAAACAAGCGATCACTTTTTGTAGGGATCGGATCTTTTTGTAGCAGATAACTCACTGTATAAGTAGTCATTGCTGCGCCAATTCCAATCGCGATTGTCATAATCATTAACAATGATAAAAAAGGCGTTTTCCGCAATGAGATAAGCGCTAATTTAAGATAATAACTAAACATAACTTATCCTTAAGCAATGGCCTTATCGTAGTTCTTTCTCTCGCTCAACATACCATCACGGATTTCAATAATACGCTGAGCTTTTGCCGCTTGTTGAGCATCATGAGTCACCATCACAATGCTTGTTCCCTGCGCATTGATATCTTTGAGCAGTTCCATAATACCATCGGCCATTTTACTATCTAAGTTGCCCGTTGGCTCATCGGCGAGTAGAAAGGACGGTTTACCAGCAATCGCTCGAGCAATTGCTACCCGTTGCTGCTGACCTCCAGACAGTTGCGATGGGTAATGCGCTTTGCGTGATGCAAGACCCACTTTATTCAACGCATCCATGATCCGTTCGTGACGCTCTTTTGATGATAATTTGCGATAGCGTAAGGGCATGTCGACATTATCGTAAAGATTTAGCTCAGGAATTAAGTTAAAGCTTTGGAAAATAAAGCCGACTTTTTCGTTACGCAGCTTTGACTTGGCTTTATCACTTAACTTTTCAACATTAATACCATCCAGCTCATAACTGCCATCGCAGAAATCCTCTAATAAGCCGGTGATATTTAGAAAGGTCGTTTTGCCTGAGCCTGACGGGCCAATAACGGAGACAAACTCGCCTTGCTCTATTCTCAAGTCAAATGGCTGCAAAGCTTGAGTTTTTATTGTGTCTGTATAGTAAGCTTTTGATAGATGACGCATGGATAGCATGTTGCAGCTCCTTTATTGAATTATTTTCACACTGGGAGCATCTTTAAAGATCCGCGCGTCAGAGGTGATAACCTGATCGCCGATATTAAGCCCCGATAGTACTTCTACTTGTCCAATACTTCTCAGTCCAATCTTTATTGGCGTTTTGACGGCCGTGCCTTCTTTTACTACATAAGCAAACTGTCCATTGTACGCTTCTAAATATTGACCATGTGGTAGGTAGGCGATATTTTCTTTTTGCTCGAGTACAATTCGACTAGTTAACCTTTGGTTTTGCCTTAATCCCTGAATTGTGTCGTCTCTAAATCGGATTTTCCCGGCAACGCGGCCATTTTCAATTTCAGGCGAAATGGCAACGATTTCGCCACTATAAACATCACCATTGAGGTTCACCTCGGCTAACATTCCTAAGGCTAAATCATCTGAATAGCTCTCAGGTATTTGCACCTCTATCTCGTATTTGGAGAGATCGACCACGCTTAATAGTGGCTGATTTTTAGCCACTGAATTTTTTTGCTCGACTACTAAATTACCAACGAGTCCCCCTACTGGTGAGACAATTTTAAGCGCATCGACTTGCCTTTCAAGCTCTGCTACTTTGACTTTTTGTGCTTCAAGTTCAAGCTCTTTGGTCCGAATCTCAAACTTCTGACTTTCTTTTTGCAATTCAACTTCTTTAATTGCCAGGCGGTATTCTCGAAGCGCATTTTCGAGATCATCTTTGGCTTTTTGATAATCAATATCGCTGACAACTTGAGTTTTTAAACCATCTTCAGAGCGACGCATTTCACGCTTAGCAGCATTCAATACAACGGTAGCTTTACCTAAATAATTTTCCTGTGCTAAGTCTTGTTTTTTAGCTTGAATGATTTGTCGCTGAAGTTCAGTATCTAACTGATTTAGCTTAGCTTGATGCTGTGCAAACTCGCTCTTTAACTCCGGACTATCTATTACGGCAAGAGTTTGACCTTCAATAACGCTATCTCCCGATTCGACCAAATAGGTCACAGTCCCTTGAGCAGGGCTATATATTGTCGGACGCCGTGCTGCGACGACTTTTCCCTGAACAGAAATATCGCGAACAAAGTCACCTTGTTTAACTGCTGAAATATGAATTTTATCGCTTGAAACTGCTGTTTGACCACTTGCCCATTGCTCAACAATTGGTGCAAAAAATAAAACAGTAATTAATATCAGAATACTTACTACCGCTATCAATATTTTATTTTTTTTAGGTCTTTCAACCTCAGAGTCTTGAGCACTCGTATCTGAAATATAGGCCATGAAATAATCCTTTTACCACTGCCTTAGTTATTGAGAAATATGCACTTTACAAGTACTTTTCACAGCTATTAGCTCAACTAGCGTTAACGTCACTTGATAGAGTTTGGAACCGAGCAAGTGTATCTTTCTCGCCACTTTTCAAGTGAAGCAAATCTCAAAAGATAAAAAGCAAAACAGGTAATGTGAGTGCCTAAACCTTACACAAACTCAAGACTAATGTCACGAAAAATAAAACACTTTGTTAACTATTTGGTTTGATTCTTGACGACTTCCAAATATCGGCTTTCTATAAATTTTTTCTCTTTGGACAAGTGCTCAAGTGCATCTCGGGTTTGCTCCAACTCTTTTTGAATAGCTTGCAACTTTGGACCATCTTCAACCTCTTGTTCTTGAACCATTAGCTGTTGCAGAGCCTGGCTTTGTTCGGCAATTTGTCTTTTGTATTCATTGATAGTTTGAGACATATCTTGGCGCTCTTTTTCAAAGGTTGCGACCAGTTGCTCTAGCTCTTGCTCGGATGTACCTCCCACAGACTTAGAGGCTTCTAGTTGCTGCTTTAATGTGTCATTTTCTTTTTGTAGTTCCTCTGTAGACTCATATTGGTCATATAGCTTTCTTCTCGTTTGCTTAAGTCGCTCTAAACTTTTCGACAAATCTCCTCGAAGTTTTTTTATTAGCCGATGCGATTTAAGCAACTGACTGTTTAAATCATCCATGCGGGTTTGCTCTTCTGGCGAAATATGATCCTGTGTTGAGCGTTTAACCTCAGCTAGTTGCTGTTCTAAGTGAACTTGTAAGTTAGCCAATTCTTGAATGGTGTGTTGGTTATCTTCGACAAACTTCATTGACTTGTTAATTGCATCGCGACAGTGCTGAAGCAGATATTGTTGCTCTGCGTTGGATGTCCCAGCTCCACCAGCAGTCTTTGCAAACAATCTAAATTCTCGAAGGATTAACAGCAAAATATAAAACCAAAAAACTAATATCAGTAGCCCGATATTCACCGCCATATAGATAAATACATCGACTGGTAGTTTGCCTAGAAACATATTATGCACTCATTATTTTCTTACTTTCATTTTAGTATTGGTTAAAAATCGTGCCTATAATAAATCTATATTTTTCAATAAAGTGGTAATGTGTGAAGATATTGCTCGTGGATGACAGTGCCGCAACACTTGAGATTATTCGTCGCGGTTTAGTACGTTTTAGATATCGTAAGCTGTTGATAAAGAAAGCACAAAGTGCAAAAGAAGCACTAAAGATTATTGGTTCTTGGCATCCAGATATTGTATTGACCGACTGGCATATGCCCGATATTTCAGGACTCGCTCTCGTCAAAGCAATCAAACAAAAACAGCTTGATGTCACCATGGCGATGGTAACGACTGTCGACGATCGTGAGCAAATTAAGCTCGCCCTTGACTATGGTGCCGCGTTTGTACTGTCAAAGCCGTTTGCTGACGACGACCTTCATAACAAAATCATGCCGCTGGTCAAAGCCGCAGAAGAAAGCAGCAAAACGAGAGAAATTCATACGCTACATAAAGGCGTGCCCTTGCCTCAAGTTGGGCAACTTGAAAAGCTAATGAACAAACATATTGATACAGAGTTGAGACTCTATCAGGTGCATCAAATGGAATATAATCCCGATAACCTTCCGTGTGTTATGGTCGCATACGAAGATCCGAGCAGCCAGAAAGTTCGCGCAATCGGAATATTTGATGTGTATTCGGTCTGTGTGCTTGCCGCATCCACAGGGAATTTAACTGATCAAGCTGGGTTTGAAGCGATTCATCAACATCAGATAACAGACGACATGTTAAGCGCCTGCCACTCAGCACTAAACTCTACGTCTTATGCATTTCTAGACGGCATAACCAGAAGGAGCCTTAGAGTAAAAACCCTACAGTTGGTCACTAAGCCTTTTCCTAAGTTAAAACGCTTGTATAAGTCCGCCGCAAACATGCGCATAGATTTATGTTGCCAACGTCCAAATATGGCACAAGGTAAAATATTGTTGGTTGGGTTTTTAAGCTAACGCTTTAAGCAAGATGCCAGGATCAGTTATCCCAGCTTCTTTTAAAGCTTTTTGGATATTTTGTGTTAATTCAATAACTTGATTCTGCATACGTAAAATATATTCAAGTTTTTGTGTAACTAGCTCCGCTTTCATTTCATCTGAATAAGCGTTATTTGCTTTTAGCTCTTCGAGTAATTTTTGCTCTTCTTTTATTTTCTCTCTGAGCTCTTCTAGCTTTTCAACCATTTTTTGAATGTGAGGTGGTAGTGCTGCTTCTTCCTGCTCCTCTCTTACCTCTTCTCCAGATAACTTAGACATATCTTTTTCTGATAGTCTGAGTGGTTTAGATTCTGTCGTTTCTTCAACCTTGGTTTTCTGCTCCATCTGACTCGTGGTTGATTGAGCTGGTGAGTGAATTAAAAAGTTCACGTTCATTGTCTTAGGCCAATATGATTTCCTTTGACCTATATATCGGTAATTTATCGACGATCTTTAAGAAAAATTGCGCGGCTTCCTTGCCGCTGCAAGTGCTTGGGAATGGAATCACTCGGTACTGAAAACTAACCGAGTTAAAAATAATTCTGTTTTAAGATTTGCTTGCAGTTGCTCAATGCCCGATTTAATGCCTGCAACAAAGTTTTACCTTTTGCCTTGACCTTTAACGTTGGTAATCCGGGTAATAAAAGCTCAACTTGGCATAAGGTAAACTTGCCAATCTGCTTGTCCACCTGTTTTTCAATTCGTACATTTATTTTTCGAATATTGTTTGCATAGCCGCACAACGCTTCATTTATTGTTTTAGCAAAAGCCACTTTACTTGACACCGCTATCGGCTCATTTACACCAACAAGGTTCAATTTCATCATTACCTCAGACAATCGCATCACATATAACTTTGTTGAAAACTTAGAATGACTCGAATTAAAAACGCTTACGCTATCCGCTACATTCTCTCAACTTCTACTTGCGCCATGAGATCAAATCTACTAATGTTCAATAAAAGATAAAAGCTGATTATATCTAACTAAAAGAAAGATTTTTACGAACAATATGAACATAAACTTCAATCACCTTTACTATTTTTGGCAAGTAAGCAATGAAGGCAGTATCGCAGGTGCAAGTAAAGTCCTTCATTTGACGCCTCAAACCATCAGCGCGCAGCTATCAAGCTTAGAAGATCGGCTGGGGAAACCTTTATTTATAAGAGAGGGCAGAGGACTCAGGTTGACTGACTTCGGCATTTTGACCAAGCAGTATGCGGACGATATGTTTTCGATTGCCAAAGAATGGTTAGAAACAACACAAGATGGTGCAACAGCCATACATCGCACATTAAAAGTAGGTATCTCAGATGCCATTCCAAAATCCTTAGTATCAAAATGGCTTGCGCCTTTGATAGAAAATGAGCAAGTTGCCAACTTGCACTGTATTGATGGTCAGCAGTCTGAATTATTGGCTCAGATGGCGATGCATAAACTCGATATCGTACTAGCGGACAAACCACTTGATAGTAATCTGCCATTTAAAGTATTTTGTCACGAAATAGGAAAGAGCCAGATTGGCTTTTATGGTTCAATTTCTTGTTGTGAAGAACTTAGGGCAAACTACCCAAAGTCATTACAAGCGCAACCAATCATTCTTCCAGCGAAACACAGCCCAGTAACGAACTCGATTCAATTTTGGCTACAAGAGCAAAATATAGAAATCAAAGTCGCAGGTCATGTGGATGACAGTGCCTTGATGAAGGCATTAGGTCAACAGGGGTTTGGCATTTTTCCTGCCCCACTTTCGATAAAATCAGAATTGCAACGGCACTATGATGTCTGCCTCATTGGCACTATAGAAAGTACGTATCAAAACTATTACGCTTTCACACCCGATAGATTAATTAAAGACTCTATCTTCAGCGAGTTCGTAAATTTTGCCAAGGGAGTAAGCTGACGCTACAGTCAGTTTATGTTGGCTGTAAAAGAGAAGATAAGTTTTGTTTATAACGTCTTGATAGGTGGAGTGAATCTCCGTTTTCTAGAATAACGTCGTAATCTCCATTATCTCTTGTCTTAAGTTCACTGATAGCATTCAAATTAACGAGTGAAGACTTATGGATCCTAGAAAAGCCAAAGGTTTTAAGACTTTTTTCCATTGATGACATCGTGTCCCTATGCAAGATTGAGCGCTGCCGATTGATCATATGAAGCTCGACATAGTTTCCCGCACCACCAACCCAAGCTAAGTCTTCCACTTTTATCACATGAATGTGCCCCGAGTCTTTTACAATCAATCTTTGATTAGGGACATATTCTAATGAAGCTTCTTTAGAGTGCGAGAATGCCAGCTGAAGAATATTGGTGATCAGAGCACCTTCCGTATCTTTACCATCAACACTCATTGTTGTAGAAGCATTTAATTTAACATCTGTCGTTATTTTAATAGTTGGCACAGAGTCAAAATTTCTGGTGATTAATTCTTGCTGTCTCAGGTCAGTATCATGTGAAATATCAATTAACAAACAGTCGATTTCACCCACTTCAATAGTTTCCAAAACATCAACAATATTTTGATAATAAACAAACTGGGAACAAACTGCGACTTCTTTTAACTTTGTACTTATTTCGACGCCAAGCTCAGATAAATAGCTAGGAATAGAGATCGTCACTCTTTTCATTCATCACCTTAAACACATCAATAGGTTAACAAGGATACTAATACTTTGTATCTTATTTCACAATAGTTAACATATTATTGTTATAGATTGTTACTATGTAATCTGCAAATTAAATTTGATCTTTTTTTTCTCGCCTGTCGTCACTGATTCCCATCGCCTTACGTATCTCAACTGGCATATTCCAAGCTTCCGTCATAACTTCGTCGTGATACTAATAAGCCTTTGTGATGAGTTATTAAACTTACCGAGGGTATCTAAAACAAACCTATCAGGGGATATCATGAAACAATTCAAGCGTTCTAAGTTAAGTATGCTTATCACTTCCGCGTGCCTAATCGGTGGAAGTCTAAGTATCCAAGCATCAGCCGAGGAAACAGCTGATGGTGCTAATGAAGAAGTCGAAAGAATTTCTATTACAGGCTCTCGTATTCAGCGTGTCGCATTAACTGCGAAAACACCGGTTATCGAACTAGACGGTTCTGAGTTTGCCATGTCGGGAAACTTAAACGTTGAGCAAAAGCTTGCCGAACTGCCGCTAACAGTTCCTTCTTTCGGCCCAAGCTCAAATAACCCTGGTGACGGTACCGCTCGAGTAGACTTACGTGGTCTTGGCAACGAGCGCACTCTTGTTCTTGTTAATGGTCGCCGCTGGGTACCAGCGACACAAACAGGTGTTGTCGACTTAAACACTATTCCAGCGTCTCTTATTGAAGGTGTAGACATCATTACCGGTGGTGCAGGTGCGGTATACGGTTCTGATGCCCTAGCAGGTGTTGTAAACTTTCGTTTGAAAGACGACTTCGAAGGCGCTGAAATTTCTGCGTTATACGACATCACCGAAGAAGGCGATGGGGAAAAGTTCAACACTGACCTTACCTTGGGTGGAAACTTTGCCGACGGTAAAGGTAACGCTACTGTTTATATCGGTTACGCCAAACGTGAATCAATCTTCCAAGGCGACAGAGACTTTACTAGCGTAACACTCACTGAAGGCGATACAGGTTTAGTACCTGGTGGTTCGTCAGGTATCCCTGGCACTCGTGTATTCGCAGGTCCAACGCTTCCTAACGGTACAACTTTAGGCCGTTTTGGTCCTAACGGTGAAGGCCTACCATATACATCATCAGACGCGTTCAACTATGCCCCTGATAACTACCTGCAATTACCGCAAGAGCGTCTAACACTTAACTCTTTTGCACACTATTACATCAATGATGAAACTCGCTTATATAGCGAATTATCTTTCATCCGCAACGAAGTTCCGCAACAGCTAGCTCCAACTCCTGCATTCGTTAATGGCTTGGTAGTTAACCCTGACAGTCCATTCTTCGGTGCAGATGTTCAAGCTGCAATGAAAGCATTAGTACCTGAACTTGATGCTGAAGGTGAACCAACTGGCAACATGGTTAGTCAACTTGACGCCGATGGTAACTTTACATTCGCTACAATCGGTCGTCGTATGGTTGAAAACGGTCCACGCCAAGCGATTGATACACGTAATGCGATGCGTTTATTGGTCGGTGTAGATGGCTTTATCGGTGACTGGGCATACAATGCTTACTACAGCCGCTCTGAACTAGACCGCTCTAATCTACTTAATAATGACGTTTCTGAAACGCGTTTCAGACAAGCTATTTTAGTTACTGATGACGGTAGCGCATGTCAAGACACATCTGGTGGATGTGCACCATTGAACATATTCGGTGAAGGTAATATTTCACAGGCTGCGATTGATTTTATCAATGTTGGTGCATCTAACGTAACAAACATCAAACAAGAAATCTTCCACATCGATTTTGCTGGTGAGTTACCATTTACCGTACCATCTGCTGACATGCCTATAGGTTTCGTAATTGGTTACGAAAGCCGTTTTGATGATTCAAGCTTCCGCCCTGATGAATTCTTAGCATCTGGTGATGTTTTGGGCTTTAACGCTGGTGAACCAACAGTTGGTAGCTATAGTGTTGATGAAATCTTCACAGAGATTGATATTCCATTAGTAACTGATGCGGCATTTGCTGAAGACATTACACTATGGTTTGCGGGACGTCTTTCTGATTACTCAAACATTGGTAATGCTTCTTCATTTGCAACCACGTTAAACTGGAAAGTAAACGAATACGTTTCGTTCCGAGCTGGTTATCAAGAATCTGTACGTGCGCCTAACATCGCCGAGCTATTCCAGGGCGCTGCAAATGGTTTCCCAAGCGCAACTGATCCATGTAGCGTAGACGGTTTTGAAGAAGGAAAAACTGATAGAGCGCTTTGTGAGGCTCACGGTGTTGCGTCTTCTCAAGTAGGTGTATTTGAACAAGCAAACGCGCAAATCGAAGGTAGCTTCGGTGGTAACCCTGACCTGAAAGAAGAAACATCAGAAACGGTTACTCTAGGTCTTGTTATTACACCGACCGAAAACTTTGACATTACAATCGATTACTTTGATATCACAATTGATGATGCTATCGATGTACTAGGTGGTGGCGTAAACAATATTCTAGATATTTGTTACAACCAACTTAAAGATCCTAACTCAGAGTTCTGTCAAGCAATTACTCGTCGTCCTGACGGTAACGTTGACCTTGTTACAGCGCTTAACGCGAACATCGCGTCGCTAGGCACAAAAGGTTATGACGTTAACTTCAACTGGACCACAGAGCTTGATTTTGGAATTGGTGAGAATGGTTCAACCCTGAACATTAACTCTAAGAATACCATCCTAGATGAGTTCTTTAGAACGCCAAGTGTTGGTTTCACTGAAACAAATTACTGTGAAGGTAAATTCGGTAATACCTGTGGTACGCCACGTCCTGAGTTCCAAAGTAATAACCGCTTTACTTGGACTTCAGGCGACTTAAGCATCACAGCTCTAGCCCGCTACATGAGCGAAGTTGATGACGACTCAGGCACTAACGAAATCGCTCCAATTTCTAAAGCAGAATGGTATCTTGACCTTAGTGCAAGCTACCACTTCACAGATAATGTACAAGCAACATTTGGTATTAAAAATGTGTTAGACACTGAGCCAACGCCATTAGGTGATGCTCAACAACAAGCAAATACATTCCCAGAGTTGTATGACGTAATTGGCCCACGTTACTTCGTGAGTGCTGTGTACACGTTCTAATCAGTTGATACTGAAAGACTAGGGAGCTTCGGCTCCCTTTTCTGTTGTTGCTGTATTAAGTCCTTTATCTACAGTGAGTTACTAAATTTTCCATCGCGTTTACTGAAAAATTGATAGAAACCAGCAAAACTTCAAAATAACAACACTTTACTCGCAACTAAGTCGAGTTTGGCTAAAATAAAAAGTATGCAGCTCAGTCTAATTGACCGTTTAAGAAAAATATAATATGAAGCAAGCGCCCGAAATTACTATTGCAGTTCAAGATGCTTTCAAATTGATCCAACAAAAACAATATCAACAAGCGTTAACTAAGTTACAGCCTTTTACTGACTCGCCTCACCCCGATCTGCATTACCTTTTAGGAATTTGCTATAAATCACTAGCCGAGTGGCAAAGCGCAATAACCTCATTAAGTGATGCAGCTAAACTCGCTCCACTTAAAACTGAAATCTTAACTCATCTAGCCAAATGTTACTGGCTATCGGGTGATTTACACCAAGCAGAGGCCCATTACCTTGCGCTGTATGAAGCTGAGCCCAAAAATCTAGATTTACTTAAAAACTTGTCGCTTCTGTATCTTGAACAAAACCGGCTCGACTTGGCAAGTGAGTGGGCACTCAAAGGACAATCTCTAGATGATTCTGGACAACTCACCAAAATACTCGGGGACGTTGAAAAAACAAGAGGAAACCTCAGTGAGGCGATCAGTTACTATCAACAAGTTCCCCAACACTCTCCGGTTGTCTTTCGGGCAATACACAATTTAGGCCTTTGCTATAAATTACAGGCTAAATTTGACCAAGCAATTCAATGCTTTAAATTTGTGCATCAAAAAGCACCTGAGCACTATGAACCGCTTTACAACCTCGGCGACTGCTTTTTTGCAAATGGTCAATTTGAACAAGCACAACAAGCCTACAATCTGGCATTAAAGCAAGCCCCATACAATCCAATCATACATAAAGCGATTAACGAGCTTTATTGGCAAAGTGGGCAGCATCAGCTTTTTGCTACCAGTTTACTAAACGCGATGGAGTCAGCAAATAACCGCCTAGAACTCATAGAGTGCCTAGCTGAACTTTACTGGAATACCAATCAGTACAGGTTATGTGAGGAATGTATCCAGACGTCAGGTTACGCCGATACTTCCGCTACATTACTCGCGTTAAGAGGGCGTCTGGCGGCCACAAACAATGATCTAAATGCAGCCTTTGAGCATTTCGATAGTGCCAATAAGATAGTCATTAATTACGACAGGATATGTGAGCAAGCAAAATTTGCAATCCAGCTTGGAGAGTTCAGTACCGCACAATCCCTGCTCGAAAAAGTGTTGCAAGCGCAGCCCAAATCACAACTTGCTTTAGCTTGGCTAAGCGTAGTATATCAAGCCACAGATAAACAAAAGCACCAAGCTCTATGCAACCCTGATTTTATTCTGACCACAAACTTAAGTGCTCCGGGCGGCTATCAAGACACTGAAGACTTTCTTAAAGCATTGGAGTCATGCTTACTAACACTTCATCAAGGTAAACAAGCTCCAAGTGAACAGACCTTAGTAAATGGCTCACAAATTTCAGGAGGTTTGCTTAATAGAGATATCGAAATCATCTCTAAAGCGCGAACTCAACTGCTGCGAGATATAGATAAATGCCTTAATAAGTTAGATTTAGATCCAGAGCATCCATTTTTAGCTCATTTACGCAAAGAGAAATGCATTACAGGCTCATGGTCTGTCAAACTGACGGAGCAAGGTTTCCACGTAAGCCATATTCATCCCGCAGGTTGGATTAGTGTAGTTTTATATATCAACACGCCAAATGACGATAGCAATAATGGTGTAATTGAGTTTGGGCGGCCACCACTGGCACCACCCTACGATTTTCCACCATTCAAAACCGTAAAACCCCAACGAGGGCAAATCGTGATTTTCCCCTCTTATTTTTGGCATGGAACACAGCCATTTAACCCTACGGGTAATAACTATCGAATGACTTTGCCATTCGATATTGGCGTTCTTAATAAATAACCTGAGGTTTGGATAAGGAATGTTCAAACTCATTGTTTCTAAAGAACAACTTAGTTTTTCCTTGTCTAGCCAGAGAGTTTTAGGGAAAACAAGGCGAATTTACGCACCAATAGCTGGCTATTGGAAGTGAATTCAACGCAGTTAGCGCTAAAACTGGCTGCTAGAAAGGCATTAATTATCCGCAGCTCAGGTTAAATAGAAAGAGAAACCACTTTAATGACAAACGAAGAGACACAACCTCTCAATATAGATTCACTTTTACAGCCAATTCTCGAATGCGAGCCACAAAATAGTTGGCCACTATTATTATCGAAGCTAATCGATAGCTATCCTCAAAGTGCTGAACTAAGCTATCGGGTTGCTGTAATTTTAGAGCAAATTGGAGCGTTACCTGAAAGTGAAAAGGCCTACTTTCACTGCCTCACTCTGGCACCCAAAAACTACTTAGTGTATCTCTACCTTGGACATTTATTAGAGAAGAAGGGAGAAGACAGTACAGCACTCGTATGTTACACCTTATGTGAAGCACTCACAGGCAGCTTTAAGCGCCTTCAACTCGCCAATAGTACCGCCCCTCAAACACTTGAGCGCTTCCAAAAAGCTTGGCAGTGTATGGAAAAGAACCTTGGTACAGCATCAAGTATTGAGTCGGGTCGCTGGGTGCAATACAGTAGTAAACCTTTTGAAACAGCCCAAGCACCACACCTTTTTTACGTTGCGAATCTAAGTGCTCATCCTATCTGGCCCGCGGAGCAATTTGCATGGTATGAAAGCTTTAACGCTACGATCCCCGACATTATCAAAGAGTTTCACAAGACGTTTAATAGCGCATCTTCACACCTTACGCCTTATTTGTCGGGTAAAGAGTATGAAAGCGCATTTCCAATGCTCGCAAACAGTAACAACTGGCAAGCGTTATCCCTTTTTAAAGAGGGTGTGGAAAACGTTTCAGTGTCAAAGCACTTTCCTATACTCAAAAAGGCCTTAGAGAAAGTACCTTGTTATGGCTTAACAGCATCTCCATACGAAGTGTTTTACTCTAAATTAGCCAAAGGCCAAACCATCACTCCACATTACGGCCTTTCGAACCACAGCTTAACAGTGCATTTAGCCATAGATATTCCCCATGACTGTTACCTAGACGTCAATGGCGAGCGTGCTTCATGGCAAGAGCATCAACTCACCATCTTCGATGACTCCTATTTGCATATGGCACATAATGGCAGCGACCGTGACCGAATTGTACTTATATTCTCAATTTGGCATCCTGATCTAACATCGACTCAATGCCAGGCAATACAATCAGAATTTAAAAATAGACAACGCTGGATTGATAATTTAAACGCAACTTTGGATCAATATAGAAACGATCACTAGAATCCTAATTTTCGTCACGTCTCCCCCCCAACTTACCACAAAAGGGGTTGTTACTATGTGAATAACCCGTAACTTAAAGTCTGACCTTATGATTGAGGTCTCCCTGGATAATTTCGGGGGGTAACCCCCGTTTTTTTCATACTAGCCACACCATAAATCACAGTGCTAAAATCCAACCACAATCTTCAAGTTAATGTAAATTCATGCAAAAACCGATCATTACAATTCATTACTGCGTGCTTTGCCAATGGATGCTGCGAGCTTCTTGGCTTGCACAAGAGCTGCTTTCAACTTTCTCCGACGATTTAAAACAAGTTGCGCTCGCGCCTGCAAGTAAAGGCGTATTCGAAATTTACTACAACGATACGTTAATTTGGTGCCGCAAAGCAGATGATGGCTTTCCAGAAGCCAAGGTGCTCAAAAGAAGAGTGAGAGATTTATTAGATCCTGAGCGTGATTTAGGCCATGTAGATAAGTAACCGGCGAACAAGGGTGGCTATCACTTAATCCGGAGCGTGTATGAGCAAGTCCAAAGTCGCCACCGGTTAACAGCTTCATAAATAAATTCCAGCACATGATCCAGACCTGAATAACTCCGATTTAGTCCCGTTCGTACGGGGGCGAAGTAGGACCGACAAAAATATCTGGAATATTTTTGAACAGCTCTGCTGACCCGAAGGGCGAAAGGCAGGAAGTCTGGAGTCATCATCGTTTCGCAGCCTGCTGAGGTGAGCGCATGGATGCGTGAGGGATGCTGCTTCACGGACGATTTACAGCACATGATTCAGACCTGAAAAACTCAGGTTTAGCCCCGTGCGTACGGGGAACACCAACAATCAGCTCGATGCTTGTCCCCGTCGTTCGGTTTAGCCCCGTGCGTACGGGGAACACTGTTACTTTATCAATGAACGATGCGATAACATCGGTTTAGCCCCGTGCGTACGGGGAACACAGAAAAGAAGGGGATTATTAAGGGGCGTGCCCCGGTTTAGCCCCGTGCGTACGGGGAACACGCTTCTTATATCACACACTGAAGCATTCATTGCGGTTTAGCCCCGTGCGTACGAGGAACACTATTGCTATGCTGCTCAACTAAATCAAGCAACCGGTTTAGCCCCGTGCGTACGGGGAACACCATATCCCATCCAGAGGGCACAGCGTACTTAACGGTTTAGCCCCGTGCGTACGGGGAACACAAATGCATGTATCAGCGATGATTTGGTGAACGCGGTTTAGCCCCGTGCGTACGGGGGAACACCAATGTCAGGGATTTGATAGTGAATGCGTACGGGGAACACTTTCAGCGGAAATTTAAATTTGGACTAGGTATCGGTTTAGCCCCGTGCGTACGGGGAACACTTTAGAGGGATGTTAGTAACAATTTTTCGACGCGGTTTAGCCCCGTGCGTACGGGGAACACCACGAGGTGTGGACAGCAGAGAGTTTGAACGACGGTTTAGCCCCGTGCGTACGGGGAACACTGATCGTTTCCAACCCTTTGTTGATTAGTATTCGGTTTAGCCCCGTGCGTACGGGGAACACACCTCTGATTGACAGGGAACCCAAAGCGTAACCGGTTTAGCCCCGTGCGTACGGGGAACACATGAATTGCTCAAAAATCCAAATAAAAACATCCGGTTTAGCCCCGTGCGTACGGGGAACACAGCCGGTAAGCCAGTACCTAAACCAAGCATGACGGTTTAGCCCCGTGCGTACGGGGAACACAATACAGCGTGGAGGGCCTGTTTGATGAGTGACGGTTTAGCCCCGTGCGTACGGGGAACACAAAGGGTATATGGTCCACTATGTTAGAAATGACGGTTTAGCCCCGTGCGTACGGGGAACACACATAGCTATTCCTCATATTGTATAGTGAAATCGGTTTAGCCCCGTGCGTACGGGGAACACATACACTACCCCACTAACACTCTGACAAATGGCGGTTTAGCCCCGTGCGTACGGGGAACACTGGCCATGCGATGCCTGTTACTGGGCTACGCTCGGTTTAGCCCCGTGCGTACGGGGAACACCAAAACCAGAGGAATTTCTGGCCTAGGGGATACGGTTTAGCCCCGTGCGTACGGGGAACACCAAAACCAGAGGAATTTCTGGCCTAGGGGATATGGTTTAGCCCCGTGCGTACGGGGAACACCTAAACTGTCCATACTTTTTAATTTTAACCATCGGTTTAGCCCCGTGCGTACGGGGAACACTTTATAGAGCTTATTGTTGATTCTTCTATTGCCGGTTTAGCCCCGTGCGTACGGGGAACACCGCCGCCGCTCATCATGCTGGTTATGTCAGCCCGGTTTAGCCCCGTGCGTACGGGGAACACGGACAAATCTTTAAGTCCAGACCAGACACTCTCGGTTTAGCCCCGTGCGTACGGGGAACACGCGCCTGAATGGTCTCAGCGCGTAGCTGTGTGCGGTTTAGCCCCGTGCGTACGGGGAACACGTATGGCGCAACTAGATTGCTGAGGCCGTGGTACGGTTTAGCCCCGTGCGTACGGGGAACACCCTGCTAAGGCTACACCAACGAAATTTTTAGTCGGTTTAGCCCCGTGCGTACGGGGAACACAACGAAGGTGTTAGCGAGTATAAAATATCGGACGGTTTAGCCCCGTGCGTACGGGGAACACATTATCAGAAAACTCAAAACCATATAGCAGGCCGGTTTAGCCCCGTGCGTACGGGGAACACTTCGATTGGTATTGAGATCGTTGTTCTGTTTGCGGTTTAGCCCCGTGCGTACGGGGAACACACCAATTGCGCCAGAGTTGATGCCCCGTGTCACGGTTTAGCCCCGTGCGTACGGGGAACACGAGCACAAAAGTAGCCCAAGATTTGGTGAATACGGTTTAGCCCCGTGCGTACGGGGAACACTGCGCTGGCTATGGCAACCAGCGCCCCGACTACGGTTTAGCCCCGTGCGTACGGGGAACACTCCGTTACATTAAGGATTTTGTCATTAACACGCGGTTTAGCCCCGTGCGTACGGGGAACACTCTAAAATTATATACTTGTTTTTAATAAAGAAAAATCACCTAGTAAAAGTTACCGAAAATTTTAGGTACAAAAGCACCTCTCATTATGAGGTAAAAATCTTAATCTCCAACTTGTTAAAGAGCATTAAATCGAATTAAAAAGTGGGGCGTTCGCTAATCTGCCCCCTGGCTATCATCTACTCTGGGCGTGTACTTCACCAGTCTCAGGCCCTGAAAATCGACTGGCATTCTGGCGTTTTCGCCGTAAGTGATAAAATCAAAACCCGACTCGGTATTAGTTGCCCAAGCCATAACCGCATTGCCGTCTTCCGCCAGCTCACTGACCTGAAACCAGATCATTTCGCGAATGCGTTTACTTACATCCCCCACGTACACACCCGCACGGATTTCCAGTAGCCACACTGCCAAGCGACCTCTTAACCTAGGTGGCACTGCCTCAGTAACAACCATGCACATACTCATAGTGGTCCTCCGCTGCGATGACCTTCGTCACCAATGGATTCAGGTTCAGGGATAGCGGGCGGTTGTGCGTCAGCATAGGGCTCGGGCGGTGTTACCTCTCCGGCGGCTAATACTTCTTCAATCAGCGGGATAAGGCGTGGTAATACCTTGTCTTTACGGAACGCTTCGCGACAGGCGATGCGTACTTCACGATCGGGGAATTATGGTCGCCGTTTGGCAATTTTAAACGCCACAGGCACCACGGTATCGAACTTTATAATGTCTGCAATATCATACACAAACGACAATGGCTTTCCTGTATGCAAAAAGCCAATGGCAGGCGCATAGCCAGCGGCCAGCACTGCGGCTTCGGTGACGCCATACAAGCAAGACGTGGCGGCGCTGATACATTGATTGTTCACATCGCCCTTCGCCCAATCTTTAGGGTCATAACGTCGTCCCTGCCAGCTTACCTGATACTGTTTAGCAAGCAGTTCATAGGTTTTGCGTACACGCGTGCCTTCAATGCCCCGAAGCTGATCAACCGAGCGCCGCTCCGGTGCCGGTTCGCCAAAGCGTAGCTCAAACATTTTGCGCACGACTTTGAGCCGCAGGTTTTCATCCAGCGCCAGCTTGGCCTGATAGAGCAACTTATCGGAGCGTGCACCACCGGGCTGCCCAGCAGAGTATAGCCTGACGCCCGCTTCGCCCACCCAGATAAGCAACGTGCCCGTGGTTGCAGCCAACTTGACCGCCGCATGACTCACCCGGGTGCCCGGTTCCAGCATAATGCACACCACAGAGCCCACTGGAATCAGCATCCGTTCACCGTTTACTTCATCAATCACAACAAATGCGCCGTCGCGCACGTCAATACGCCCCATACCGATAAAAATCATTGAGTTACGATCTTTAATTGGAATAGGTTTTAAAGGAAGAAATGCCATTCCCTGCACTCCCAAATTAAGTAAAAAATTAGGAAAAAGGCGAGTCTCCCCGCCTTACAGATTAGATTACAACGGCTTGATCAACATCAGCCCGCAACCAAAAGCTTTGGATCGACCGATGCCGTTGAATAATGCCTGCTCCAGTTTTTGCACATCGGTGATTTTTGCCACGCCAAAATAATCCAGTGTACTGAGCTGAATTGGCCTAGCCCCGTCTTTTTTAACCACTTTGTGCTGCTTGTAATTGCTAAACTCAATACACTGAGTCAGCAACTCCAGGCCACCCTTTTGCAGCTTTCTGTCTAGCCAGGCTTTTGCCGCTATATCGACTGCTTCATTCACATTACTATTTGCTTTTTGAGCCTGTTTTTTGGCATGCATCAAAACATCGTGACGGCGAGTTTTCTCTCCTTTTGGCGTAATATCTACCGTTGGGTTAGCTCGCAACGAGAACTGAACCAGCCCTGCTTCTTTGAACTGTTCCTGCTGTGTTTGAGTGACTATTTTCCAGCTTTTAATCGCTTCTTTTAACTGACGCTTTGAGCGAATAAATACTGTTGGTACTGGCAGGGCCATATCCACACGAAACATAAAGTCAGCCTGAGTCAGCTCGCTTTCAACAAAACAACGCCATACCCACTGATGCTGCTTGTATAGATCATCGGGATGTAAAAACCCTAAATCTTCTCCATCCTGATCAGGATCAAAATACAATCGGCTTTCATGCCAGAGATTGTCAGACATATAGCACTTCCTCCGTATCCACCAACCCCCAACTGCTTTTAACGCTTCTAAATGTAAAGGCCCTGTGGTTTATCTCAAAGCTCAGTGGCACGTCATGTCGTTGCTCCGTGCCTTCTTGTGCCTCGCTGTCTATGATGTATTTCACCGGTGTTCCGTCTGCCTTTTCATGCTCGGCTTGCATTCTTGGCGCTTGTTGTAGTGCCCGCTCTAAACTCAGCTCAACACGGGCGTTATGCGGATCAACTAAGGGAACGCCCGGCAAATAGGACTTACGCCCTAAAAATTGTGGCCAGACCGGGTTTAACAGAGCATGATGCAGTTTTTTAAGCAAAACCGCGTCGCCTTCAAAGCCTACCCAAAAGGCGGCATCTGCCAGATAAGCACGATGTGACAACTGCGTATCCGGCTTGCCACCGTCAGCCTTTGCCACATTCAGCGCCGTTTGGTAATCAAATGCCAGATCGCCTGGTTTATCTATGCGCACGCCCATTCGCAATGCAGTAAGATCATTCAGAGGCTCATTTCGCTCACGCCCTAGTGATGCACACAGCAAACCGATCACACCACTTTTTGTCGGATCAAGCTGAGTGTTGCGCAGTTCAAAGGCACTTTTTAGCCCCCATGACTGCATTGGTCCGGCTAATCGGATCAACAAAGTACTCATTGACACTCCAAAGCACCTTGCAGTGCATCAAGCATCTGAGCTTCCAGTTGTGCAATGGTGCCACTGTCTTTGTCCTGATACTCTTCCAGATTATCGATATAAGTGCTGCGGCCCTCAAAAATAAAGCCCGATTCACCATACATACCTGCAAGCTTCTTAGCGAACATTTCCAGTTTTTGTGCTGACTGTTGCTCAAGCTCCGCTTCATCAGGCTTGTCTATCATTACTGCCTGAGTAAATGCGTTGCTCAGAGACCAGGGCGCGCCATCTTTGCGCACATTCACTTTGATATAGCTTGGCGGATTCTGCGCCGCAAAACTGTTTTGTTTACCCGAAGGCACCGCCTGAACTAACGCCCGGAAAAATCCTTTTACCGCGCCAGTCACCTGTTCCTTATCCTGTCCAAGATTGGCAGCCAGTTTATCAATATTGATCTGGGCATAGCGGTAATAACAGGCACTGTTAAAGTAAACGCCACCCATCATGCCAGAGCCTTGCTCACCCGCCTGCAACTCGTCGTCCACAGCAGTGAAAAAGTCCATGGCTGGCGTAACAATATTAGTTGAAATTGCATGAGCCACCTGGCACGCCGCATCAACATTGATATTGTTGTTGTCCGCGACCATACGGCCGAATAGTGCGATATCTGCGGCGAAAGCCTGTTGATGCTTACCAAATACTTCACCCACTAGTTTTGCGAGCTTTTTATCTAGCTTATTTTTATCCTCCTGATTTAGCTCATCAAAATTTTCAAGTGCAATATTCTTTAGCGCTTCGACTTCATTCAACCCTAGGTAAAGCAAGTATTCAGTTTTGAACTTATGTTTTTCTTCTTTTTGCACCAACTTCAGCTCAGCAAGTCCAAGTAAATTTTCACAGACTATATTACTTGCATCTTCAGGTTTGCCATTGGCAACCAAGAAATCTCTAATCTTAAAAGCTAGCTTACGAGTGCGTACAGCGCGGTCGCCCTGATGCTCTACAACAGCATCGTTAAATGCCCCATGCGTACGAATTGCGCGCTTCTGACACTGGCTTGAGATCCGCGCCCGTTGTGAACCACCAAACACACAAGATTTAGGCGTATTGGTATCGTCGCGGTTTAAGTTGCTTGGGGCAAAGTTCTGTAATACATGAAATTCGATAAAAGACATAAGGTAACTCCTTTTTAATTTGTCGCGTCTGCTGAGTCTGTAGACTCGTCGGATTGAGTTGGTTTGGCCCAGTAATCTCTGGCCCATTTAAGTTGAATGCGTTTGTCATCGCTATCCCAGTGATAGAGATCTTCCATCAGGGTTCGGTAATCAATGGCAATATCTTTGCTTTTTAGAATTTGTACCATCTGGCGCAGCGTTTGCTTTAACTGCTCACCTTTTGCCTCCAGCAGGCACTCAAAGCGAAAGCTCATGCCGCGGCGCTGATCTTTATCCGCTTGATACCAAATGTGACCAAAACTGCTGTGTTGTGCTTCTTGATACACTTTGGCGTGACTTGCAAATAAACCAGCAATAAAAGCCTGCACTTTGGAGCGTTCATCCTCACTGGAAAGTAATGGCCCTAAGTAAGATATCGCTGTCAGTTGAGAGCCTTTTTGCAGATCCAGAGACTTCCTAAGTGCAGCCAGAATATCTCTTTTAGGGAAATCCGGATTGCCCCACTGATATAACTGCCTGATGATTTCTTGAGTATCCTGACTCCAGTAAACATGACGCTGCCATGTTCTCCCGTGTAATGACTCTTCCAATTGTTGTTTGGCGATACTCAGGCCCTTTTGTGCTCTGACTCCACCATAACACCAGCTATGCGTTGCACCTTCAAATGCAGCAAATGCTGTTTCCTTGCACACTGTACGCCAACTAGATTTAGCCTCTTCACTGTTATTACTTAATGCCCAAATAAATTGTTCAAACGACTCATTGAGTTTAGGCCAGTAAAAACGCGCAGGGTTGATCGACTCAACTTTTGTTGAAATATCTTGTGCCCTAGCACCATCTGGTAACAGATGAGAAGCAAAGGTTCTTACTGCCCCCATAAGCTGGCTATTAATGGCCTCTGCGGTTTCCAGACCTTTAACCAGATGTGCACTGTACTTGTTCTTTTGTACTTGGTCTTTTTCGATCAAATTAATCGCAAGTGGCAAGCGCTCGTCAAACCAACATAAGGGGTTGGCTTTGTTATTATCTAAACCAATTAACTGACAATTAAGATGAAGCTTATCAATTAATTCATTATCTTCCGCAGCAAGCAATTGGATACCAGCGGGCCTTAAATCTGTGGGCTCTATACCCACTTTAGTCGACCTGGCATATTGCAATAAGTTAGCCGTATCTCGCCAATAGGCTCGTTCAAAACTCAACCTAATCGGCAATTTCTTTTGCTCTTTATTGAGACGGTAAGCGAAGTAAGGCTCCTGCTCCATTTCTTTTGGATTAGGTAATCCCTGTGCTATGAACATGCGGGCAACGCTGCCATCTTTTTGGGGCAGTAAACGCACATGACGAGCACGCCAAGTAAGATAATCACTCAGCCCTCGCATTTCACGAGCCTGAGGCTGCTCAGGCTCATTTTGCTCCCATACAGGCAGGTCCGTTTTACGATCGAGCCACTCTTCATTTTTTGGCATATGTAAATTGAGCATCAAAGTTTGGAACAGGTTTTCGCCCTCCACCATTACAACTGCACCGCCAACTAATGGGGCATTGGTCAGGTTTGGGTGCTTACCAAACTGCACCGAACTACCACTCACCCCACCGCCCAAGCTAAAATACTGACAAACAAGTAACTGAAGTGCGGCTTCATTTGCCGGTAGTGAGAACTCATGATTATCAGCAATATGATTGAATAGGGTTTTATTGTTACCGCTCGCCAGATCAGGCGAGAGCTTTTTGACCGATGTTGTTACGCCCTTTTCTTTCGTGAAATTTGCTGTTTGAAAGAAGGGGTTTGATTCTGAAAAAAGGTCAAACCGTTCTGCGCACTCAGCCGAGTCAAGATAGCTGGAGACTTGCTCATCGAACTCTCCAGCTGCAAAAACCTCATCCCACTCGTCCGGTTCCAGATAGCCGTAACTGCGGTACAAAATGGCCAGTAACAAGCGTTGTACCGATGCCACTACAAGCGGCTTTTCGTGTACTATCCGCTTTAGCTTTGGGGCTGCCTCAAGCAAAGATAGTATTGAGTATTCATTGGTTACCCCCTGTAAATCCAGGGCTGGTATCCAGCTTTCAGTTAATAAATCGTATTTCATATTCCCTCACACTCTGTAAGTAAACCAATTATTGCTTACCAATTTCATTAATTTTGGACAAAGCTCCGCAGTGTTACTGCCACTTTTAACAAAACCGGAAACTCCACTTTTAAACTTTTTTTCTATCCACCATAAGCCCCAATCGAGGATCTAACCTAAGTGCTCCCAACCCACTATTGGAGTAAGTTAAGTCTTGACCCAAAACAACAGGAATACAGTTAAACAGTGTTGGCGAACGTCGCCAGGTTTCTTTAGCGACAAAACTAAACGGCCAGCACTCTTCTTGCTCCTTAAAGTGCGTCACCCACTTGGCGTGACTGAGTGATATTTGTGCCTGTTTTAAGCGAGCAATATCTGCTTTTTTAAGCCTTTCTCCAGCTCGCCAATCAATCGCTTCTGATTCTGCATATTCCTTTACCCTCTGTTTAAGCGCTTGCACATTTTGTGTATAGGACGGAAACTCTGTTACCGGAACAAGCACTCCTTCTCCGTTATCAACAAGAAAAATCAATTGAACGCTGACACTGGTTAAACGCGTGCTGAGGACAATGTCATCGTTTTCAATTTCACTATTCGTGTACTTTAATAGAGCCCTGACGCTCGACTTATCCGCATCAAACATCATTTCTTTAGCCAAAGTATATTGCGTCCGCTTATCCAGCCTGAATTCAAATGCCTTGTCGTATTCCTGCTCAAGCCAGGTTATTTGTTGATCAACATCGGCATACACTTTATTGATCCATGTATCCATATCGCTATTAATATGAATGGCAAAGCCACCCCCACTTACTTCCTCATTCCTCTCCCAAAGCAAGCGAGTTGTTACAGCCAGTAGATGTGAGGGGTAGATAAATATTTCACCGTGACCAAACCACTCTCCATAGTCCTCGGGAATTTTATCCATTGAAGGCAGATAGACATTTAGTGTGGGTGTTTTAATAAACTTGGAGCGAACAGCGTTATTGACTTGATGACGCCAAACACGGCCAACTCTTTGCAAAAGCAGATCAATTGGTGCAATTTGGGTAAACATCTCGCATGCATCATAATCCAGACTTTGTTCCAGGACCTGACTCCCTATTAGGATCAAACATTTATCCTTCACTGGTCGGTTAGGGTTGATGCTACGATGATCCGCAGGATGTTTGCCAACCTGATATTCAATCATCTCCTCAATGGACAAACGTGTGGCCAATGGATACTTTGCATGGAAAGTTAGATACTCAACTCGACCATCACTTTCGCTGCAATGTCCTGCAATGAGCCTGGACATTTCCTGAACTTTATCAACAGTATTCAAAATACAAACAAACACGCCACAACCTGCGTTATTGGCCGTCGTTAAAACATCATCTGCCATATTATTGATACACAACTTTGGAGACGTTGAGTGCAGCTTTATCTTGTAGGTTCCGGGTGGGCTGGTTAAGTCTTCTTTTTGACTATCACTCTCAGTTTCTATAATTGTGTGAGACCTTGCCAGAGCACCTGAGCTGTATGTGGTGATCCTTGGATAGGGTTTATCTTCTACTTCAATCTCTGTTTCAGATGCTTGCCCATACGCCTGAACCAGCTCAACCAACATAGTTCGGGGCAAGGTTGCAGAAAGAATGATGACTCTGACATTAAGCTTGGCCATCCAATGCAGCGTATTTTTCAGCAAATCTAGCTGAAAACTCTGTAATGAATGCACCTCGTCCAGTACCAGAACTTTATTTGAGAGCCCAAATAATCTGACAAAGTTATGCTTATAGCGCATTGCAGCCATTAGCAACTGGTCAATAGTCCCCACACAGACACCGGCCAGTAAGCCATGTTTTTTTGGCGTGAACCATTGATTTGCTACCACTGAGGGAGTGGTGTTTTGCTGATGCTGATAGTCGATACTTTTTAATTTTAATGCTTCATATTGCGGCTCAAAATCTGCGTTGCTGTGTTTTAGGTGGGTTTCTATATTCTGATACCCAAGCACATCTTTTTTAAGTAACCTTAAAGTCCGTTTGAATAACTGATTTGCTGTCGCTTGTGATGGCATGGCCACATACAAACCCGAGTGGCCCAGGTGGCGAATGAAATGATCGGCTAAAACCTGCGCCGCTTCTGTTTTACCACTTCCCATACCGCTTTCAATAATCGAGAGCCAGGGCAGCTCGTTGAGCTTGATAAGCTCTAATACCTTTAATTGCAAAGCATTAGGCTTAAAACCAAAAACATCTACGAAATCTGCCTTGTTATTTGAAGCTGTGACATGCTTGATATTTAATAAGCTCACAAGCGCATTGGCAGTATCCATTCTTTGCACAGCATTGTAGTCACTGGCTGTACAATACCTAAACTTTGATTCATCTGAACCAATCCAATCAGCAACCGAACACAGCCCAGCCATATAAGAGTACCAGGCTGGCGTTAAGGTTTGTGCTGCAAGCTGGTTAAATAGATAAAGGTCAATGGAAAAGTAATCGGCTAACCATTCTATCGTATTGCTCTGCACCTCGCTCCATTGCTCATCGCCGCACAAACCACATTGCTTTTTATTCGCTACAAATACACCATGATGACTGGCTACTGCAGAAAATATTACTCTCGCAACACTTTTATCTACTCCATACTGTCCACACAAGTAGTCATGCAAAATAACAAACCCTGAATTGCCATGTTTGGTCTCAGCGTCTCCACACACTTTGAATGTGTTAATGTCGAATAAATCCTTTACCCGGCCCTGCAACTTATACTGAAAACCCGGTGTGATCTTACCAATATCATGCAGGGCAATAAGCAACACTACCATAGCAATCGCGGTATCTTCATCAACGCCTTCAATAGCTAAAAGCGGCTTGAGTAAAATAGCCCGCTCCTGAGCTGCCAGCTTGAGAATAATCGCCCAGGCCACAAAGGCCACATCCAGCATATGGCACACTGCGGGTAAAGTATTTTGTTCGTCGGCCTTGCCCCAGAACTGAAAAATCTCGCTATTAAAATCACACACACTATTACTTCCTTGCTTTTTATACACTCAGCTTACGACGCAAATAAAATGCCGACAATCCTGCAATTGCAACCAGTAAAAAATTTATAGGTCGAGTTGAAAGTTGCCGACTACATACTGGCAACTATGTTTTCTACAGAAATATTTGGCTTACGGTATTCAAGAAGTAGCCTGCGGAGCCAAACACAAAAGCAGTGGCAATTAAACCAAATATAACTTTTGTTTTTGAATCAGAATTACTTAACGCCGTAACTAGTTTTGCAAGGTACCGAAAATTCAATGATATCTCCTTTAGTTCAGTGTGAGTCACCTCAGATGTACAATTTACAGCCAAACAGAAAAAAATCAAGTAGAAATTAACTCACTTAACTTTGCATTATGTGAGAGTGGGATTCTTGTCAAACTCATGTATAATAATGTCTTCCCTTGATTTTAGGGATGAACCGTAGAAGTTAAGACACTTCAGTAGTTCCCCGTTATACGGGGCCGCTGGTCGAATTGCTCGGCCAGCACCTTCAACCATTCCATAACAAACCTCTGACCCTCAGCTCCCGATAGCAAGCCGGTTTCATCACAATTTGCTGCGCTTCCGGGTGTGGATGCTGAACATCCAGCCTCAAAATGCTGATCAGGTAATTGATCAATGTAGCGTTGGTTTTTATCTGCTTTTGGTGGTTGTGCATATCAAAGTCGTGGGCGATAACTTGCTGGGCGTACTCGCTGAGTCTTGGGTCGGGGATAATGGTCAAAGTGACTTCCTGCTGCCAGGCTTCGTCGTCTTTTTTGTACTTTTGTGCTTTGCTGATAAATTCTGGTGAGGCAGAGACGATGCGCGATAATGAGAAATCCCTGAAGCCTCCTGCATGTTCACAGTAGGCTCTCAGGTGGTAACGCAGCCCAGAGTTGATCAAGGTATGAGGGCGGATCACGCGCTCGGTTTCGCCACCTTCTTTTATTGACTGATAGCGAATATCCAGCACGCTTTGTCGCCGACAAGCATTCAGTATGGGCCGCAAAATGGTTGGATTGAGCTTTCTGTGTGGTAATACCAGCGCGGTGATGGTGGAGGAACTCAAGTCGTGGACGTACTGTTCCCCGATGAGACTAGTATACTCAGTAAAATCCTGAGAGATGTAATTAGGTGTAAAGGGGCTTGCCAACACATAAGCTTTCTCAGACTCATTATAACTTGCGGCAATCTGATAACGCTCAATAAAGTCGGTGACATAACGCCGTGCGCTGGGCCTTAAAAGCTTAAATTTGCTCTGGAAAGTACCAGTCTGGATTTCTCCCTGCCAAAACAATACCGCTTCAATATCTCTAAAATACAGCTCTTCCTTAGCCTGCATAAAACACTCTGGTAAAATTTTCGTAAAATAAATGTATCAGAACAAACAAAGTAAGTCATTGACCTGAGACAAACTGACAGAGAGATCACGCTAGCATTTTTTTGATGGTAGATTAATAATCAACTATGGCGGCAGTGTTTCCAATGGGTAACGGTTATATGCAGTTTATATATGATGTGAGTTCGAGTCTCACCCTGCCACCACTTCCAGCCAAGCTGTCCACCGCCTCTTTCCTACTAAAATGTCCTATTGGTTAGCCCCGTGTGTACGAGGGCGAAATAGGACCGACAAAAATATCTGGAATATTTTTGAACAGCTCAGCTGACCCGAAGGGCGAAAGGCAGGAAGTCTGGAGTCATCACCGTTTCGCAGCCTGCTAAGGTGAGCGCATGGATGCGTGAGGGATGCTGCTTCACGGACGAATACAGCACATGATTCAGACCTGAATAACTCAGGTTTAGCCCCGTGCGTACGGGGAACACAAATCGCTAAGTAATAAATCAGGCGTTTCGCTCGGTTTAGCCCCGTGCGTACGGGGAACACGAATATATTTAGTGCGAAATCGATCATTGATACGGTTTAGCCCCGTGCGTACGGGGAACACGCGCTAAAAAACCCCGTTAGCAGTTTAAAGGCCGGTTTAGCCCCGTCCGTACGGGGAACACGTTCAATTGGTGTGTATCAAAAACGCCTAGACCGGTTTAGCCCCGTCCATACGGGGAACACTCAGTCACAGGCAAGTTTATTAGTTTCGTTGGCGGTTTAGCCCCGCGTCTGCGGGGAACACTTACTCCTTAAGTTTAAAGAAAGGAGATTATCCGGTTTAGCCCCGCGTCTGCGGGGAACACCTCGTTAATGGTCACCACTGTCCTATTTGGTACGGTTTAGCCCCGCGTCTGCGGGGAACACTTCCTTTTTTAACATTGAGTGTGTGTTTTATGCGGTTTAGCCCCGCGTCTGCGGGGAACACTGGAATCGTTCGGCGTTGGCCGTTGGGGTGACCGGTTTAGCCCCGCGTCTGCGGGGAACACTGCCGCTATCTTAGCCGGGGTGGGTATATTAACGGTTTAGCCCCGCGTCTGCGGGGAACACACCTTATTTGAAAGATTTAAGTAAAAAAGTATCGGTTTAGCCCCGCGTCTGCGGGGAACACTGACGGGTCGCATGGCGGCGTTGGGTCACACTCGGTTTAGCCCCGCGTCTGCGGGGAACACTTTATGAGAAATTGGCTCGTGTGATTGTTTCGCGGTTTAGCCCCGCGTCTGCGGGGAACACAAAAACTCCGCTAAGTCTCGTACGCTAAAATTCGGTTTAGCCCCGCGTCTGCGGGGAACACACTAACAAATAAACAAAGCGGCATAGATTCAACGGTTTAGCCCCGCGTCTGCGGGGAACACAAAGCTTTGCTATAAAGAGCATGAAGAGCTCGCGGTTTAGCCCCGCGTCTGCGGGGAACACGTGGGTAGATTCATTGACTGTGACTCATCAACCGGTTTAGCCCCGCGTCTGCGGGGAACACTCAGATGACAAACCAACGGTTTGAACGTTCTGCGGTTTAGCCCCGCGTCTGCGGGGAACACGTTCTTCTTCTGCAGTATAAATTTCTGCGTATCGGTTTAGCCCCGCGTCTGCGGGGAACACAAAAAAGCGGCCATTCCACCAGCATCCTGAGTCGGTTTAGCCCCGCGTCTGCGGGGAACACTATTCTACGTTGTTTGCATAGATTCCAGATCCCGGTTTAGCCCCGCGTCTGCGGGGAACACACGTACAAGCATTTGCTCAAAATGCCCTAAGACGGTTTAGCCCCGCGTCTGCGGGGAACACTTAATGATTGCAAAATGTGTGTTTTTCCCAGGCGGTTTAGCCCCGCGTCTGCGGGGAACACGGCTCAAGTCCAGTGCTACATCGCTGCCCACACGGTTTAGCCCCGCGTCTGCGGGGAACACCAATGCCAACTTCCAGCAGCTCAGCCTCTATCCGGTTTAGCCCCGCGTCTGCGGGGAACACTCATGTTGACAGGGTTCACATGTGAACCCTATACGGTTTAGCCCCGCGTCTGCGGGGAACACTCAAATTCACAACAGTAAAGTTAGACATGTTACGGTTTAGCCCCGCGTCTGCGGGGAACACGAAACCACACAAGATGCAGAAGGTAACGAAGTGCGGTTTAGCCCCGCGTCTGCGGGGAACACGTCCTATGTTTGCCTTTCCGGTGGTTGTGGTCACGGTTTAGCCCCGCGTCTGCGGGGAACACACTCATCAGAAGGATTTTTTTGTGATAGACCTCGGTTTAGCCCCGCGTCTGCGGGGAACACGCCCGTCGGCTCGATTGCTTATGATGCTAACTCGGTTTAGCCCCGCGTCTGCGGGGAACACGGCAAACAGCTCGTTGAGCGTGTTCACCAATCCGGTTTAGCCCCGCGTCTGCGGGGAACACTCTAAATATATAGTATTGTTTTTATTAACAAAAATCACACTTACAATGTTCACCAAAAATATTGGGTACAAATTCTACGTATGTTTACTCGGCTCAATTGTTAAAGATCGGGGTTTCTCTTCAAATAATGTATAGCCAACAGGCCAATAAACTTCACTATACTTGCTCAGCAAAATCGATGAGCTCTTGCCCTGATAGGCGATAAATAATCCATTCGTTTTGTGCTTTAGCACCAATACTTTCATAAAAATCGATTGATGGTTTATTCCAGTCAAGCACCACCCACTCAAAGCGACCGCAGTCATTTTGTAGTGCAAGTCTTGCGAGGTACTTCATGATCCCTTTACCTGCGCCAACACCGCGTTTGTCTTGTGACACATATAAGTCTTCAAGATAAAGTCCGTGCTTGCCAAGCCAAGTAGAATAATTAAAGAAATACACTGCGAACCCGATTGCTTCACCATCTAGTTCACAAATAACGCTGTGTGCTCTGGCTTCTTTACCAAACAATTTCTGTTCTATTTCTTCCACGGTATTGAGCACGGCATCTGGCTCTTTCTCATAAATTGCAAGTTCGTTAATAAAATGCAGTATTGTCGCGGCATCAGCTACTTCTGCTGGGCGAATTGAAAGGCTCATAATAGCTCCTGTATGTAGATTTTGGCTAGCTTAGCAAATTGTAAAGGGGGATGACAGCACCTTTCAGACAGCAGCAAAGTGAACAAACTCCCCAGCTCGTTCGTATAAGAAGCTAACTGTTTTTATATAGGAAGAGGTTAGTATGCAAAGGACCATCTTTGCCTTTTTGATGTTGCTATTCAGCACTCAGGGTTTCGCAAGCGCCAGTGATCTTGTATATCAATTTATAGAAAACCCTCAACAGGTCGGTAAAACAAGTCGAATGACCTATTTGTTTTGGGATGTTTATGATGCCAGCCTTTATGCCCCCAAAGGAGC
The DNA here is from genome assembly GCF_004208845.1 of Pseudoalteromonas sp. CO348. Classification (NCBI taxonomy): domain Bacteria; kingdom Pseudomonadati; phylum Pseudomonadota; class Gammaproteobacteria; order Alteromonadales; family Pseudoalteromonadaceae; genus Pseudoalteromonas; species Pseudoalteromonas sp. CO348. Next base: position 16,335 of record NZ_SGPI01000040.1, on the reverse strand, counting down.
GTACTCTCAAGACCAACCTTTTGTATTGGCACTACATTATTTACGCGCGCTTGATGGCAAAGAGATAGCAAAACGATCACTGAAAGAGATGGAAAAACAAGGGTTTAATAATTCGAGTCAAGGTGAGCGATGGCTGGCAGAAATGGAAAAGATTTTCCCCAATGTCTCTAAAGGGACCGTGCTTTTTGGCGTGAGAACACCCGAAGGAGCTACACAGTTTTACCAAGATAAAAAGCTTATTGGCGAAGTGAAAGATTCGGAATTTACTATCCGTTTTTTCAATATTTGGCTCGGTGAAAAAACATCCGAACCAACCATGCGAGCCGAGCTTCTAGGTCTAAAGCGGAAGTAGCATATGGCTTTTTTCCATTAATTTCATCTTCGCTATTTGGCTCATATATAAAAAGCAATAGCACTCAAAGAGGCCTCTAGCCTAAGGAGAAAACAATGCGCATCACTCTTGCAGTACTCACTCTATTTTTATTATCTGCTTGTAGTTCGGGCATTGACGGTAAAAAATACTCGACACTTAAACCGCAATTTGACCCTTATGAGTTTTTTGTTGGTGACATAAAAGCATGGGGGATAGTCCAAGACAGAGATGGTAACTTAGTGCAACAGTTTACCGTCGATATCAAAGGTTCAATCAATAACCAGTCAGAGCTTGTTTTAGATGAGTCCTTCAACTATCTGCTCGGTGATGGCGTCAAAACACGAGTTTGGACTATTACAAAGGCATCAGGCAACCAGTATTCAGGCCGCGCCGACGATATTCTCAACTCAGCATCGGGTGAAACCTACGGCAATGCGATGAATTGGCAGTATAGAATGGACTTACCCGTTGACGACACCAGCTACGAAGTACACTTTGATGATTGGATGTGGTCGTTTGACCAAACCACTCTTATGAACCGCTCTTATATTGAAAAGTTCGGTATTGTAATGGCTGAAGTCACAATATTTATGCAAAGGCAATAATAATTACGCCAAATCAACTTCAATTTAACCTTCTTACTCGTGTATTTGTCTACAATTTGTAGACAAATACACGAGCTTCACTACAATCCACAGCAATTCTAGTAGCGTAATCATGTCCCACACTGATAAATGCTTAACAAAAAATGCCGTATCGAAAAGTCTTATTGCTGAGTAAGGCGCAAGAAACTGCGGCGAGATAGTAGCTAATAAGAACCAATAGGAATCCCCACAATGATAAAGAAGATACTAGCTGGAGCCATTGCTCTTGCGCTTGTCGGATGTGTTAATACCGAAAATGAACAATCTAATAATGCGGCATTGACGCAATCTGTGAAATATCCAATCACTAAAACAGGCACAGTGGTAGACAACTACTTTGGTACGCAAGTGGCGGATCCATATCGCTGGTTAGAAGACGATAAAAGCGCAGAAACCGCTGCGTGGGTAAAAGCACAAAACGAGACTACTCAAGCATATTTATCGCAGATTCCATATCGTAAAGACATCGAAAAACGCCTCACCGAACTACTTGATTACGAGCGTGTTTCTCAGCCTTTTAAACACGGCAACTATACTTATTTTTACAAAAATGATGGATTGCAAAACCAAAGTGTTTTGTACCGCCAAAAAGAAGGTGGTGAGGCTGAAGTATTTTTAGACCCAAATACCATGAGTGACGATGGCACAACATCGCTTGCAGGATTAAGTTTTAGTAAAGACGCCTCATTGGTGGCTTATCAAATTTCCGAAGGTGGGAGTGACTGGCGTAAAGTGATTGTGCTAAACGCCGAGACTAAAGAGCAGGTCGGTGAAACGCTGGTCGATGTGAAGTTTAGTGGTATCTCTTGGTTTGGTAATGAAGGCTTTTACTACTCAAGCTATGACAAGCCTAAGGGCAGTGAACTTTCTGCAAAAACTGACCAACATAAAGTGTATTATCACAAGATTGGTACACCTCAAGATCAAGATAAGGTCATTTTTGGTGCCACTGATGCGCAAAAACACCGTTATGTTTATGGTGGTGTAACCGACGATAAAAAATACTTAGTGATCTCTGCTGCGGTATCAACATCAGGTAACAAGTTATTTATTCGTGACTTAAGCAAACCAAATAGTGACTGGGTAACGATTTTAGATCATACCAACTCTGATACCAGCGTGATCCACAGTGAAGGCGACACATTGTTCTTAAGCACTAACTTAGATGCGCCGAACCGTCGTATCGTTAAAGTCAGTGCGAAACAGCCACAACCAGAAAACTGGCAAGATGTGATCCCAGAAACCGACAATGTACTATCGGTTTCAACAGGTTCAGGTTATCTATTTGCGACTTACATCAAAGATGCAATTTCATTGGTAAAACAATATGACTTCACAGGTAAGCTGATCCGTGACATTGCGCTTCCAGGTGTAGGCACTGTGAGTGGCTTTAGCGGTGAGGAAGAAGACAAAGTACTTTATTACTCATTCACTAACTACAACACCCCGAGATCTATCTTTGCTTTCGATGCAGAATCAGGGCGTAGCGAGTTATATAGTTCAGATAAAGTAGATTTTGATTCAGATGCTTACGTGTCTAAGCAAGTTTTTTACACCTCAAAAGATGGCACCCGCGTACCGATGATCATCACCCATAAAAAAGGGCTGAAATTGGATGGTAACAACCCGACTCTGTTGTACGGTTATGGTGGATTTAATGTCAGTCTTAAGCCTTATTTTAGCCCTACACGTGCAGCTTGGTTAGAGCTGGGTGGTGTTTACGCGGTAGCAAACTTACGTGGCGGCGGTGAGTATGGTAAAAAATGGCACAAAGCAGGTACTCAAATGCAGAAGCAAAACGTCTTTGATGATTTTATTGCTGCAGGCGAATACTTAGTATCTGAAAATTATACTTCAAGTGAAAAGCTTGCAATTAACGGCGGTTCGAACGGTGGTTTGTTAGTAGGTGCGACGATGTTACAACGTCCAGACCTATTCAAAGTGGCTGTACCTGCGGTAGGGGTACTTGATATGCTGCGTTACCACACGTTTACTGCTGGAGCTGGCTGGGCTTACGACTACGGTACGGCGGAAGACAACAAAGAGATGTTTGAATATCTGAAAGGTTATTCACCTGTACATAACGTAAAGGCTGGCGTAGATTATCCAGCAACCATGATCACAACAGGTGACCATGACGACCGCGTAGTACCTGCACACTCTTACAAGTTTGCAGCTGAGCTACAAAGCAAACACACAGGTGCTAATCCGACGCTTATTCGTATCGAAACCAATGCTGGGCACGGCGCAGGCACACCGATAAGCAAGACAATTGAACAGTATGCCGATATTTATGGCTTTACGCTTTACAATATGGGAATTAAGTCTCTCTAAAGTCAAGTTCGAAAAGCCACCTGAACAAGCAGGTGGCTTTATTCAATAAGGACGTATCTATGATCAGTTGCCAACAGTATGATTATATTGAACTGGCGTGTATAAAACGCCTTGCGGTTACTATTGAGATGAAAGATGGTGACGTTGTGCGTGGCAGGTGCAAAAACACGGCCATAGTCGGCAAACAAGAGTGTTTAGTTTTAGAGCGAGAAAATCAAACTGTCGCTGTGGTGCTTGCAGAGATTGCCTGTATCTCTGCCGATACCGACAATCCCTATTTTACTACGTTAAGATTTCAGTGATAACGCCATAAAGACACTTAACGGGTTGTCACGATACATACCAAAGCGTTCACATCGCTCAAACCCCAAGCTCTCATAAAGACTTATTGCATTAGCTTGCTTAGAGCCGGTTTCCAACCGAATAAGTGGGATCTGCGCTTCACCCGCATAGTGAAGCAAAATTTGCATAATACGTTTAGAAAGCCCTTTACCTCGATAGCTAGGTTTTACGTACAAGCGTTTAATTTCACCGTACAAGGTTTTATCAAACTGCTTTACAATCGCACCGCACGCTACAATGCCCTCTTCATTTTGTAAGCCAACGGCATACACGTTAGGTTGGTTAATTTCTTCTATTGATAAAGACTGTGCACTTGCGATTGGATATAAGCTGTTCATAAGCTTATCGATTTCAGAAAACACCGCGACTACTTGTGGGTCATCTGACTTTAACTGAATTAATTGCATACCTGCCTCTGAGAAGTAAGGCCAATTTGTCCCATGCTCATAAACCGAGCAATATTATTACTATCCTGGCCGACGTCAAACTATACCGAGTTAGAAATAATAAGCAAATTATAGAGGCAAGATGATAGGCTGAATGCCTACGGAAACTTTATGATGGTGTTAGTTCAATATAATAACTATCTGTTTTAAATAAATAAAAGTTAGTAAACCTGAACTGTTACAAAGTGTAAGGTGATGGTGTGAATTAGATACTTTTAGGTAAATACGAATTTTTCATTCTTATTCTGTCTGGCGGACTTCATGCTTTATCGCGCCGCTCTTATGTATTGCTACTTTGGTTTCTACCGACTGTTTGCTCTTACTTGGAAAGCTCAGTAAAGTCAGTAATAACAACACGCTTGTTAGCGCTACAATCAGCGGGATAGAGGTATGCGAACTTGTGTGTGATGCTCTATGGGGCATAAACAAACCTACGAAAATTAATTTGTCTTCCCTAAAAACCAATCCTTTTTAACCAATAACAAAAATAGCACTTAGTTAAATATGATTACTTTCTATCACATCTAAACTTTTAGTGCTATATAATTTTAAAAAAACACCAAAAAGTATCAATACAACCATTTACCAATGACATTACTGTTCATTCACTTTCCACCTATCCAACCGACGGACCCCAACCAAAGTTATTAGCTTGCAGCTTGAAGGCTAAACTGTTTGTTCACTAGGCTTTGGTAAAGTGAAGAATGTTGCATCAGATACTGATGGTTTCCCTGTGATTCAATCTCACCTTTGTTAATGACGATAATATTATCAGCATCCATAACCGTACTGAGCCGATGCGCAGCGATAATTGTAGTACGACCTTTTTTTGCATTTTTAAGGGCAATTTGAATAGCGGCTTCACTTTGTGAATCAAGGCTTGCCGTTGCTTCATCCAACAGCAGCAATGCAGGGTCTTTTAATAGTGCTCGCGCCAATGCAACTCGTTGCCTTTGTCCGCCAGATAGAGTAATGCCACGCTCACCAATTCGAGTATTCAACCCATCAGGTAGTGTCGCTATAAACTCTGCTAAATCGGCCGTGGCGATGGCATGCTGTAATTGTCCATCATCTATTGTTTCATCAGCACCGTAGACCAAGTTTTCGTATAAGGTGCCACACAGCAGCGGGCTCTCTTGCGCAACGTAACCGATTTGCGCTCTCAAATTGGCTCGGTCTAGCTCTTCAACATTAAGCCCTGCAATTTCAATGTAACCACGCCTCACTGGATAAAAGCCCTGCAACAAAGCAAAGAGTGTAGACTTACCAACTCCTGATGGCCCAACAATAGCGGTCGTTTTTCCACTTAAGAATTCACAGCTCAAGCTTTTAAATACTGGTTTATCATCAGTATAACTAAAAGATAAATTTCGAACATAAATTGACTTATCAGTCAGGTTAATCGTATGACCACTTTCATTTTCCGGTGCCGTTGCTAAGATCTCATTAATACGAACGGCCGCTCCTTTTGCTTTATTAAACGCAGCTACCACCATGCTTAACTGCCCCATCGGCAACACGATGTTCAGTAAAAACATAATAAACGCAACAAAAGCGCCCAGAGTCATTGCACTATTGGCAACCCTTGATGCGCCAAATCCTAGTACTAACACTATCGAAGCCATGATCACTAAATTCACCAATGCGCCCATGGTCGCTAAAAGCGTATGTTCTGACATTGCAGTTTTATAGAGTGACTTCAATTCATTGTTATTCTTTTTAGCTTCTATTTTTTCTGCACCTTGTGCTCTTAGTAAGCGGATATTAGCAAACAGCTCGGTTAACCTTCCTAGCATAGAGGCTTCAGTATCTTGTAATGACTTAGACAGATCCGTTAGCCTCACGGAAAACGGTAAGATAATCAGAAAACTAGCCGTCACTGCACCAAGCATTACAAGTGTCATTTGCCAGTCTAAAAACCATAGAATAATAAAAGAGCCAAATAATGAAACCACACCAGATATAAAAGACACAGACTGCTCGCTCACAAGGTTTTCAATAATTTCAGTGTCTTTTACGATACGATTCGCGGGCTCCCCAGCTCTAGTATTATCAAAGAAGGAAACAGGCAAACGAATGAGGTGCTGAAAAAGGTCTCCGCGTAATTTAAGCTTTTGCTCATTGCCAATTTTACCCATGATGTAAGTCATCAGCCCTGTTAGCACAGCGGAAAACACTAACACCATAATTAATATGACTACCTGTTCATTTGAAAAATGACCATTTTCTCCGAGTTCTTCCAGCAACTTTTTCGTTTGCAAAGGCACCAACAAACCTAAAGCACTAGAGATAAGCGTAAATAAAACCAGAGTGGATAGTAATAGGCGGCTTGGCCGCGTGCGCCTGACTAGCTGTATTAAAGATGATGTATTGTTCATAATTATGATGTTCCCGTTGAATAGACAACATAATAATTGACCACATTTTAAATTTAGTCAATTTAAAAATGACCTATTGGTCATTTTTAAATTGACTGTATACTGCAATGTGAACAGGAGGAGCTATGTCTGATAAGCGGAAATTAATACTGGCATGCGCGGAGCAGTTACTTTTAGCAGAGGGCGATAGTGCCTTTAGCATGCAAACCATCGCCAATAAAGTGGGCATTTCGAAAGGTGCTATCTACCTACACTTTAAGTCAAAAGACGAACTACTATTAGCCGTTTTTGAGCGTCAAACAGCGGATCTGCTAGATAAAATAAGAGCAATATTAGAAAGTGATAAATTGACACCAATTGCTAAGCTAAAACAACAAATCCGCTTCCAGCACGAAGATTTAAAGCAGTACCAAGCGATGTTTCAACTCTTATTACAGGAGGAGTCACTGAGCTTTTCAAATAACTTGATCATGTTCTATCAAGAGTTTCGCTTGACGTGGCTTACGCTACAAGAAGGCTTTTTACTTGAAAACTATGGCGAGCAAGTTCGTCCATGGAAAACCGATCTCGCGATGACGCTTGATGGTATTATTGCTAATTATCTTTCGCTGCCCGTGATCGAAGGTATTGATTTCGACACTGAAAAGCTGGTTAATTGGGTGGTGTCATGCATGGACTCAATTTGTACAGCGCTACCAAATCAAACACTGTTGCCGGTGTTAACCGAACAGGATTTTCCGTCCCAAAAAGAGATCGAAGCTAAAAAACGACAACTCCACGAACAAAAAGTCCAACAAGCTTTTTTACAGCTCCAAGAAAAATCCCAAAAGCTAAAGCTTGCACCACAAAAGCGTGAGATCGTAGACCATACAATCGCTCTGTTGGAGGCTCAACTACAAGGTGAAAACCCTGATACCGTATTAATCAGGGCGCTTCTCGCAGGACTTCGAGACTACAGAGGACTAAATACTGAGCGCCAGCTACTCGCGGAAAGACTCAATGTAGAGGCAGTGTAAACCACCGAGTATGTGGTACTCGTATGGTTAGAGGAAAGCAAAATATTGCTTTACACTGCTGACTATTTTTCTTTTAAGAATAAGACTCTCTTAATCAATACATCGACGACTTCATAGGTTGCGATGGCTTTCTACTTTAATTTATATTCCTCACCATCACGCATTAGACAAAACTCTATAACCTCAGTATCTACAACGAAGCGCCCTTGAATCTCTCTGTTACTTATTTTGGCGCTCAGGCAAGTGACCCTACTAAAAAGCTGTGTATAGGTTTTCTTCAGTTTTTCTTTCCCGGAATACGCTATTCCACCAGGAAAGTAGTGAATTTCTACATCATCGTGATACGTTGCGACGAATGCATCGATATCTCGCTTGTTATAGGCCGCTACCTGTTGCTCAACAATCGCGGTGATATTCTCCTCATTAGTCTGGTCTAGCTGTGCATAAGCTTGACCACTATACATAAGTGCGTTGAGTGAGCCTGCGATGACCACAGATAAATAACGTTTCAACTTGGATTCCTTTTATTATTTTTAGCCATACCACCCGTTTTGGGGTACAAAGACATATTACAGTTTATAGACTCGATATAGCAAATCGCTTAGTTTCAACGTGAAGTCGGTCATCGTTTATAGCCGATTATTTCTAGGCCATTCGCTCAGTTCATTATTACAGTGCGCATCGGTATGTCTGTGGGTCTCATGAATACAGTACTAAGACTCAAACTTCTACGATCTACAACCTTTACCCATCTTCCTAAACATCACTAGATTGACTATAAATCCAGCAAGTTAATCATGAACTGCTATATTGTTTTATGAGGATATTATGGGGGATACGATGCTAACTGCGCTTAAAGACAGTATGCCAATTTTGATTGTTACATCTGAATGGTATGTCAGTCATACAACCGCCGTTGCGGAAAAACTGTTCGCACCTGTCGATAACGTCATCAATAAGCATCTTGAAGACTTATTTATCTTTCCTTTATGCGTAGAAGAGCAGCAAAAGACGATTGCTGATGGTTCTTTGGTACAAGTGTCGTTGCGCACATCGCCAAATGTACAATTTTTACTGTCATTTTATGATGTTCGCAGCAACGAAATATTTGTACATATTGCCGAGCTCTCTACGTATTATTGTCAAAATCCTTTGGAAGACGAACAAACTCGAATTTTGCGCCACGCCGTCAACAGCGCAAACCTAGGAGTTTGGTGCTACGACCTCCTTAATAAAACAGCGTATTTCTCTCCTAAATTCAAATCACTGATAGGCCTCCCAGCCTCGGCAGAACTCGACTGGGACACCTTAAAAAGCATGATTTACCACGAAGATCAGCCACTATTTGCCGAGCTACTCGCTCACCATATTGAACAAGGTCTTATGCTGCATTTTGAGTTCCGGCTTGAGGTAAGGGGAACAATTCATTGGTTTGAGTTCAAGGGAGAACAAGTTAAGTATTGTATTCGCACACACAGTGTTTATGGGATTTTAGCTGACTGTACTCACGAAAAAGACATGCTAGTTGCATTACATGATGCAGAAGAAAGCAAAGAACTTGCCATGCAAGCGGGGAAAATAGGCACTTGGCGAGCAATACGAGTGGCGAATCAATGGATCTGGAATTGGGATCATCAAGCGAATGAAATTTTTAAGCTTTCGGAAGACGATATTGGCAATTTGCATCTTTGGGAAGCAAGCCTTCACCCCGACGATAAAGCACGTGTTACTCAAGCGCTAGAAGCGTCGCTAAACTCAGGTGAAACCTTTGAGCAGCGTTATCGCGGCTTGCTCAACGATAAAGACATTGTTGTAGTGTATGCCAAAGGTGTTGTGGGGCTTGATGAACAGGGTCAGCCAGCACGTATTGACGGTGTTGTTATCGATCAAACCGATGTATATATTGCCCAGAAAAAACTCCAGCACATCAATCAAGAATTAGAGCAACGCGTCGCAGAGCGCACCGCCGATCTTGAGGCTGCTATTATTAAAGCTGAGCAGGCCAATCGCACTAAATCAGACTTTTTGTCCATGATGAGCCATGAACTTAGAACCCCCATGAATGGCATTATCGGCTCCTTAGATCTCATGGCGCTATCAGAGCTTGATGAAGACAATCAAGAGCTTTTAGAAACCGCGTCTATTTCAGCCAATAATTTAGTCTCAATATTAAATGATATTTTAGACTTAGCCAAAGTTGAGCAAGGGAAAATGGAGCTTGAGAGCTATCCTTTCTCCCCTTCTAAAATGCTCAATAACATCATCAAAACCTTCGAAGCCCACGCGCGCGACAAATCAGTAAAATTAACGGTGCATGAGGACATAAAACTACCGCTAGAAGTGATTGGCGATGAAAATAGAGTACGGCAAATTATCTTTAACGTTGTCAGCAATGCCATCAAATTTAGCGTTGCAGATCGCGAAGGCGGCGCGAAAGTCACCATCAATGTGCACTGGGCATGTGAAGGCGTAGCCTTATCTCACTTGATATTTAAGATAGAAGACAATGGCATTGGCATTGCACCAGAAGTACAAAAGAAACTGTTTACCCCCTTTACACAAGCCGAACGCTCTATCACGAGAAAATACGGTGGTACGGGGTTAGGGCTTGCAATATGTGGCAAACTTATTGACTTAATGGGCGGCAAGGTCGTCTTAAAAAGCAAATCCGGTGAAGGCTCAACTTTTACCATTACCATTCCTATTTGGCGCCCAAGAACACAACAGCAACCCAATATTCTATTTAATACGCTCTATTGGTTAAGTGATATCCCTTGGCAAAGTTCGTTGGCGCTGACTCAGTTGTACAATGCCTGCACGCATTTTTGCAATGAGCTCAAAGTCATCGAGTCACCCAATGAAATCAAAGAGACAGACGATACCGCACTTATTCGTGTTGTCACAACGCAAGCCGGAGCCTCTGCAGAGCAAATACGATCACCTATTCCAGAGTTAGTATTTCTTGATGAAAAGGCATTTGCTAACTTGAACAGTACAGCGTTAACCACACAAAAACCAAAACCAATTGCACCGCAGACTCAATACGCCATCGGTCAATTACTGAGTAAACTTAAAGCAAGTCAGCAAAGTGACGAGACTGATTTAGGTGAATTAAACGATCTCAGTGAACTAGATGCGCTACTTTCACTAGACGATAAAGTATCTAGCCCTACCGATGATGAATCGGATACTAGTGGTAAGCAGCATATACTCCTTGCCGAGGATAACCCCTTTAACCAAAAACTCATCGTCAAACAGCTTTCTAGACTTGGCGTTTCCTGTGATATCGCCAATAACGGTAAAGAAGCCTTGGCGATGTATAAAAGCCAGCAATATCAGCTTTTGTTGACGGATTGCCATATGCCAGAGATAGATGGCTATGAATTAACTAAGTTAATTCGCGCATTTGAGTCCAGTGAAGAGCGCAGTGCGATTCCAATTGTTGCCGTCACAGGCGCCGCTATGAAAGGGGATAAAGAGCTTTGTTTAGATAGTGGCATGAATGACTATGTTAGCAAACCGGTGCGATTACAAGAGCTTAAAAACACCTTAGGTAAATGGTTAGATATGGACTTTACACAATGAGCAAAACCCTCAACCCTCAGGTGCTTATCGATTTAATCGGTGATGATTTTGCTACGGCGAAAAAGTTTTACACCGATTTTCTAGTGCAATCAAAATCTAGCTGCGCAAAAATTAAAACTGCATACCAAACTCGTGCTTTTCAAGCGTTAAAAGACGAAGCCCATTACCTCAAAACCTCCGCCAAAGCAGTGGGTGCAGAGGTACTAGCTGAACATCTACAGGCGTTAGAATATTCAGCACTTGATAACAACACCACTGAGTGCGCCGAAAAAATAAAAGCGATACACCATGAGATCGGCAGCGAGTTTGTTCGAGAATTAAAAGCCTATTTAACCTCTCAGTCGCAAAATTAAAGCGCAATCGGCTGCTCAGCAAGCACCGCTTTGAGTCCTGCGCGTTCGAACTTCACAACATCTTCTTGATGCTGGTAATGATAGACCCAAATATTTTTAATGATGTCTTCACGATAGCTCATCAACAACTCATTAAGGGAGCAGTGACTGGGATTGTTTGCAAGACCGCAATCATGAAAAATAACCTCGTTGTTACTGACGTGATGATGGAGCAGCTCAGGAATAGCTTTGGTATCACCACTGTAAAACAGGCTACCTGGGAGATGTAGCGAAAAAGCGCTATTGGGCTCATGATGACGAACGGCATAACTATGTATACGTTGCCCACGATGAAGAAAGCTCTCTGAGATTGGAAATAAACGAAAAACCTGCCATACGCCGCAAGTCCCTTCGCTCAGTCCGGTGTAAGCAAGCATATTACACAACCCAACGATTAGCTCTGCTGGAGCATATAACGTAATTTGGTGCTGACTCAATGCAGCCTGAAAGTAAAGCTGCTCCAATCCACTAACATGGTCATAATGAAGGTGGGTGATAAACACAGCATCGGGTAATGACGAAAAATGCTTTTTATAACGCGACACCGTATCAAAGCCACAATCTATCAATAACCAAGGTAGGCCTTTATGGGTCAATACACAGGCAGAGCACCCGAGAGTTGCAGCGCTGGCGGCACTTCCCACTCCCAAAAAAACAGCAGCGTCTGGTTTACAGTGACTGTCAACGAATGATTTCGGATTGACAGCGTGTAGTTCGGTTGTCTTGGTTATGTCTTTCATTGCACTGCCAGAAAAATCAACAAACAATAGCGCCAGACTACATTGTCGGATTTACAGCCATATGACAGTCATATCTGCAATCTTTTGGTTCAGCTCACTATTTGATTTCGCTATTTTGACCACCCTAAGGTTCGCTACCTGCTTAATCTATTGATTTTTTTATAACTTCATTCTGGTATAACTATTGCTGAATGATAACCTTATGTCATCACCACTATGGAAAATAACAACGATGAAAAAGCTCCTCACTAGTTTAGCTGCACTTAGCCTTTTATCTGGCTGTGTCGTACATATCTCTCCAAGCGCAGCCGCAACCAAAACACTCCATAAATCTTTGCAACTCAACGCTTCAGACATCAGCAAACTTGATGCAAATACCACCTCGGGTAATATCCAGATCATTGGATACGATAACCAACAAGAGATCCAAGTGGAAGCTTCAGTGTTAACCACAGAAGCAGAGAACTACCAACTTACACTGGAAAAATCCGGTGACACCGCCATGTTGGTGGCCGACTCAGATACAAGTTCTGGTGTACAATGGTATCGCAATAATAGCCCTAGAATTGACTTAACCATCACCATGCCAAGCCAACTTGCGCTAACACTTGATGACAGTTCGGGGGATATAGCCATCAAAAATATCAAAGGTTTTATCAAACTAGATGATGGCTCTGGCAATATCACCTTAGAAGATATTCAAGGTGCTGAAATTGATGACGGCAGTGGCAATATCCATATCACTAACGTCCAGCAACTTGTTATCGACGATGGTTCTGGCGACATAACTATAAAGGGATTAGTCGATACACTAGAGTTGGAGGATGGCTCGGGTAATATTGATGTGACTGGCGGCACGAATATCAAAATAGAAGATGAGTCTGGCGATCTAACCCTTCGCGGTTTTAGCGGCAACGCTGATATCATCGATGGCTCTGGCTCACTGATTGTTGAAGGCGGACGCAATATTAAAATCGATGATGAATCCGGTAATATTCGAGTTCGTCACGTCCAAGGCGATGTCATTATCGTTGATGGTTCGGGCAATACGGATATCGAAGCAGTTAAGGGCCACGTTCAAATAGAAGACGGTGCTGGAAATATTCGTGTGGTAAATGCCGGCTCTTTGACCATTACCGAATCAGGCTCAGGCTCGGTGAAAATAGATAGGATAGCAGGAACCGTAAAGCTAGATGACTAGGCCTGCTGAATGATTTTAGTGTGGAGCAATATACGATTGCTCCACTGTCGGTAAAGTTCAACATTAACTCGACACAGTGTAAAGTCAGCTCTTCTTCCTGACAGGAGGTGTCGACGCCCATCCATGGGCTACGACTACCTTTCTTTGATGCCCAAAGAATCGTTGCGCAAAAGAAAAGGCACTCCCAACATCACACTGACTCCTCAAGTAAATTGCCAATATGAACGTCACCGCGGTGTAAGGGCAACCCTTGGCCCTGTCACCGCTTTTCACGCATCCATGCGTTGAAATGACGCATTGGCAATTTATTTTCGGGTGTGATGAGGGAGACACAATGCGCTGATAGTTTTGTTTGGTGCTTGCAGGAAAATTAGCTGCTTTTGAGAGAAAAACTAGTGCACACGGCCAATACCACACCAGAAAATATAACTGTTCGGCGAGTGAATCACCTCCCACAAAACTATTTAGACTGTTAATTAGGAGTTCACACCGATCGTTTTTGTGGTGCTTGTAAGCTAATTAGCTACTTTACTGGATAAAACCAGAACTAACAGACAGCGCGATTCCCCCCTCCATCACACCCGAAAAACATAAGGCGATATGCAATGTGCCGACAGGATGTCGGCTAAGTCTTGTCTGGCACAGGGATGTGCCTTACAAGGCGGTTGCACTATATCGGCTTAGGGTTTGAGGATTGAGTGTGATGCTGGGGCGACGTTTTCTTGGTTCGTTCTTTTTCGTCGTTTAAAAAGAATGAACGAGGAGCGCATGGATGCGCTTTGATACGAGCCATGGAGGGTAAGGCTAATATGTCCTCCTGACAGGTGTCGACGCCCATCCATGGGCTACGACTATCTTTTCTTTGCTTGCCCAAAGAAAAGGTAGCAAAAGAAAAGGCACTCCCAACATCACACTGACTCCTCAAGTAAATTGCCAATATGAACGTCACCGCGGTGTAAGGGCCATCCTTGGCCCTGTCACCGCTTTTCACGCATCCATGCGTTGAAATGACGCATTGGCAATTTACTTTCGGGTGTGATGAGGGAGACACAATGCGCTGATAAGTTCTTTTGGTGCTTGTAAGCGACTTAGCTGCTTCAGGAGATAAAATCAGAATTAACAATCAGCGCTACTTTCCTCTCTCCAGCACACCCAATAAACATTCGAACACTGAATAAAAAAATGAGTTAAAAATGCTTGCCTTTTATGTAACAATAGCGCGCAAATAAAAACCAATCGCAGCACACTAGGAAGTCGTACTGTGTATTGGTGGAACGGCTTTAACCAACAACAGTGGACATAAAAAATGCAAACAAGGATTGTGGTGTATGGTACTAACCATCCTGTACATGTCGTCGATTTTGAACTCACGACCTGTATCAATAGCGGCTTTTTACTCAAAGCGAACCTAGAATCCCAATTTGACCTGGCTGATGAATTACTTGTCGGCAATATGCTCACGTTTGAAATTGAGTCACCAGATGCAATATCAACATATTTCACTGGGACTTTGTTTGATATCCAATCTGGTTTTGTGTCTGAGCACACCTGTGGTGCAGAGGTGATTTTAAAGCCTCGCCTTGAGTTACTTAAGCAAACAGAAAAAAGCCAAATCTTTGTACAAGCCAATGTCCAGTCTGTCCTCAATAAGTTGATACAAAAAGCCGGCTATTCACAAGACCGGATAAAATGGCGAGTCACTAAAGATTTACCCACGCTACCGCAGTGCGTACAAGCGCTAGAAAACGACTACACCTTTTTCACCCGACTCTTAGCAAAGTACGGCTTAATTTATTGGTTTGAATGCCATGATTTTATTGAATCGATAGTGATTGCCGAGGGGAATCTTGCAAGCCCCTATATTGAGCGAGGCTTGCTGTCGGTAACGGATAAAGATGGCCTAGTTCACGAACATGAAACCGGCTTTGTTGGGTTTACGCAGTGCCAAAGCCGCCATCGTTTTAGAATGGGTGGCTCACAAGTGCATGTGAATGCCCATCCACCAACCTCGGTCAGCTCGGCGCAGCGCAGCTATTTTGAGCCTGCTGCACACAATCCTGCTGAGCAATTTGAGCGCACCGGCAATCTCGAGCTTGCCTATCAACAAGGTAAAAATGAAGTCACGCTGGTAGGGAACGTAGCCGAAGCCAATGCCGGTTATTCGTTTTCGCTAAATGGTAAATTGGGCACAGCGAAAGGTGGCGATTATACCTGTATTCGCAGTAAACAGGTGTATAAGCAAGGCAGTGCCAATGACCCTAAGCAAGTTGCGTATCATAGCGAGTCGGTGTGTGTACCACGAGGTGAGCCAATACGTATCGCGCCCCCAGAGCATAGCCCAAAACCGATGGTGTTTACCGCCACGGTACGTTCGCTGTCGGGGTCAAAGACTAATCCTCATCTAGATACCCAAGGGCAATATGCCACGCAAGTACATTTTGATAGTCAGGTGACTGAATCAGTAAAGCGCCTCACACAATATGCCTGTCGCGGTCAAAAGCAGCCGACAGGGTTACACTTTCCACTGCTGCCAGACAGTAATGTGCTCATCGGTTGTATGAACAACGACCCAGACCAAAGTTACTTGTTAGGCTTTGCCCTTAATGACACCCAACCATCTGTTGTTACTAGCGCCAATAACGCCCAAAACGTGCTCTGCTCTCGCGGCCAAAACCTATTGATGTTTGATGACACCCCAAATACCCCGCATATTGTGTTGCAAACCCTAGCGGGCAACCAGCACTTGGTGTTACATGGGGATAAAAAGCAGCCTTATATTCACTGGCTTGCGCAACTAGGCGCAATGAATATTTTTGCAGCCAAAGACATACAACTTGGCAGTGTTAAAAGCGCAATTCGACTACTTACCAATAAAACCTTTATT
>NZ_SGPI01000006.1:0-58436 GCF_004208845.1 Pseudoalteromonas sp. CO348 | reverse complement strand
GGATGTGCATTCTAAGCATTCCCGATTTTTTGTCAACACTTAATTTTGAATTTCTTGAGAAGAAGTTTCGAACTTAAGTTTCACTTGACGCTAACTCGTTGCTGCTTTGCTTTTCAGCGTAGCTCCCCGTGTCAGTGGGGTCGCATTATAGGGCGATCCGATTTTAGTGCAACCCTTTTTTTCGATCTTTTCGATCGTTCGAACAAACATCAACCAAAACCCACTTTTTAGTATAAAAACCATGCAAAAAAGGACAAATCTTACTATCAGAACTATATTAATTATTGCGAAGTTTAATTAACTCGTTAAGATAGCTAACTCATTTGTTAAATTAATGTTTAACCTTCTTTTAATTGGTATATTTATATGAAGTCTTTTGATCATAAAGTAATTTTGATCACTTTGGTTATTGCAGTAGCGAGCTTTTTCATTGTTGATCTTGCATTAAGCTCTACACAGCTCGACGCTGCTCTTATGCTTGCCGTAGGTATTATCATCGGTAGTGTAGTAAGCCAGTTTTTAAAAAGTGATACACAACAAGAAAAACAATCAAACTTATCAACTACTACATTATATGTAGGCAATCTACCATATCGAGCCAACGAACATGTTGTCCGCGAACTTTTCGAAGAGCAAGGGCAAGTATTTTCAGTTCGTCTACTTAAGGATAAAAACACAGGCAAACGACGTGGTTTTGGTTTTGTTGAGATGTCTAAGCAAGATGCAGAAAAGGCGATTACTCAACTCAATGAGCGTGAATTTCAACAGCGTACATTAAAAGTAAGAGAAGCAAAGCAAAAGCCTGAAGGTGAGATGGATCACTCACCCGCTTAATTAATCTTTATTTAAATTAATTATAGAGATTACTTCTTTACTATCCATTACTGGTGCCGTTGCATAGAAACACACTTCCGATGCACTCGGCACCTTTTCTCCTACTACTATTTGACTTCCCAACAATGACACTGCACGGTTGGCTATTGCTTTGCCTGAATCAACCAGCTCAACATGCTTCTGTAAGCAATTCTTGATATCGTGAGCTATCAAAGGAAAATGTGTACACCCCAACACTAGCCTATCAACAGTGGCTGGAATGTTAAGCCGAGCTATTTCCACGCACAGTGCCTCTTTATCCAACTCATTATGCCAATAAAAGTGCTCAGCGATCCTTACAAGCTCCGTTGAATGCAAAGTTTCAACTTTACAACCTGAGGTAAAATCCATGATGAGCTTATGCGTATATGCATTATTTGACGTTGCCGGTGTTGCTAATAGTGCGATGTGCTTGGTCTTTGAACTAGATGCAGCAGGCTTAACAGCAGGAACCACACCTATAATTGGTATCTGGGTATGTTTTCTGGCTTCTTCTAATGCGTATGTTGAAGCGGTATTACATGCAATAACGATAAGATCAACATTGTCCAAGTATTGCTGTTGCCAACGAATAAGTCCCTTGATACGTGATTTGATTAGCTCTTGAGGCTGAAGGCCATATGGGAGAAAAGCATTGTCCATAACATAACTAAATGAAACCCCCTGCAAACATGCCTTTAAGTGCGACAGCACACTGGTGCCACCGATCCCCGAATCGAAAACCAAAATATGCGACAAACTTCATACCTCAAATCAATGAAGTATGAAGTTTGCCATGAGTCCTCGCGAAAATAAACTGGCTTAGCTTGTTTGTTTTTGCTCTACTTGCTCTTTATTTAGTTCATTCAGTTTACTAAAAAAGCTACTAGCATAATCCAAAAACTCATTTAGTCTCGACTGACCTTCATTCATCCAAGCAAGCAGGTTTGGCAACTCCTTATCGGCATTGAGTCCCTTAGCCTGCTCTTGCATATCTGCTAACTGCTTATTGAGTGGCATAAATGCCTTCTCTAACTCTTTCATTGGATTGCCTTGCTGATATTGAGCAATCGCAGCTGACGTTTTACTTTGTCTTAGATCCATCGTGAAGTTAGTGATCTGATCGGAATTTAAACTAAGCGACTTTGCCAAATCGAAAGCTTCATCGTATTCACCACCGAAAAACGAGTCACTGACATTACGGATATCTTCCATCATATCGTTAATTGCTTGCTGCTCCTCTTCGTTCAACTCACCATTAACCTTAATTGAGAAACTGACTTCGTGAGAGGACTTAGTGCCATATGCCATGCCATAATCATTACCTTTTTGCGCGACACTCGCAGCGGCCCCCTGAGCATACGCATCGGAGAATGAAATAACGACTTCATCCCCTTCAGCTGTAGTAAATGCATATTCAGCCTGATTAGAAAGGCTCGCAAACTGTGCGGCACTGATCGCTAATGCCTTTGGTGACTTTTCTTCAAACAATTCTTTTTCAAAATCATCTAAACCTTTAAAAATCCCTTCTCGTGATTTTTCAATACCATCTTCGATGTCGGAATTGAAAGCGCCCATGCCTTTTAACTCTTCGCTGGCTTCATCAATACCCTGTAGCACGCCCTTACGTGCCCCATCTAGCATAGATTTCAATTCGTCATCATTTTTGCCGTCGACTTTGGCTTTCTTCACTGCACCCTGAACAAAATCGAGTACATTTTTGACAATAGATTCAAAATCAAATAGTGGCTTGTCTTTTTTATCTTGTGTCGGCTTCTCAATCCCCAACGCTTCTGCAAGCTTATCATCAAGAATTTTAGCTGCTAGCTTAGATTTATTCCCCGCATAGCTGTCTGAATTAATTTGGATATTTGGTCCTATCCCTTTGCTCTTTCCAGGCTTATGCTGCATCGCTGGATTGAGCAACTGATTTAATTGCCCGATTTTCATGGTATGCCCTCCAATATATTAGTTAGATTATCGGCATATTTGCGCAAAGCTAAAGTATAATGATTAAAAAAACAGCAAACCAGACGCATCAGTGATGCTAGACTGGACAAATTAGCAACGCTCCCTAAAATAGCGCCTCTTAATTCAACATAGATGGTTTTAGCATGGCAGTAATAAAAATTGATGATTCAGCATACGAGCAACAGTTAGCAGATAAAGCTGAGCGTATCACAACACAATTTGCACAGTTTGATGCGCCTGCACTTGAAGTGTATGAATCTGCAACTCGCCATTACCGCCAGCGCTGTGAATTTAGAGTATGGCATGAGGGTGAAGATCTGTTTCACATCATGTTTGACCAGCAAACAAAAGAAAAGATCCGTGTTGATAGCTTTGATCCTGGTGCGCCGCTTGTCAATGAAATGATGCAGGTGATGATACATCAGCTGAAAGGCAACGAGATATTGCGTCGTAAACTGTTTCAGATCGACTATCTCACGACGCTGAGCGGTGAAGTACTGATCAGCTTACTTTATCACAAGCAGTTAGATGAAGCGTGGCAAACTGCCATGCAGACATTAAGAGCCGAATTGCAACAAACCTATAAAGTTGATTTTATCGGTCGTGCTAGAAAACAAAAGGTTGTGTTTGGCAACGACTATGTAACTGAAAAACTAAGCGTTAACGGTAAAGGATATATTTATCAGCAGGTTGAGAACAGCTTTACGCAACCGAATGCGGAAGTGAATCAGAAAATGCTAGCTTGGGCGCAGTCCATTAGTGAACCGCTAAGCAACGACCTACTAGAGCTTTATTGTGGTAACGGCAACTTTTCAATCGCATTGGCAGGCTCATTCAATAAAGTGCTGGCTACTGAGATCTCTAAATCATCAGTAAAGTCTGCACAATTTAATATTGCAGCAAATAAAGTCGATAACTTAGATATTATTCGCATGTCGAGTGAAGAGTTTACACAAGCCATGAAAGGGCAGAAGTTTTCTCGATTAGATGGTATTGATTTACAGTCCTATGATTGCCAAACGATCCTTGTCGACCCGCCTCGTGCTGGCATGGATGAATTGACTTGTCGCTTAGTCAGCAACTACGACAACATTATTTATATCTCATGTAATCCAGACACGTTAGAGCGTGACTTAGCCTTGTTATGTGAAACACATAAAATCGCACGTATGGCGATTTTCGATCAGTTCCCTTATACCCATCATATTGAATCTGGCGTTTACTTAGTGAGAAAGTGATCTCTAACGATTAACGACTGGCTGCCATCGCTGTGATAAGTGCTGGCAGTTGAGTTTCGCTAAATACTTGAATACCGGATTGCTGTAATAAAGACGCCGTCAGCCCCTGCCCTACTATTTTTTTACCTGTATGACTACCATCGTAAATCAGATTGCTGCCGCAAGACGGACTGGACTCTTTTAACAAGGCAAACTTTATATCGTGCTGAAGGCAAGCCGCTAGCGCTTTTTTAGCACCGAGTTCAAACGCGGAGGTAAAATCATCCCCTTGTTTACTCAAAACTTTACCATCTGTTATTTCAGCCGATGGGCGAGGTGTTGGTAAACCACCAGATACTTCGGGGCATAGCGGTAAGACCCAATTTTTTTGCCGCCAATACTGTAATGTATTGTCTTGAAGGCTTTGTGAAGAGGCGTCATACCTCACCGGATAACCTAATAAACAGCTAGAAACTAAAATTTTAAACATAAAAAAGCCCCGCAATAATTGCAGGGCTAGTCTAATACAAATTAGATTTTATTTCTTTGCTAAATAATTCACCAAAGCAGCAATTTGCTCAGGCTTAGTCGTACCAGACTCACGAAGTAATAGCTTGTATTTACCGTTCACCACGAACATTGGTACCCCTGTTAGCGCGCCTTTATCAGAAAGAGTCTTCTGCATACGTTGCATTTTTGAAGCTTTAGTACGAACAGAGAAACTGGCATAAAGTTTATCAAACTTCTCTTCTTCAACACCTTGCGCAATAAAGATATCTTTTACATCAGCAAGTTCATTGATTTTTGCACGCTTGCCATGGATATGATTAAACATGGCTGCAACTATCTTGTCTTTTTGTGGCAGCACTTCAGCAGTTGCAAGTGCTTGTGCTAACACCTGTTGGATCTCAGGCTCTCTTGGACCGACAAAATCTATATGGCTCTTTTTAAACTTAACGCCCTCGTCCAGCTTTGGTTTAACGTCAACGATTAAATTTTCCATTGCGTTACAGGCTGGACAATAAAAAGAAAAATACTCCATTACCTCAGGCTTTTTCGTGCCACGCTCGGCAATAACTTCATAATGCACACCCTCTTCAAATGGCGCAGCCTGAGCAAGAAGAGGAAGCATTAGTGCAACCGCTAAGCCTTTTAATACTTTCAACATACTAACTTTCTCCAGTCCTTATTTTTTTAATAGATATGCAATCAATTCATCAAGCTGCTCTTGACTCTTGATACCTTTCATTTCGATTCTGTATTTGTCGTTTACGATAAAAGTTGGAACGCCTGTAAGCGCCCCCGCTTCAGAAAACTTTTCTTGTGCTTTAAGCATGTTATTTTCCGCACTCACGACTGGCATGCTCGTTACAGCCTGATCAAACTTTTCAGCAGAAATCCCATTTAACTCCATTAGCGTTTTCAAATCTTTAATGTCTAACAGTTTGTTTCTTTCAACATGAATAGTATTGAAAATCTTCTCAGCAATCACATCCGCTTTGCCTTCTTGCTCGGCAATAATATAGGCATAGCTAAGATTACTCTGCGTCTCTGTAGGAATACCTTGTAGGAAGTTTACATGGCTTTTTTCAAAGCGAGCTTCCTTTGGTAAGTTTTTTTCAATCGCTTTTGCAATTGGTTCAAAGCGGAAACAGTGAGGACAGTAAAAAGAGAAAAACTCGGTAACTTTCTCTGATTTACTCTTTTCGGTTGTTAAGGTTGTGTAGTGCTCACCTTCGGTAAAGTCTGAAGCCATCGCAGCAATGGGCAAAAGTAATGCAATAAGTGCGATTTTTAATTTTTTTAGCATGTTACTCTCTCTAATTTTAAGGAAATAGGCTCAAACTTGGTTCATCTAATGCGGCAAATTGCTCTTTTAACGCTAGGATCTGTTGTTCCCAGTATTTGTCTGTCGCAAACCAAGAAAAGTTCCGTTCGAATGCAGGATCCTGCCAGCGCTGTGCCAACCAAGCCATATAATTCACCATTCTCATGGCACGTAGCGGCTCAATTAACGCAAGCTCTTTTGAATCAAACGGCATAAATTCTTCGTAACCCATAAGTAGGGTGTCTAACTGTACCAATTGCTCGTTGCGGTCGCCATTTAACATCATCCACAAGTCTTGTATTGCAGGGCCTTGCTGACAATCGTCAAGATCCACCAACATCAATTGATCTCTAGACCACAATAAATTTCCAGCATGGCAATCCCCATGAAGCCGAAGTGTTTTGGCAACTTGATACTTTGAGGTTGCTTTGTTAATAACTTGCTCAAGAATAGTAACAAATGGAGTATGTAGATGACTAGGCACTAACTGGCTTTTTAGCAGTGTTTGTTGCGCATCAATTAAAAAACGCTGGGTATTGAGCTGTGGTCTATGCTCGAATGCTCGCTCAGCCGACAGACAATGCAAGCGCCCTAGGTAGCGACCTAAAATTTCTAAGTGATCTAGATTATCGAGCTCAAACTGACGTCCACCAACGCTTGGAAACAACGTATAGCGATAACCTTCATAAAAATGCAGACTACGCCCAGTAATAAGTAAAGGCGCTACAACAGGCACTTCAGCTTCTTTCGCTGCCAGTGCGAATTCATGCTCTTCTAGAATTTGTTCATCCGTCCAACGCGCTGGGCGGTAAAACTTCACCACATAACGTTTGCCGTCCTCAGCACCAAATTGATAAACACGGTTTTCATAGCTGTTTAAGGCCAATAATCCCGTTGTCGGATATATCTCAAGTGCCTCAATCGCATCTAAAATAAGATCCGGTGTCAACGCGTTAAAACTAAAATCGTTCATAATGTTTATAAAAAAGCGAGGTTTTATACCTCGCTTTTACCTTGTTATCTTCCTTTGAAGAAATTGGTCGGCTGCGCCAGCCGTTCTTCAGGATCGTCTTGGTTAATAAGCACAAACTCAAATTCAGTGACTGGCTTTTTCAAATCATATGGATCAATCACAACAGAGAGTGGCACATCTAATGTCGTGCCTGCTGCTAAGTGCACCTCTTGCTTACCGATCACCTGATAATTACTTAGACCTGTTATTGCAATAGAAAATTTCTGCTCAACTTGCGCTTTGTTTATCACTTTCAAGGTATAGGTATTTTCTACCAATCCCTCAATATTGACACGATAAAGCTGATTTCTATCCCGAATGATATCAAGATCCATCGGCTTACGCATCGCAATGTTCGCAACTAATGCACCAGTGATAACAACCAGAATCAATAAATAACCGATTAATTTACCACGTACTGGTTTGGTCTTTTCGCTAGATGATTCTAAATTGCGCTCTGTAGTGTAAGCAATCAATCCACGCGGGTAGTTCATCTTATCCATAACACCATCGCAGGCATCAATACACGCACCACAGTTGATGCATTCATATTGCAAGCCATTACGAATATCGATACCGGTAGGACACACCTGAACGCACAGGTTGCAATCGATACAATCTCCAAGCCCAAGCTCTTTTGGATCTTGTTTGCGTCCTCGAGGACCTCGACTTTCACCTCGTTCGCTATCATAGGCGACGGTAAATGTATCTTTATCAAACATGGCTGATTGGAAACGAGAGTAAGGACAGATGTGTAAACACATGATTTCCCTCATCCAGCCGGCATTACCATAAGTACAAATGGTAAACACGATAATGCTAATGACGGAATAAAAGCCTGCAGAGAAAGTAAGTAAATCAGGGATCAACGAGCGGATTGGGGTAAAGTAACCAACAAAAGTGATTGCGGTATACAGTGAAAAGAGTATCCAGCTACCATGTTTTGCCGTTTTTCGCCAAAACTTGTCAAAATCCATCGCTCTCTGATCTAGTTTTTTCCGTTGGTTTGCCGTTCCTTCAAACTTTTCTTCAAACCAAATAAAGATAAACGTCCAAACGGTTTGCGGGCAGGTGTAGCCGCACCATACCCGGCCATAGAAGGTGGTCACCAAGAACAGAGCAAATGCCGCTATCATCAGAATAAAAGCAAAGATAGTCAGATCTTGTGGCCATAATGTCATGCCAAAAATATTAAACTTCTGCTCAAAAATATCGAACAACACCGCTTGATGACCGTGAAAGTTTAACCAAGGTAAAGCCATAAATGCCAACATACCAATAAAGCCGATACGCCTTCTTAGCAGTTGATGTAGGCCTGACACCGCCCGGACATATATGCGATTGCGAGGATTAAAACGATCGGGCGTAGAGCTATTGAGCGATTTCCCTTCAGTGCCACCTATTGGCTTTTGAATTTTTACTTCAGACGGTATGTTTTTAACCTTGATTCTTTCGTTCTCCATGGAAGCTCCTTAGTGCTTTGGAACGAGATGCACTTGCTACAGTGACCTTAAAAAATACAGGCTAAACTATTGCAATGTGCCCCATGACATAGTTTAGCGCTTACTATTATACGCTTTGAAACTCTATGATTAATAGTAAGTTGAGCTAAAACCCACCATAAATGATGAGAGACTTGTTGCGACCTGACAGACAAGTTTATTACACTAGGAACAAGATTTTTGTTAGCTAGATCAAATCAGCGTCAGATTATGAAAAAATTCTTAGTATTAGCCATTATAGTCGTTGCTCTGTTTACTGTGGATCATCCATTGATTAAAGAGCCAAGAGATAGATTACTCGGTCAAGGCGTTGAAGTACTCAGCGAGTCCAGCAAAGTACAACGCAGTACGGCTGCAAGGATCGCCAGAGCCAATGTCGTAAAAACAATTACCATGACAGATGACGAAAAGCGCTATATTGACGAAGCCCTTGCAACAGATGAAAAAGTAAGGCTTTTCCACCTCAAGTATTGTAAAGAAAACGACTATAACTTGTATTTTTACGGCCCCGATCTCGTCAAAATCTGTGAAATTGCAGAGCAAGCCATTCATGAAGCGAAGGGATTATAATGGACTTTAGTCAATTAAATAAAAAGTCGGCAAAATCCTTTAATGATCAAAAAGCACTCATCAAAAAGCTTAGTCAGGGACGTGTTGTCAATTGCCCCAGCTGTCAGCAACCCATTGCACTCAGTTTAAGCCAATCGACATCAAATCGAGCTGTGGCACAATGCCAACAGGGTTGCACATTTATCGAGTTAGATCTCGCGTAAAGCATTTTTGATTAATCAAATAGTCCGCTATTCACTGCGGCAACTTCGACTAACTCAGCATAAGAAGCGGCAAACTCGTCAGCCAATTGCGCTTGAGTTAGTTGAAACTCGGTCAGTGACTGTCCTACTTTGTCACAGTAAATCGTTAACTGTTGCTCACCAAGTGCAAAAAGCCCCAGTTGTTCTGTGCTCACTTGCAAAGCTTGTTTAATATCGTCGGCGAGCGGACTGGACATCAATTGCTCATAAAAGGGCGTCGCCGCCATTAAAAACCCTTCGGCCCAATTAATTTTTTGCTCAAGTGGTGTTTCACCACTCCAAGGCAATTGAAATTCAGTTTCGTATACCTGCTCAGAAATTTCATGATGTAAAGCCATCAATGCAAATGCAATACTCTCATCTAGTTCGGGATCTGCGTTGGTTAAAGTCTTAAGCCACTTATCTACCTCGATACCGTTTGGGTCTATACAGGTAGCAAATAAATATCCTTGTAAAAAAGCAATATCAATAGAAAGTTTGCGCGCAGAAAAGTAGTTTTCTAAATTCAGCTGATCAGCTGCAGTAAAAGAGAAGTCGTGCATAGTGTTGCCTTGAACTTAGGCGCCGTATCAGCGCCTACAAAAATGCTTTTATATTAATAACTAACCTGAGATTAGATTAATACCAATTAGTCTTAATACTTGCTCAATTTGAAGGAGCAAATCTGACGCTAACTGCGTTAAAAATTTCTCATTTAGAACAACTAAATAGCAAAATTTTCGCCTTGCCTACATGGATGTAGGTACCTTGGCGATAGCAGGACGCGTAAGCGGTGTTATCGACAAGATTTTCTCGCCTCAAAATAGGTCACTTAATTAAGCAAATTGGTATAACTAAAGTCTGATATGACAGAAGTATATTATAAATTTACTGGGTAGCGACCTTCGCCATCCGGTCTCCCCAAAAACTTAACCGCATCGTGTACTTCTTTTGGTAGACTTGCATCTGGCTTGATATTACCAGACACGCGAAACTGGAAATTGGCAGCTAGTGTCGCATCAGCCTGTAAGCCCAGACGATTTTCAGGGTCTACAACCACGGCAATATCTCCTGATTTACAATCGAGCTGACCACTAAGGTCTCCGATACTAAACCAGCCATTCATGCCTTTAACATCAATATTTGGACTACTTATCTCACCATTTAGTCCTTCGCAATACGGTGCACCACTTTGATACTCCTTCACATTGACGATAACGCGCCCTTTGGCATCAACCGGCAATGGCAGAGTTACTTGATCCATAGCCTGCTCAACACTGAAACGAAGTGAGGCATTATTTACCATCACGGATTTACTTACTAAATTCGATGAGAAATTAGCTTTTCCTGAGATCTCATTTTTATCTCTCGCATTACCAAACTGTACATTGCCTGCCAACTCACCGAGTAGTAATGACGACGGTTCAAGCTCCCACTTAACCTGATTCAATTGAATGTTATTGAATCTCACACCGCTCACTTGACCATGCCAAACAGAACCATTTACTGCGCCTAGCTGCAAATTAGCTGGCAATTGGCCTTTAAAAACTTGCAGCAACACCGCAGCTGGCATAGTAAAAGCACTAAAAATAATAAATGCGAGTAAAAATATAATGAGTAGAGATAGTGTTTTTTTCATAATTATTTCTCTAAAACCAAGCGACTAACACGCACAAAGCCAGGTAAATTCCCTTGTGTAAGGTCTAGGTTTTCTACTTTTACTCCATGCTTATTTGTCAGTTCATCTATCCAAGCAACAAGTTTATTAAATTCCACATCATCGATGGTTAAACGCAAGCTTTCGCCACTAGGTTGCATTTTGCTGATATCAATTTGAAAACGGCCACGGGTGTTATTGACTATCTGGCTGATATTACCGCCGCTGATCACCTGTGCGGGACTGCTAGATTTCAGCTTACTCACGCTTTGACCAACCCAATTTACGAGTTCGTGATTACGTTTTAGCTTAGCTTCGGCATCGCTGACAGCCTGATTCAAAGGTTTGAATATACCCATTATTAGAACAAAAACGATAAAAATAACGCTAGCAACAATCAACAGTTTTTGTTCTTGCTCTTTTAAACCACGCCAATAGTTCACTACTTGCTGCTTCATGCTGCACCTCGAATGCGAATTTCACCCACCACAAAGTCACCATCATTGTTCAGGGCGCCCTGTTCAACACTTACACCGCGTTGCTCTAAAATTGCTTTGACCTGACCAAATACCTGAAACTCTTTTGCGCGTGCTCGAATTCTAAGCTCATTCCTACGTTTATCATAACGCAGCGTTTCAGGAGCGAAAGCATCGATCTCTTCATAAATGGCCACAAAGTGATTAGTTAATTCGAGCAAACCACCTTGTTCCGTGCCAGATAACGCATCAAGCTCATTTTGGATCTGTTTTTTCAATAAGTGCGGACGCACTACTTTATTTGGAAATGCCTGTTGATACATAGCGACCGCTTGGGTTTCTAGCTGATTAGCTTGATGACTTATCACATACAGTTGAGTGCCTTTAATTGCGATAAAGCTCACTACTGCCACGCTCGCCGCTATTAGGCCACTGCGCCAGTCACGCCACCATTGCGGCTGCTTTTTCTTCGCAGCAAATCGACCTTGACGCAAATTAAAATCAATATTTGATAGTGATTTCGCGAAGATGGCTAAAGGTAAATCGTAATCTTGTTGTTGCGCAGTAAGCGTTATCGTTTCTGAGAAATCGCTTGCCGGGCTAAAATGCGCCAGCTGCTTAACACCCGCAATGGTGAGGTACTCGTTAACCCAGCTAAGTTCAGCAGTGCCAACTTGCCAAGCATTGTGTTTGAATAGCCATTGCTGACCTAACTGCACGGCACTAGTCATCTCTTCATGAAGCGGCAAACATAAGGCGTCCGGTAGCGCTTTACTTACACTGATCCCAGCATCATCGAAGGCACTAAACCAGCTTTGTAGCCAACTGCTATCACAAATCGCAACATCGATAGTATGTGTGTCGGCTTTCATGCCCGGTTTACCAATTGCGATAAATAGCGCATCGATGTCGGTTGCAACATGTTCCTCAAGCATAAACGGTAAGGCTTGCTCTAGTTTCCTATTCCATTTTGCTGGTAATTCTAGCGTGCGTAACTGCACCGCAGTCGCTGGTAGTAACAAAACAACCGGTCTCGTTTGCGCTTTTTCGGCAAGGCTACCAAGCTGTTCACTCCCTTCTAGTTCACCACTGGCAATAATTTGTTGTTGTTCTGTTGACCACACTAACCAGTGTATTGTCGCCTGGTGTGACTGATCCACACGGATCAATAATTGTTCTGTCACTCTACGCCTCCAAATTTACGAGCAAGCACGTACGCTTTACCATCTTTTGTTTCTATAATTGATGTGAGAGAAAAGCGTCGCTCATCAAACACAGCTGTTGCTCGCAACTGAAAATAATTGCTGTTAATCGTAAAAGTTTTGGAAGTCTTGTTAGGGTCTTTGACCCCTTGATTCGCGACTTCCGTGTAAAATTCATTAATATCGGTAAAACCTTTTTTTGGTCTTGCAGAAATAATAGCTTCAGCACCTGACTTCGATAAACCAGGTATAAGCGCACTGAGTAGAAGCGCTTGTTCTGGCAATATCGTATTGACGTTTACCGCAAGCTCCTCACTTCCGGGGATCACGCAAACATAAGGCTTAATCTTTTCCATCACCAGCGGATTAAAGCCCTTAATCACGCGTAGCTCACTGACAGACGCCATCAAATTATTAGCCGTTAAATAAGGCGTCTGATTAGACATATACTCGTCTTCTTCTGCCCCTGAGCGGTAAGTAATGCTATCTTCATCAAGCCAATCGTAGACACTATCAGCAAGGGCTTCCTCGCTTTCGTTACTCGGCAAATCCTCAATATTCTTCAAAAGTTCCAATAGCGCAGCATGGGCTAGGTTTGTATTCTTTCCACCAATCTGCTGACCACCTTGGTCATTTCCATTTGTTTGTGACTTTGCTCTCAAGGCATTCAGGTTTAGGCATGCCTGTAAGTCTGTAACTTTACCACTCAACGTACCATGGTCAACGGGGTAA
Source organism: Pseudoalteromonas sp. CO348 (assembly GCF_004208845.1). Taxonomy (NCBI): domain Bacteria; kingdom Pseudomonadati; phylum Pseudomonadota; class Gammaproteobacteria; order Alteromonadales; family Pseudoalteromonadaceae; genus Pseudoalteromonas; species Pseudoalteromonas sp. CO348. The sequence goes on along the minus strand of NZ_SGPI01000006.1, from coordinate 45,196 downwards.
GGCACTTCTTCACGAGCCCAAGGCTGGTCTAGATTAACGGTATCAGGATCATCTTTTTTCGCTTGTATCAACGCTCTTTTGACTAATTCCTCAGCACCATAGCTATACCACTTGGCTTGTTGCTGAGTTTGAATATTCGAAGCCTTTTGTACCTGCACCATTAAACTACTCGCCATTTCAGCGGCAATTGTCGCTGCCAATGCAACGATGAAAAGTACGATAACAAGCGCCGCACCTTGCTGCTTCATGGCTGTTGCCCCTTATCATCTGCGACACCACTGCCTGGCGTCAAAAATAAACGGCTTATTGGATCCGAGTCTTTTCTTTGCAACGTCACTTTAATCGCTTTAGGTAACGATTTCGACTTCCAATCAGCTTGCCATTTTAGTTTGTCGTCCAAAAACTCAAACTTTAATTCTTCGACATCTTCCAAGATGACCTGCGCGCGGGGTTCTGTTCCATCAAGCTGGTCAACATATACTCGATAAATACGCTCCAGTTTGTCATCGATAACACGATAACCGACAGCCTGCAGTTCAGAACGTGGCAATAAACTAATAGGGTTAGTCCAACCATCACGAACAAAAGCGATACCATCATATTGGCTCTCGAGTTCATAACGGCCATGGATGATATAAGTTGGGCTAAAATCCCCTGCTTCATTTCTGACTTCTCGCTTAGTGATCTGATTAAAATCCTGATCCATCAAGCGGAAAGTCGTTTGTAGACCTTCAATTTCGGCAATTTTTTCCGCTGAAGCCGCTTGGGCCTTCAACGTTGAATCTAAAATTTGATGAGTCGCCGTCACCACCACCGCTAAAATAGCCAGTGCCAACAATACTTCTATTAGCGTGAAACCACGCTGAGGTGTATGCACTGTCACTACTTACTCCGGTACATAAAAGTGGTGATGTCATACACTGAGTTTTTGAGTTCAGGTTCGCGGAAAACGTGCACGGTGAGCTTTACAAAGCTAGGATCTGCGGTTTGTTGGATATGCTGTTGCCAATACCAAGTGACCCCAGCCATTTCCTCTTCGCCTTTGTTACCATTCTTCCCATGCCAGTCATCGCCTTGCGCACGCAAAAATACCAAACGATTTTCTGCCACCCACGACGCATAGGTCTGCTCTTCAAGCGAGCTGATATGATTTATATGTTCGCTTGTCGCTTGCATTGCAGCAATACCAGCGACAGCACAAATACTTAGCGCAACCATGACTTCAAGTAAGGTAAAGCCTAAGCCTTTTCTAGCGTTCATTCTTCAGGTTCCCGCTTCAGCCCTACCGGCGCCATAAATTCGCCTTCGACAAAATATATTGGCTCTTGCAGTTCTTTATTTTCCACACTTAATCTAAATGCGCTGACTTCACCGGAAGATAAAATAAGTACTTCCGGGATCTTGAGCTTTTTAAGTTCAAGTAAATTGTCGTCGTCGCCGCCACTCATCAACTCTCGCCAATTTGCTTGCTCAAGTAAGTTATCTTGAGACCACGGCAGATCTTCTAAGATCAATTCCACTTTGTACTGCTCAGGCAGCTCAATAGGTTTGTAGATATCGTCGGCTTCGAAAGTTCGCCACTTCTCACCGTCAAAAACCAAAAACTCAATCACACCTTTATCTAAGTGAAAACCAAGTTCAACCTGATTTAGTACTGCAAATTCTGACGCAAGATTAATCGTCCCCTGCACACGCATAGCCATGGTTTCGAGCTCTTCCTCATCACTATCACTGACGGTATAAGTAATGAGGTTTACTGAAAAAGCAATGATCACCAAGACAATAAGGACTTCAAGTAAACTGAAGCCCTTTACCTTAGCTAATGCCGGTTTGTGCAGAGGTGCTAACATAGATTAACGTTCGTCTTCCGTATCCCAGTTACCGATATCATCATCAGTGCCAACTTCGCCATCCGGACCCATTGAAAAGATATCGATTTGGCTCATTTCGCCAGGACTTACTAATTGGTAAGGATTACCCCATGGATCTTCTGGAAGCTTAGAAATAAAGCCACCTTCAGGGAAACGTTTTGGTACCGGGTCAATATTGGTTTGCGTCACCAAAGCTTCCAAACCTTGCTCTGTGGTTGGATAGCGTTTGTTTTTTAGTTTGTACATCTTCATTGCGTCTTCAATCTGACGAATATCTAGACGTGCCTTTTCTTTTGCTGCTTCTTCTTGTTGACCCATCACGTTAGGCGCAACGATAGATAAGATCATACCGATGATAACAAGTACCACCATCACTTCTAGTAGTGAGAAACCTGATTGTTTTTTCACAATGTTTACCTCAATGCTGTTATTGATGACCATGCAAAAACATGCGATGGCCTTTCCTTTTTGACTACAATCCTACGGCTTTGTTCATCGCCATAATAGGCTGAAGAATCGCCATAACTATAAACAGTACAATAATTGCCATCGTCGCTATCATCGCAGGTTCTAGCAACTTCAGCGAGACATTTACCATACTTTCAAATTCTCTTTCTTGGTTATTCGCTGCACGTTCAAGCATCTGTTCTAATTCACCCGACTTTTCACCGCTGGCAATCATGTGCAGCATCATAGGTGGGAACATTTTAGTCTGCTGCAACGACGCTCTAAGGCTTGCACCTTCACTCACCCGAGTCGCGGCTTCTGCAACGGAGGCTTTGATTTTTTCGTTCTCAAGTACTTGACCTGAGATTTTCATGCCCTCAAGTAGCGGAACCGAACTCGATGAGAGAATACTTAAGGTACGCGCAAATCGTGCAGTATTGACGCTGCGAGTTACCTTTCCAAGACCCGGTAAACTCAGCAGCTTGCTATCATACCAAAAACGGATCTTAGGTTTTTGTAATGCTTTTTTAATCGCGTAGGTGCCAATGACAACCACTGCCAACGTGATCATCCAGTAGTTTTGTACAAAATTACTGGCAGCCATAACCCACTCGGTTGTCCAAGGCAGTGCTTGCTTAGACTTCTCAAAGGTCTTCAAGATCTTTGGTACTACCGTTCCCAATAGAATGGAAACAATCGCGATAGCAAAGATAACCAAAATAATGGGATACACCATCGCTTGCGTAATTTGGCTACGCATATGTTGGCGCTGTTCAGTGTAATCGGCCAAGCGATTTAGTACTTCATCTAAGTGCCCTGACTTTTCTCCAGCGGCAACCATTGAGCGGTACAAGTGATCAAATACGTGAGGAAACTCCGACATACCATCTGCAAGTGTATAACCTTCAACGACTTTTGATCTTACCGCCATCAGCATACGCTTTAATCTTGGCTTTTCACATTGCTCAGCCACAGCCATCACCGCAGCCTCAACAGGTAAAGAAGATTGGATCAAGGTCGCCAACTGGCGCGTGATCAAGGCAAGGTCTGATACCGAGGGACGGTAGCCTTTAAAAAGCGTAAAACCACCACTACTTTGGTTTTTATCTTTCTCAGCAGCAGGCAAAACTTCAAGTGGCATCATGGCTTTTTCTCTCAGCATTTGCCTAACTTGCTTCGCCGTATCCGCCTCTAAAATTCCTTTCTTCTCTTTGCCTTTACCATCTAAGGCGCGGTATTCAAACGCTGCCATTAGCCTTCCTCACGCGTTACACGCATTACTTCTTCTAAGGTTGTTTGGCCAGCAAGTACTCGCGAACAGCCATCTTGTCGGATGCTTGGCGTACGCTTACGAATATACTTTTCTACCGCTTGCTCACCTTTACCGTTATGAATAAGTTCACGGATAGGCTCATCAACGATGAGAAGCTCATGAATACCTGTACGGCCTTTGTAACCATTGAAGTTACACTCTTCACAGCCGACTGCACGGAATATTTGCGTGCCACTGTCTTTAGCCACACCCAATAGTTCACATTCTCGTTCATCCGCCAAATGCGCTTCTTTACAGTTAGGGCAAAGCGTTCTTACCAATCGCTGTGACAACACGCCTAGCAGTGATGAACTCAAAAGAAACGGCTCAACCCCCATGTCTTCCATACGCGTGATAGCACCGGCGGCCGTATTCGTGTGTAGTGTGGATAATACCAAGTGGCCGGTCAAAGATGCTTGAACACCAATTTGCGCGGTTTCTAAATCTCGGATCTCACCAACCATCACTACATCGGGATCTTGACGTAGGATCGCACGTAAACCTCGAGCGAATGTCATATCCACTTTTGGATTTACTTGTGTTTGGCCAATGCCTGGGATCTCATATTCAATCGGATCTTCAACCGTTAAAATATTACGATCCCTAGAATTGATTTGTGTCATGCCGGCGTACAAGGTCGTACTCTTACCTGAGCCCGTTGGACCGGTAACCAGTATGATGCCGTGAGGCTTGGCAATGATCTCTGCAAACGCATCGCGGTTTGCTTGGGTCATGCCCAAATCTTCAAGATCTAATCGCGCATTATTTTTGTCTAGTAGACGCAGTACCACGCGCTCACCAAAGCTTGATGGCATCGTTGATACACGTACATCTACAGCACGTCCCGCGATCCGCAAACTGATACGGCCATCTTGCGGTACACGTTTTTCTGCGATGTCGAGCTTAGCCATTACTTTGATACGAGACACTAACAATGAAGACAGTTTCCGGTTTGGCTTCAATACTTCTTTCAGTACACCATCAACCCTAAAGCGAATAACCAGTTCTTGCTCGAAGGTTTCGATATGGATATCTGATGCGCCTTCTTTTATCGCTTCACTCAACATGGCGTTAATGAGCTTGATGATAGGCGCATCATCATCCGCAGCAAGCAGATCTTCTGTTTGTGGCAATTCTTCAGCAAGCGAGAACAAATCCATCTCATTGCCGATGTCTTCCATCATCTGTTGTGTTTCAGAGCTGTCTCTTTGATAAGACGCTTCAAGCATATGCTCAAAGCGGTCTTCATCTAATGCTTCAAGATGTAATGTTTTACCTGCAACGCGGCGTACTTCCATCAGCGTTTCAAGATCAAGCGTGCCTTTGTGAAAAAGCTTAGCCTGATCGCCATCTGGGCTGAGTAACACCCCCTTTCGACGTGCAAACGAAAACGGTAAACGCAATGAAATCGTTGGTACGACAGGCATGTCAGCCACTTCACCTACTATTGGCTCAGCGCTTTGCAGCTGCGCAGCCATCTCTTCAGCCTCAGCTCCTAGATCTGGCGTGACTTTCTCATCAATCATTTTCACGCTCTTTTCTATTTTGCTCTTTCAAGAACTCTTCATACGTCGGAGGTAGAGTCAGTTTGTCATCCCACTTAGGTAGGATTGGCGTATCTTCAAATGGCATCAACTCGATACCGTCTTCTCTTTGTTTATGCTGCTCACCACGGATAAAGTTATATTTTGAATGGCTAATCTCGTTCATACTGCGGCTATCACGTACAATAGTCGGACGGATAAAGACGAGTAAGTTACGCTTTTCCTTCTTAGTTCCTGTTGATCTAAATAGGTGACCTAACACTGGAATATCACCTAATAGTGGTACTTTAGAAACACTTTCTTGAACGGTTTCGTCAATCAGACCACCTAAGATAACCATGCCGCCATCATCAGCGATAACCGTGGTATTGATAGCACGTTTAGCCACTCGAATATCCACCGACGTCGCACCTTTCACGCTTGATACTTCTTGTTCTATCGTCAGTTGAACTGCTGTACCATCGTTAATCTGAGGGGTTACTTTTAATTTAATACCTACTTCTTGGCGGTCTACCGTTTGGAATGGGTTTGAGTTATTGTCGTTTGCAGTAGAACCAGTCACGATCGGAACTTCTTCACCGACGATCATGGACGCTTCTTCGTTATCCATAGTGGTAACAGACGGTGTAGCTAGAATATTTGAGTTGGTATCCGTGGTTACCGCTTGAATGATTGCACCCCAATCATTCTTCACAATACCAGCCGCCAGACCATTGATATTTTTCAGTAAGCCTGCCAAACCGCTATAATCTCCGCGCTCGGTAGTGGTGGTATTAGATACATCATTATCGTCTGTTCCAACGATAGTTCCTTTAATCTCTCTATCACGTGCTTGTTCAGCAGCAACAGCTAGTGAACCGATCGGAACAGTGTTGCCATCATTAAACTGCAGCATCCCGCCTTTTTCAGAGATCCATTGTAAGCCAAGGTTAATACCATCGGCTTCAGAAACCTCAACAACGATCGCTTCAACCAGTACTTGAGCTCGACGAATATCTAACTTTTTAATCACCTGAGTTAATGAGCGCATTGTATCTGGCTGTGCGGTAATCACCAGCGAGTTTGAGTCTTCGTGCGCCTCAATACTGGTTTCATTTTTGCTACTACTGCGAGTTCTTGCTTGCTGACCTGCAGCTTGTTCTTCTTCAATCGATTTACTCACGCCTTGAAGAACCTTAACCAGATCTTCCGCTTTTGCGTAATTCAGGTAGAAAACCTGAGTATTGCCTTGAGATTGTAATTCATCATCTAAACGCTTGATGAGTTCGGCCGCGCGGCTACGTGCCTGTGATTCGCCACTAACAATGACGCTGTTGGTACGGGTATCTGATACAATTTTCGGGATAAGGAAGTCTGGCACACCGCCTTTCCCTGAGTCTTGGAAAATCTTTTCAACGACTTTAACAACGTCTTCAGCAGTGGCATGCTTTAGCTTAACGATATCAACACGCTTATCGCCCGCTTGGTCAACCGTTTTGATAATATCAACAAGGCGATTCACTGAGGACGCATGACCGGTTAACATCATCACGTTTGCCGAATTTAGATTGGTTACGTGACCACCATCTTTTTGGTCACTGAATTGACGAATAAGTGGACCAAGCTCTTGCACGCTGACATTCTTCACGCGAACAACGCGTGTTACCATTACGTCACCGTTACCTAGCTCTTCACCAGATACCAAAGGCACGTTCGACTTTTTACCATCAGAACTACGAACTACCTTAAGCACACCGCTATCCATTTCAATAACTGAATAACCATATACTTCAAGCACGTTTAAAAAGAACTGATAATAAAGTTTTTCATCCATCAGCTCATAACTGCGAACATTGATATTACCGCGCACGTTAGGGTCTATGATGATAGTCTTATTCAGCTTATCACTAACGATATTAATGAATTCATTAATATCAGTACCTTTGAAGTTCGCGGCATATTCAACCGCAGAAACAGAAAGTGAAATACCAGCAGCAATCAAGAGCGTTGCATACTTAGCTAACCCTTTTTTGGTTTTTGTGAGGTGTAGCTTTTTACCCATTTTTCTAAAACTCCAAAATTAGTAACTTTACAGGCTAAACTGCACATCTATCACCTGACCGTCTCGTTCGATGGTGATGTTTGCGTCTGTGCTGTTTCTTAGTTCATTCATTGCTGACATAGCCTGTTTCATATCCGTGAGTTGAAACCCATTAATCGCAATTGCTAGATCATTTGCTTGTAAACCGACTTGATTAAATAGCTCAGGATCTTTACCAGGTGTGAGGCGATAACCAATTAGCTCTCCATTGCGGCGCTCTGGTGAAATTTTAATATAATCAAATAACTTACCTGGCTCATTAATCAGCTCTTTGCGACGATTCGCCAACTCAGAGTGATTTGCGTTTAAAGAAGGTGAAGTACTGTCTTTTACGATTTGTTTGGACTGTGTTGGCATCGCTACAGTGCGGCTAAACTCTATGCCATCTAACATAAGCGTTTCAAAACGCCCACTAACATCTAAAATCACACGATCAGGTAATACCCGAGCAAGCTTTGCGCGAGTACCTGAAATTGGCGCGTCAACTGAATAGGTTTCTTGACGCCCCTGAGATTCAATAATAGCAAGGCCTGCACCATCATCTTGGCTTACCGCCACGATACCAGTTAGCCTAACGTTAAGCGTTGTTTCTGGTGCATCAGAAACCACTGGCTGTGGTTTGGTATCAGGCTTAGCATTTGCCTCACCAAACAAATTTTGAGCGACAATTCCTCGGCTTGTGATACCGCTACTTGATTGACTATACAGTTGTGATGCTGGGAGCAAAGGTTGTGTTTGTGGCACAGGCCATAACAACCAAAATAATTGCGAAAAGAGAAACGCAACGTAAACAACCGACAGGACAACAATGATACGACTCAATTTTGCATGAGGCAAACCAAGCCAAAACTTCTGAAGCTGTTGTAACTGTAATTCCATATAATACTTTTCTTATTCTCTTGAACGCCCCAGTGTACCGCCTCGAAATTTTTTCAACAAGCGTGCATTTGTTAAACTTTTAATTAAATAGGTACACCGTAGGCCAATTAACTGAATCTAAACTTAACCTTTGGAACATAGACACACATATTAGTTCATTTTTTAGGTAAAGTGCGATTAACTCACAAGTTTAGTGCCTGTCATCTACTTTGTTTGCATAACGAAATATGCTAAATTTGTTAGGTTAAATTTCACACTAGCAAATAGTTAACGAATTGTGACAAAACTCCAACAGGAAAACAACCAATCTGAACAGAAAGTTCGTATTGATAAGTGGTTATGGGCTGCTCGCTTCTACAAAACACGAGCGCTTGCTCGCGACATGGTCCAAGGTGGCAAAGTACATTACAACGGTCAACGCTGCAAACCAAGTAAAACGGTTGAAGTCGGCGCGGTAGTGAAATTGGCCCAAGGATATGAAGAGAAAGAAGTAACCATACTCAAAATCATGGAGAAGCGACAAGCGGCTCCTATCGCTCAAACTCTTTATGAAGAGTCTGAAGCGAGTATTGAAAAACGAACTCAAAACGCGTTGGCGCGCCAAAACAATAGCTTGTTTGCGCCTCGTCCTGCCACTAAGCCGGACAAGAAACAACGCCGTGAATTACTTAAATTGAAATCAAACTAGGATTTTCATTGATGCAGACTGATTTACTTCATCGTTATATTTTCGACAAGCTAGACGTACGTGGTGAGCTTGTACAAATAGAACAGACTTTTACTGACATCATTAGCGGTCACAACTACCCAGAGCCTGTGCAACAGCTATTAGGCGAGTTATTGGTTGCAACGAGTTTGCTGACCGCTACGTTAAAATTTGAAGGTGACATTGCGGTTCAGCTTCAAGGTGATGGTCCAGTAAAATATGCGGTGATCAATGGTAATCACAAACAACAGATGCGCGGAGTGGCAAGGCTGCAATCTGAGGTTTTGGGATCATCTATACCTGAGCTAATGGGCAAAGGGTATATGGTTATCACCATTACACCGACAAAAGGCGAACGCTATCAAGGCATAGTTCCACTTTCTAAAGCATCACTTGCCGAATGTTTAGAAGAATACTTCGAACAATCTGAGCAATTGAAAACCCGTTTATGGTTCGCAACAAGCCTAGTTGGCGATAAAGTGAAAGCGGCAGGTCTGTTTTTACAAGTACTGCCCGTCAATAAAGAAAAGTCTGTTGCCGATTTCCAACATCTTGAAGCACTAAGCGACACGATTAAAGATGAAGAGCTACTAGATTTAGACGCCAATACCGTACTAACAAGACTGTATCACGAAGACAATCCTCAACTTTTTGAACCACAAGCTATCTCGTTTGTATGTGGATGTAGCCGTGAAAAAACCGAGAATGCGCTGGCCAATGTCGGACTAGAAGCCTTGATGGAAGACTTGCAAAAACACGGCGAAGTCAATATTAGCTGTCATTACTGCTTGAAAAACTACGTTTTTAACGAGCAAGATATTAAATCGTTATTTAATTAAGTTGCGCTTTAGCCCTTAATTACAAAATGAAACCGCCATTTTTGGCGGTTTTTTTATGGCTATTGGGTGATACCGGTGTCATAAAACATACAAAAGTTATGACACCGGTATCATTGAAATTATTCAAGTTTTTTGACGTTTTTATGTAATTTTAAGCACTCTAAAGGCTCGAATATCTCAATTTCATCTGTTACTATAAATTTAGCTAAGGGCAAGAGTACCCCAGAGCTATCCCGTTCAACTCTCACTTTTTAGGTATAAACATGACTTCAAGCGCTACTCGTTTTGTCGATTTAACCGCAGCTGAACTTGTCGAACACGCTATCCGTCGTGGCGAGGGCACTTTAGCCGCAAATGGAGCTTTTGTTGCAAAAACTGGTCGTCGTACTGGACGTTCACCAAACGACCGTTTCATCGTAAAAGAATCAAGCACAGAAAATGACATCCAATGGGGTAACGTAAACCGCCCATTCGAAGGTGCTAAGTTTGATGCTTTATGGGCTCGCGTAGAAGCGCACGTTCTTGAAAATGACCACTTCGTCTCTCACTTAGAAGTCGGTGCGGATCCAGAGCACTATTTACCAGTCGTTGTAACGACTGAAACTGCTTGGCACCACATTTTCGCTAAAAACATGTTTATCGAACCTAACTCTTATAACAAAACTGATTTACCTGAATGGCAGGTGATGAACGTTCCTTCTTTTGTTTGTGATCCTGAGCGTGATGGCACAAACAGCGATGGTACCGTTATCATCAACTTTGCACAGCGCAAAGTGCTTATCGCAGGTATGCATTACGCCGGTGAAATGAAGAAGTCGATGTTCTCTGTACAGAACTTCTTACTACCAGCAAAAGGTGTGTTACCTATGCACTGTAGTGCAAACGTTGGCGAAGCTGGTGACACAACATTATTCTTTGGTCTATCAGGAACAGGTAAAACTACGCTTTCTGCGGATCCTAAGCGTTTTCTTATCGGTGATGATGAGCACGGTTGGGCACCTGGTAGCGTATTCAACATTGAAGGCGGTTGTTATGCGAAATGTATCGACCTATCACAAAAGAACGAGCCAGTTATTTGGGATGCAATCCGTTTCGGTACTATTTTAGAAAACGTCGTGCTAGATGAAACGCGTACTCCTGATTATACTGATTCAAGCTTAACGCAAAATACGCGTGCAGCTTACCCTCTTGAGCATGTTGAAAAGCGTAAAGTTGAAAACCGCGCGGGCGAGCCTCGAGCAGTTGTATTCTTAACTTGTGACGTAAGTGGCGTATTACCTCCAGTTTCAATCCTAAGCGAAGAAGCTGCGGCTTATCACTTCCTTAGTGGCTACACAGCGAAAGTAGGCTCAACTGAGATTGGTTCAACCTCTGATATCGAATCAACTTTCTCAACTTGTTTTGGTGCTCCTTTCTTCCCGCGTCCAGCAGGCGTGTACGCTGAGCTACTAATGAAACGCGTGCGTGAGTTTGGCGCTAAAGTTTACCTAGTAAACACAGGTTGGACTGGTGGCCCTTATGGCATTGGTAAGCGTTTTGACATTCCAACAACTCGCGCCGTGATTGATGCAATCGTAAACGATACATTAGAGGGCGTTGAGACACAGCACATTGAGGCACTAAATTTAGATGTACCAGTGGCAGTGGAAGGTGTTGATAGCAAGCTACTTAATCCGGTAAATACATGGCAAGATCAAGCTAAGTATGCTGAATATGCAGCTAAGCTTGCGGCTGATTTCAAAGAAAACTTCGCTAAATACGATGTTTCTGAAGCGATCAAAGCAGCAGGTCCTCGCGGCTAAACTTAAGAAAGATTCCTTTATCAAAAGCGCCCCTTGTTTGGGCGTTTTTTTGATCCAAAAACCCACTTCAAGTGGGTTTATTGTTTTATGCTAAAGCTTTTTAATCAATTACATAGCCTTTGCTCAGAAGGAAAGCGTCCTCTTTGGCCTTTATAGGTTTTATAAAGCTTAGTCTTTGAGTATGCCTCAATTCGAAACTCGACAGGGTATATATAATTAAAATCAATATCATGGTATACGTAAGTCAAGATACGGCATTGTGAAGTGATATTAGCGACTTCGTCTGTGTCCATAATATATCGAAAGTACTGCTTAAACTCTGGAATAGACATAGATGCAGTGCCAATATCTCCATTAGCACTAATTTCGCCAAACTCACCAACTGTCACATTTTTTTCATTGGCATGAGCTTGATTGCTCATAGTTAAAGTTGTCACAAGTAAAGCAACTGCGGGTAATAGCTTATTCATACAATTTTCCTTTTATATTAAGTTAACTATCACCCAAAAGACTTACACAAATAAAACATTAAATCAACACATTGAAAACAATAAAACTTTGCTTGGGAAATCGAACTTACTCTTCAGCAGTGCACAATAGGAACTGAATTCAGCTTAGTAAACATCAAGAAAAAAGGATATATATCACAAAGTTAAACCAGATCAATCGGCTAAAACCTTTTGACAGACTTAGAAGCAATAACAAATATCTAGTGACGGAACTTATCCTTGTCCTAACACACTAGGTACTCTACTCAATAATATTTTCTTTAGTGTTAATATAAATTGTGTAAGCGAAATAGGAATGATAACAACGAGCGCAGTCCCTTTATCAAAGTCAGGATTAACACTGCAGTAAAGTGCAATCTCAGTTTTGCTGCTTTCTCTAAAGCGCTTAATTTCAGCCTCGCTGTAATTGGTTTTGCGCCCAACAACCTTCAAACATCTTAGACCATTATAAGAACTGACCAAACCGCTCGAATTGATGGTGTTATAGAGCGTTGCTATCGCGCTATTTGGAGACAAGCTATTCGGATAAACTTCGGCGATATTTTTTGCCATGGCCCTGAACATTGCGGGGCTGAGCATAGTATCTGCATATAACAGTTTTCTACGTGGGTTACGTATATAACGTTTTAATACTTCTATAAGAGAAAACCTAAAGGTACTGTTTTTCCCTCTAAAGTCAGGTAAAAAAGCAGCTGAAGCGCCAACAATGCAAACATCCTTGTTGCTATCATCAAAGGTCAATAAGCAATAGCCGACAATGTCACCGCCTGATAAAAACAACCGAAGTCTGCGCTTTGTACTTTCACCTTTTTCAAAGTACAGTGCAAAGTAATGCTCTACCTCTACATTGGAAAAGCTTGTCGCTATCACTCGCTTCAATTGGTTTAAATACGGTGTATCTAATATTCCCTTTTGATAGCTTAAATCCCTATGCTTTATTGTGCTCAACTTGCTCGCCTACTCTTTTGAAAATCATGCTTCCTCAAGCTTTCCCCGATAAGCAGGCAAAGAAACCTCCGCGATCAGACCACCACCATCTCGATTTCGTAGTCTTACTTTACCGCCGTGTGTGGTCACGATACGTTTGATAATGGCAAGCCCTAAGCCACTTCCCTCACTCCCTCTAGCCTGATCTCCCTGTTTAAATGGTTCAAATACAGACTCTAACTCTGACTCAGGGATACCGGGCCCTCTGTCCATTACTTTTACGATAACAGCACGGTGCTTGGGGCTGTACTCTGTCGTCACCTCAATATCTTGTTCAGAGTAACGGATCGCATTTTCAATCATGTTAGTGAACACCCGCTTTAACGCAACAGCATTCATCATCACCGCAGGTAAGTATTCCTCTGCTTGCAAGTGAATTGGTCGCTGATGCTGCTGCTCTGCATGAACGACTTCTTCAATAACCGTGTTAACGTCGTCAGCCGACATTTCTGCACCGTTGTGATGACGGAGATATTCGATGAATTGGTCAATAATCGCATTCATATCTTCAATATCGTCGATTATTCCCTCGCGCAGGTAGTCTTCTTCATCCGACATCATTTCAGTTGCTAGACGAATTCGGGTTAAGGGTGTACGTAAATCGTGCGACACACCAGCCATTAACAGTCGCCTATCACTTTCTAGGTCTGCGATCCCCTTAGACATTTTGTTAAACGCCCGAGTCACCTCTATGACTTCCGTGGACCCTTCTTCGACAAGACGTGTTGAAAAATCTCCGACGCCTACTCGACTAGCTGCAATTTGTAGCGATTTTAGCGGTTTGTTGAGATGCCTAGCAAAAAGCCACCCCCCTAACACACTTAAAAAACCAATACTGGAGAGGTAAAAAACTAAAAACTCCATTTTTGTTTCACTGAGTCCGCTAAGCGGTACTCTTACCCAATACCCTGGCGCTTGCGGTGCTTCGACCCAATAAACAACCGGATCTCCTTGGCTTATCCTGACTCGCGCGGAACCATTAAGTTGATCCGACATACTACGAGACAGCAATGTATATTCTTTGGCCTGCCCCAGCCCATTTACATAGGCCTCTCTTTGTGTCATCACCTCAATACCCGTTATCTCGAAGAATTTGCGAGATACACTGTTATCAACTTCAACACCATTCTCCCAATCAATGAAAACCGTTTTAACCTGCTTAGCAAGCATCAGGTTCACTTGTTCAAAAGTTGGTTTGAAGACGTATAAGGTAACGGTAATGTAAGACACGACTTGATTTATCAATAGTAACGCGCCGACAAAGAAGACGGTTTGCCCGAATGCACTGCGAGGTAACATGCTGGCTACTTCACGCCGTCAGGCACAAATACGTACCCAAGACCCCACACCGTTTGTATATAGCGAGGATTAGAGGCGTCATCTTCAATCATACGACGTAAGCGCGAAACCTGAACGTCAATGCTGCGCTCCAGTGCGCTATAATCACGCCCTCTAGCAAGGTTCATTAACTTATCTCGACTAAGCGGCTCTCGAGGGTGACTCACCAGTGCTTTAAGTACCGCAAACTCACCTGAGGTAAGTGAAATCGTCGCTTCCCCATGTTGCATCTCTCGCGTCGCTAAATTAAGGGTAAAGTTACCAAAGCTCACTTCGTTTTCTTCTGCCGCAGGTGCACCTGGTACTTCTTTGGCACGACGACGGAGAATGGCTTTTATTCGCGCCAACAGTTCTCTTGGGTTGAAGGGTTTTGGAATATAATCATCAGCGCCAAGTTCAAGGCCAATAATACGGTCAACTTCATCACCTTTCGCCGTCAGCATGACAATTGGGATCTCATTCTCTTTTTGTCTTAAACGACGACAGATGGAAAGGCCATCTTCTCCAGGAAGCATCAAGTCTAACACCATCAAGTGAAAGTTTTCGCGTTCAAGTAGTCTATCCATTTGTTCAGAATTGGCTGCGCTGCGGACGATAAATCCCTGCTCTACGAGATAACGCTCTAAAAGACTGCGCAAACGCATATCGTCGTCAACTACGAGCACTTTGGTGGTTTCATTTCCCATTTATATTTCTTCTATTTATTAATTTACTAAAGCTTGCTGATCTGCGGCATTTCGTGCACAAATCATCATCCTGTTCATTTAACGCTCATGGCGATAATGGACCATGATATTATTATGCTTAAATATAATTGAATTTGGTGCTTTTCGACACCATACATTGATACTAGATTGTTACCGAACATTACAAGGGTTTAACCCAAAATACCTGAGAAACATGAAAACGAATTTGATCACGCCCGAAGGATACCGCCAACTGCAGCAAGAACATGATCATTTGTGGTTTGAAAAGCGCCCAGAGATCACCAAAATTGTAAATTGGGCAGCGAGTTTAGGCGATCGCTCCGAAAATGCCGACTACACCTTCAATAAACGTTTATTAAGGCAAATAGATAGACGGGTGCGCTTTTTACGAAAGCGTATGCCCGAACTAAAAGTCGTGGAATATAGTCCCGAACAAGAAGGTAAAGTATTTTTTGGCGCTTGGGTAGAAGTGGAAAGCGAAGAAGGCGAGGTTCGTGCATTTCGGATTGTTGGACCTGATGAAATATACGAACGCAATGACTACATCTCCATCGATGCGCCAATGGCTAGGGCCTTACTAAGCAAACAAGTCGATGATGAAATTACGGTCACCACACCGCACGGCCGAAGACTTTGGTATATCAACCAAATCGAATATCGCAGAAACACCGAACAATGATAACATTGAGCTAAATTTTGTTTGCCAAAGATGAGTATTGTCTAGGCAACACAGACCGATTAAGAAGAGTATAAGGATTTTGCATGAGCAATATCACACAACGTTTAGCAACGGAGCTTAACGCCAGAGAACAGCAAGTTACTGCTGCTATTAGTTTGCTAGACGAAGGGGCAACCGTTCCATTTATTGCACGTTACCGTAAAGAGGTAACGGGTGGCTTAGATGACACTCAACTGCGTTTGCTTGAGCAAAGGTTAGGTTACTTACGAGAGCTTGATGAACGTCGCGAGTTTATTTTAAAAACCATCGATGAACAGGGTAAACTCACTGCCGAGTTAAATGCAGAAATACAAGCCGCTGACAGCAAAACCGTACTCGAAGATTTATATCTCCCATACAAACCAAAGCGCAGAACAAAAGGCCAAATCGCGATAGAAGCAGGTTTGGAACCCCTAGCGGACGCTTTATTTGCAGATCCAACGTTAGACCCAGAACAACAAGCGACTCCTTTCATTGATGAGAGCAAAGGCGTTGCAGACAGCAAAGCGGCTTTAGATGGCGCTAAGTTCATTCTCATGGAGCGTTTTGCAGAAGACGCAAAGCTACTTGCTAAACTCCGTGCACACCTTAAAGACAACGCGCAAATCGAAGCAAGAGTCATTGCAGGTAAAGAAGAGGCCGGAAGTAAATACCGTGACTACTTTGAACATAATGAGCTGCTAAATAAAATTCCATCACACCGCGCGCTGGCGATGCTAAGAGCACGTAACGAAGGCTTTTTGCAACTATCTATCAACCCGGAACCAAGCGCAGAAGACGCCGCTCAATTTTGTGCACAGATTATTGCTGATCATTACCGCCTAGCCGTCTCTGGTAAAGCTGCCAGTGATTGGTTAATGGGTGTGGTCCAGTGGGCATGGAAGATTAAAATCGCCCTGCACTTGGAAAACGAATTCTTAGGGTCAATGCGTGAAAAGTCAGAGCTAGACGCTATCGAAGTTTTCGCGAAAAACCTAAAAGATCTACTGATGGCTGCGCCTGCTGGTGCTAAAGTGACAATGGGTATCGATCCGGGATTACGTACCGGGTGTAAAGTCGCCATTGTCGATGCCACAGGCAAACTGATTGCAACCAGTACTATCCACCCTCATGCCCCTCAAAACCAGTGGGATAAGTCGCTGAAGACACTAGAGCAAATGTGCCGCCAATACAAAGTTGAGCTTATTGCTATCGGTAACGGAACCGCGTCTCGCGAAACCGACAAACTGGCCGCAGAACTGCTAAAAGGCGCTACCGAATTAAAGCTCAACAAAATCATGGTGAGTGAAGCTGGCGCATCGGTGTACTCAGCCTCTGAATTTGCCGCAAACGAATTTCCAGATCTTGATGTATCTCTACGTGGTGCAGTTTCTATCGCAAGAAGATTACAAGATCCGCTAGCAGAGCTTGTGAAAATCGAACCAAAATCAATCGGTGTTGGCCAATATCAGCACGATGTTTCTCAAAGCCAGCTAGGGCAAACGCTAACTGCTGTGGTCGAAGACTGCGTAAACTCAGTAGGTGTCGATGTGAACACGGCATCGATACCATTATTAACGCGCGTCTCGGGTTTGAATAAAACATTAGCCAGCAACATCGTAAAATACCGCGACGAAAATGGCTCTTTCACGGATCGCAAAGCGCTTAAAAAAGTTGAGCGATTAGGACCTAAAGCATTTGAACAAGCAGCTGGTTTCTTACGTATCGCCAATGGCGACGATCCACTGGATGCATCGGCAGTGCACCCAGAAGCTTACCCTGTTGTCAAAGCGATTTGTAAAAAACAAAATCTAGAAGTGAATACCCTTATCGGTAATCGCGAAGTCTTGAATGGCCTTGTGGCAAACGACTATGTAGATGATAAGTTTGGGGTACCAACGGTCACTGATATTATCAAAGAGTTAGATAAGCCAGGCCGAGATCCTCGCCCAGAATTTAAAACGGCGCAGTTTAAAGCTGGTGTTGAAACAATCACAGATCTTAAAGTCGGTATGATTTTAGAAGGTGTGGTCTCTAATGTTGCCAATTTTGGGGCTTTTGTGGATGTAGGTGTACATCAAGATGGACTTGTTCACATTTCAGCACTCACGGATAAGTTTATTTCCGATCCGCGTGAAGTCGTTAAAGCGGGAGATATCGTTAAGGTCAAAGTGATTGAGGTTGATGTGCCTCGTAAACGCATTAGCTTTACCATGCGTCTAAACGATGAAATATCTCAAGCTCCAGCGCAAAAACAAAACGCTAAGCCGCACAAAGGGAAACCAGCGTCTAAGTCTTCAAAGCCAAAGTCACGAGATGCAGGTAACGCCGCGATGGGTAATGCGTTTGCTGAAGCCTTCGCAAAGCTGAAGAAGTAACTTCAACAGTGCAACTAACAAAGAAAAGCGCGGCCTTGGTCGCGCTTTTCGTTTGTCGGGGGTTTTAACTCGTTTTCACTGCAATGACCCGCGGAGGAGAAGGCCAATACCTACGGTTAAATTTGCACTGATAGCGATGCGGGTTGATTAGGCATCGCTACATGTTGATAAAAATTTGAGATCCTGAGCGATCTTGCTTGGATTTCAGGATCAGCTTCAATTGGCATCGCAACAGCGTAAGGATCTGCACCCTGCTTAAGCTTGGCTTGCTCTTCTTCACTCTCTGCTTTTGCCTGCTCACCACTCAAGCGGCGAGTTTGAATGTTTTGCACCCGCTTGCTATCACTTTGCTCTTCACCACTGATAGAAGCTTTTGCCAACTCAGCCTGCGCCGCCGAGAGTTTTTGAGTCGCATCTGCTGCGATGGCCCTGTCAGCGCCAGATGGTTCTGCTGGTGCTAACGCTGCCGCTCTCACCGTTTGCATTTTTTCAATCGTGCCCTGCGGGTCACCTTCAAGCGGCGCAACGTCGATCATCACCTCGCCACCAATAGCGTAGTTATTGCCATCAGGACCGCGCTGATATTCATAACTCGGTGATCCGGCATATTGCCCGCCTACTCTGGCATGAGCCTGCTCATGTAATCTTACTTCTCTATCTCGAGATTTTAATTCTTGAACGACCTGCTCATCTTGCTCGGTTTGTTGCTGCTCTTGTTCATTCTTTTCTTTTTCTTGGCCTTCGCCTTTTTCACCTTGCTCTTTGCCTTGAATGGCTTTGCTTTGCTCTGTTTTACCATCAGAACCGTAAACTTTTGCATCGTCTACATTAGAAGAGCGGCCTTTTTCAGAATCTGAAAGGTTGCGGTTTTCAGTAAATGAGGGATTAGTTGGTGCAGGTTTTGGGATCGCTTCACGCAGCTGATTATCGCGTACAACCGTTTCGGTGTACACGTTGGCAGTGTTTAAATTCATCGCCGGTGGTGGCGTTACTATGTTCATTACACTTTAATATCAATCAACGTACCTAGCACTTCATCTGCAGTGCGAATAGTTTGCACATTGGCTTTCGCGTTAAACTCTTCAACTTTTAAGGCTACCACGGATTCGGTCAAGCTTGGGGTTTCGCTCACAGGAGCCGTCACAGCTTCACCGGCGCTGGCACCCTGCAACTGCCGCCCAGATGCACGTTCAGAATCACTTTGTTGATCGATGGCAGCGCGGTTAATATCAGCACTTGCTTGGGCAATCCCCTGAGCAGCGCGGTTATAACCGTCGATTCCATTATTTAACACATCACCTATTGGCATATTCGCACCTAGATAAACCTTTTCTTACTGACTAATTATTGCGCAAAATATCAACAAAGAAAAGTAAAAGCGGCAATTTTTTGCCGTTTTATTATTCCAAATATCTAAACAATTGATTTAAGGAGTGATAAAAAGGCTTCTTTATGAGAGGTAAAAGGCGCATGAGAGGCCTTTGCAAGCGTATGAGCCTTAAAATTTGGATTGAGTACCTGCATTTTCTCTACAGCCGCTTGTGGAACAAGAGAATCTAAACGGCCGAATATGCCTATTATGGGGAGTTGCAGCCGTGAAAATTCATCACGTAAGTCCTGCGATTTCAATATCTCCAGTCCACCAGCTAGTGCTTTCGCCTCCGCTTCCGGCAGTGTGCCTAGTAGCGCTTTGAGTTGTTTGATGTCTTCTCTGGCATGTTCACTGCCCATCGCTTGAATAGCTAAAAACCTTTCTATCGTTTTTGCGCTATTGGTTTGCAGTTGAGTCTCAAAGTTGTTTAGCACTTTAGGGGCTATTCCGGGCCAATCAGTTTGCTCACAAAAAAATGGCGTTGAAGCGACCAAAATAACCTTGCTAACTTTGTCTGGAAAATGAGCAGCTAAATACAATGCAAATAACCCCCCCAAAGACCAGCCTATCAGCACGCTTTGTGGCATCAGCTGCTCAGCAATAAGTAAAGCGTTACACTCAAGAGAATAATCACCCTCGGCGCTTGGTGTACCACCAAATCCAGGAAGATTGACCGCTTTAATTGCTGTTGTAGGTGCTAAGGCTTCCTCGCATAACTGCCACACCGCTTTGTTCATCCCCCAACCATGGAGCAGCACAACTTCATTTTGCATTTATCTGTTCTCTATACCAAACTTGACGCCATGATAGCTAACCCGGTATGGAAAGCAATGATCCAACTTAATCGGTTATTACCTAAAAAGTGGTGTCAGCCTTGTGTATGTTGTGAACAACGCACAACAGAAGCCTTGCTTTGTCCACACTGCTTACACGCCTGCTTAGACTTTATGGATCAAGAGATTAATCTACTTAATTACCCCAATATTCAACGCATGGTTAGCCTTGAAGACTGCGATGGGTTAACCGTAGCGAGTTGGTACCGCACGCCTATAAACACATGGTTGCAAGGAGTAAAGTTTAACCACAGCAAAGCCTATCAATGTGCCTTGAACCTGCTGGCTCAAACACTATGGCAGCGCTTCAGTGAAGAGGATACTTTCCCCGTAGACCTTGTTTGTTGTATGCCACTACACCGAAGACGGTTAATCCGACGAGGTTACAATCAAGTTGAGCAAATTTGGCAAGGGCTACCACTCACCCAGACAATACTGAAAAGAACAAAGCACACCAAGCCGCAATCTGAGCTGACCAAGGCTAAACGAAAACGTAATTTAAACAATGCCTTTGCGCTCAACCAATCTGTTGAGGGGAAAAATATCGTATTACTTGAAGATGTGATCACAACGGGCGCGACCATGAATGCAGCGGCAAAAGTGTGTAAACAAAACGGGGCGAAAATGGTGTGGGCGATGGCTATCAGCCTCACACCATTCGACGCTTAAAAGCGTATTATTTGCTTGATATTACGACAATAGATATCAATCAAATCGCTAAAAATCTTACAGCACAGATAAGCTGTTCTGGACCTTATATGCCGTGTGCAAAGAACAACGCGTTATTTAGCAGTCGGCTAGAACCGAACCAAAAGCCACGAAATACCGGGTTGTCAGTCATTCCTACAGCCACTCCACGTCCAGACTTTGACGCAATCAAGACAGAAGAACCTGCGATCTGTTCAACGTTAATATTATCAGCATACCCTGCCAATAAAGGCTTTTTAGTATACGTCAACGACTCGATAAATGGCTTGTTACTACGATGCATCACCCAAGTGCTATTTTTAAAGACGGACAATTCCCGGTTCTCAAAGCCAAAAGACAAAGGATGGCTTAAATCCAAACGCGCATCAAAAATTGCGCCGGCAATCCGCTGTTTTGCCGAAAGGCTATCTCGATCTGCAAAGGTAAGATTTTTGCTGTCAAACTGGGCTCGCATTTCTTTGCTTGAAACCATTTCAGCGTCTAGTAGCTGCTGTTCGATTAGCCACTGCGCACCACGCTTTTGCCCCCAAATCACACCGCCTTTAGCAACCCAACTCAAGAGCTTGGCTTTGCTCTTGTCACTTAAATCTCCATATTTACCATCAGCCAATAAAATGTGGGTATAGCGTGTAAGATCGAGTTTCTCGATATGCTGCTTTTCCACAATCGACGGGGCTAGTTTTAAATGCCTATCCAAATGATACCAAAGCTCACCCGCTTCATATTGACTTACACCCGCACCACCTATGATGAGGACTTCTGGCTTTTGCAGCTGCAGCATTTGTCTTGACCCAAAATCGACGCCACTTTGGGTCATGCCTGTAGTCACACTATATACTGGAAGTGAAAGCTCTCTGGCGATTGTTTCAAGCTGAGTAAACCAGTCCGCTTGCTGCTGAATACCACTTGCTATCACCAGTGTCCCGGCCTGAAAGTCATGAGAGCCTGAGGTGGTTGATGCTGAAAATGGTGACATTGCAGCTGCTACTTTCACTCCAGCCTGTAAGAGGCGATTTGCTAATTGTGGCGCCAGGTAATGATGCCACTCTATGGTGTAGGCATAACTTCCTGTAACGGGAGCCAATAGATTTGAGTCAGTGCTCGATTCACTTTGAAGCTTTAAACCCCAGCCACTTTTTACTGCGGCAAAATCTAAATCATAAGCATACGGCATCGTCCAACCTGAAACATCATAGAACGTGTTGTCCTTAAAATGTGTCTGTGTGCTAAATAGTGCTTTTATCAAGCGATATTGCGGCTGGGCTAGTGGAATGTATAAATCCCCTTGCTGATATTCGGTGTTATCAACCTCTTTGGCTTTTGAGAGGTATTTCACCTCAATCTGATGCTGCTTCAATAAATCCACAAACGCTTGAAAACGGTAGTTATCTTTGCCGCGAGCAACAACGTAACCGTTGATTTCATCTTTACTCGCAAGCTCGTTCACTTGTTGATAAAACTGCTGCTGATAATCAAGTAAAGCGCGTCGATGCGTCGTGCTGGCTTGAAATGTCGAGAGACTCGTCGTGACCTGATTTTTAATCGTTTCAGGAAAACTCAACACGCCATACTGAGTTTCTTGTGCATGCCCTCTACTACTCGCTTGTTCGAATAAAATGCCAACCGCACCATTTACGTCGGGGTACGTAGAACCTTTGCCATAATAAAAGTCATCAAAACTCTCTTGAGTAAAATATAACTCCCCTTGCGCATCAAGAGCTTTGGCATGAAACTTACCAATCTCGTTGGTTAGCGCTACGTTTTGTAATGGGGTAATTGGGTGAGTCCTTGATGGGATCCCTGGTTGGAAAAAATACGTACTATTTGGTCCCATTTCATGAAAATCGGTCAGTACGTTAGGTTTCCAACGGTGGAACGCTTTGATCCGTGCTTTTGACTCAGGATGCTGTAGTAGTAACCAATCACGATTGAGGTCAAACCAATAATGGTTAGTGCGGCTAGAAGGCCAAGATTCATTATGCTCACGATGTGCAGGATCGGTTGATAGAGACATGCTCTTATTGGCGTTTGCCCATGTAGCAAAACGTGATAAGCCATCAGGGTTCAAAGCTGGATCTAACAATATCACCGCATTATCAAGGAGCTGCGTAACAGACTCGCCCTGCGCCGCAGCTAAATAATATGCCATGAGTACCGCAGCATTGCTTCCTGAAGACTCATTACCGTGCACGCTATAGCCCATCCACATCACAACAGGCTGGTCTGAACGGTTTTGGCTACTGCTCAATGAAGCAATATGATCTTGCTGAATACGTGCCAAGTTTTGTTGGTTTTGTGGCGAGCTCGCCTTTAGGAGTAACAAAGGACGTCGCTCATGGCTAAATCCTATTGTTTCGACACTCAGTCTTGGACTCTCACTTGCAAGGGTATGTAGATAATTAACGATTTGATCGTGGCGCAAATGCCACTGCCCAACTTCATATCCAAATGCTTGTTTTGGCGTAGTTATTGTGGGATCAAATTTTACTTCATCGCCAAAATAATAGGCAATGGGCTTGGCCTGCAAGCTAAAGCTCAACAGCACGATAATACAGCTTATTAACCGCATGATAATGTCCTTTAATTCCGATTACTTTTCAAGCTAACAAGCGTACCGCCGATTGCCAAATTTTTACGCCGAACACTAGCGACAACACGACGAGGAGAGTATGATACGTATTAACCGAGTAATTTAGTCAAGTATAGAGCGAATTATGATCCATATTTCAGATTCTGCCCAAAGCCATTTCGCGAAACTATTAGCCGATCAGGCTGAAGGCACTAATATTAGAGTTTTCGTGGTTAATCCAGGCACCTCTCAAGCTGAGTGTGGCGTGTCATATTGCCCAGCAGATGCCGTTGAACAAAGCGATATCCGCTTACCGTTTAATGGTTTTGAAGCCATCGTTGATGAAGAAAGCGCACCATTTTTAGAAGAAGCCGATATCGACTTCGTTACCGATAAAATGGGGAGTCAGTTGACGCTTAAGGCACCAAATGCCAAAGCTAAACGATTACGTGACGATGCGAGCCTTGCTGAGCGCGTAGAGCACATGCTTGTGACAGAAGTAAATCCACAACTGGCCAATCACGGTGGTCAAGTTAGCCTAGTAGAAATTACCGCAGATGGTATTGCTGTACTTCAATTCGGCGGTGGTTGTAACGGCTGCTCAATGATTGATGTCACATTAAAAGAAGGCATCGAAAAAGAGATGATCGCTAAGTTTGAAGAAATCAACGGCGTACGTGACATCACGGAACACGCGCGTGGCGAACATTCTTACTATTAATGAGCAAAACCCTCATTTATCGCTTAGGGTCTCACCCTAAGCGAAGTCTCAAATTCTTCCTTTCTGGCCTTGTTATTGTGTTACTAGCGGGCGCTTTTATCGCACTGGGTTACTATCAAGATCATCGCTTTCAAATCGCTGGTTTAGTGCTTTTGCTTCCTGGTTTATGCTGTGCCTTTTACGGTTATATTGGTATTTTTGCTAATCGCTTTTCTCAAGTTATCGAAGCTAGAGAAAAACGCCGCCAAACTCTAAAAGATAACGACCCATTTGCTTAACGCAGCCCCATTATTCGAGTAAAGCGACCTCTCGAGTGAGCTGGTGATATTTATATGCCAAGGTCAATCCACGCAACCCCATAAAACAACTCATCGCAAGCCAGAGCGCATGATTACCGAGTGGCAAGGCAATCAAAAATGGCAAGAAGAAACCGAATACCGCAGAAACTAGCATGCTATTTCGCATTTCTTTAGCACGAGTAAGCCCAACAAAGATACCGTCAAACAAAAAGCAACTCATGGCAATCAAAGGTAATAGCACCAACCAAGGTAAGTAAGTACCTGCCAATGTTATCACTTCGGGGATATTGGTTAATAAGCTAATGATCCAGCCACCAGCTAGATAAAAAATAGCGCTGTATAAAAGCGCAAATGCAGCCCCCCAAAACAGGCTTACTTTTACCCATAATTGCAATTGCCCCAACGAGCCTTGTCCTTTTGCTCTGCCGACTTTTGCCTCCGCAGCATAAGCAATACCGTCCATCGCAAAGCTGACTAACATCAAAAAATTCAGCAATACGGCGTTAGCCGCTAGCGTGATTTCACCAAGCCTTGCGCCATAGAAAGTCATGAAACTAAAGCAGAGTTGTAAAATCAAGGAACGAATAAAAATATCACGATTCAAGGTGAGTAAACTGAGCCACTCGGCGCGCTTTGGTAGAGTGAACTTCAATGCAATACCGTGACGCCTTGCGACCAATGCGCTCAAAAACAAGGATAAGCCTAATGCCGAATAGTCTGCAATCAGTGAAGCCCAAGCTGCGCCTGCGACTCCCCACTCAAATCCGACAACAAATAAAATGTCCAAAGCTATATTCACTATGTTTGTGAACAACACCAGATAGAATGGTCCTCGTCCGTAATGCATCCCAAGCATAAAGCCCAGCAACACAAGATCTAACATTGCTGCAGGCGCACTAAATACACGGATCTGAAAATATAATTTTGCTTGCTCAAATACTTCACTAGAAGCATTTGAAAGCTGAGCAATAACTTGGATCAGCATAGGAGATAACACAATCAAACTCATGGCGAAGAGCAACGCAATGAGCATACTGGTATATAGTGAACGTGTTAGCTTGTCATGGTCTTGCTGGCCGCTTGATTGAGCGATCACTCCTGTTGTACTCATTCGCAGAAAACTTGCAAGCCAAAATAGTACCGAGATAGCGCTAGAGCCAAGCGCAATCCCAGCCAAAAAATGCGCATCCCCCATATGACCAATTACTGCCGTATCGACTAATCCTAACAGTGGCACCGTAATATTTGATAGTATCATCGGACCTGCAAGTAGTAAGAGGCTCAGATGTTGCGCTTTATGGCATTTAAGAAATTGATACAACATATTATTTTTGGTTTGGCCCTATTCTCAGCAAATAGTTGGAGTGCGGTTATCTTACAGTATCATCACGTGAGTGAGAAACTCCCAGCGGTCACCAGCGTGAGTGAAGAAACCTTTAAATCTCATCTTAACCACATTAAAGAACATGGTTTTTCGGTGATACCTTTACCACATTTGTTAGATAGCCTGAAGTCCGGTAAGTCTCTACCAGAAAAAACGTTAGCTATCACCTTTGATGATGGCTATGAAAACAATATCACTGCGGCGGCCCCGATCCTGGAATCTTTTGGCTTTCCCTATACTATTTTCGTCAACCCTCAACTTATTGACGAAAAGAAAAGCTATGTCATGACGTGGGATGAACTGAGAGCATTAGCAAAACGTGGAGCTATTATCGCAAATCATAGTGCTAAGCACGATTACCTCCACCTCAAACTAAAAGATGAAACAGCGGCGCAGTGGCGTGCGCGTGTTGAGCACGATATCAGATGGTCACAGCAGCGAATTAAAGAAGAGATTGGCCACGATTACCCCTACCTCGCATACCCGTATGGCGAATTTAATCATGAATTACAAAAGCTAGTAGCAGAGCTTGGACTTATTGGTATTGGGCAACACTCTGGTGCGGTTGGTATTTCTTCAGATTTTACACGTATCGCTCGCTTTCCCGCATCGGGAAACTACAGCAACTTAGAAACATTAAAAACTAAGCTCGAGACCAAAGCGTTCTCTCTACAAAAATTAGAGTACCTTGATAGCGTCACGAACAATAAAACCCCAGC
The DNA here is from genome assembly GCF_004208845.1 of Pseudoalteromonas sp. CO348. Classification (NCBI taxonomy): domain Bacteria; kingdom Pseudomonadati; phylum Pseudomonadota; class Gammaproteobacteria; order Alteromonadales; family Pseudoalteromonadaceae; genus Pseudoalteromonas; species Pseudoalteromonas sp. CO348. The sequence continues at coordinate 18,495 of NZ_SGPI01000006.1, read as the reverse complement.
AATCACGTTGCATTTTAACAATAAGGATTTTCATCAGAGTCAATTTGCATGCTACGTTTCAGGTGTTGGGCAAGCTGAGCTGACGTGGCTATCAGAAACCAGCGTACGTATCCAAACCCCGAAAGCACTATCCATAGGACGGTCACGATATAACTGTACTGCACCTTCAATCAAAGACACAGGACGATATTATTGGTTTTCACAACCTTGGGTTATTGAAAAATAACAGCTTTGGGTAGGAGCAAATTAGCTCCTATCCTTACTTTTTAACCGCGCTCAGCATGGTTTCAGTCACTTTACTCAAAGGTACTAGGCTTTGCACTGCACCAAGCTCGTACGCAGCTCTAGGCATTCCCCATACCACACAGCTAAGTTCATCTTGTGCAAATGTTTTAGCACCTGCAGCTTTCAAAGCTAGCATTGCTTTTGCTCCATCACTGCCCATTCCCGTGAGCATAGCAGCACAAACATGCTTACCCATTGGCACAAGGGAGTTAAATAACACTTCAACGGAAGGTTTATGACGATTAACAGGCTCAGTATCATCTAATCGGCAGACATATCCGGTTGCTGTGTGTGCCACCTTAAGATGTTTGTCTCCCGGTGCTATGAATACATGACCTGGTAATAAAACATCTCCCTCTTCCGCTTCTTTGACTGATACCGCACAGGTGCGATCCATTCTTTGTGCGAATGAGGTACTGAAAACTGGTGGGATATGTTGTGTGATAACAACAGGAGGCGCGTGTGTTGGTAATCGCATAAGCACCTCTCTGATAGCTTCAGTTCCTCCAGTTGAGGCGCCTATGGCTAAAATAGTATTACGCGAAAATGTATAATTACGGCCAATTTCTAATTCGCTTTCCTGTTTTGGTGCTTTAAAAGCCCTCACTCTTGCACCGGCCGCTACTCTAATCTTCTTAACCAGTAAATCGGAATAAGACATTAAGGTATCAGCAACATTGCTGGTGGGCTTAGAAATAAAATCAACGGCACCTAACTCTAGTGCTTCTATCGTGGCGGGAGATCCCTCTTGGGTCAACGTAGAGATCATCACAACAGGCATAGGCCTTAAGCGCATTAAATTTTTAAGAAAATTAATGCCATTCATTTTTGGCATTTCTATATCCAAAGTTAATACGTCTGGTGAAGTAGACTTAATAAGCTCTCTAGCTTCATAAGGGTCTTCCGCGGTGCCAACGACTTTAATACCATCCGCCTGACCTAAAATTTCTTTTAACAACCCACGAATTAACGGCGAGTCGTCAACAATCAGAACTTTGATCATATTTCACACCTAAAATAGCTCAATATCCGTTTTATTGTCTTGAGCCTCAATGTCATGTAAGTAACGCACTTCACGTTGTTCAATTGTGTTATTGTGCATGGTTCGTAACTTTTTCACTTGCGCTTTGCCACTTTGAGGATGAAAGATAACTTTTCTTGGCCAGGGGCCGCCTACATCTTGTGAAATTAAATTCAAACTTTCCTCTTCCACATAGGCTTGAGCAAACCTGATGTTCCCTTCCCCAATATCTGTCATTGCGCTAATAATTTTTCCACCGCCAAAAAGTTTGATTTTTAAATTGCTTCTAGACGCCCCATTTTTGAGTACTTCATTTATCAGATACTCCATCGCCCAGTTACCATAACGACAATTTAGGTCATCCGCATGTACTTCTTTTAGTGCCTTCGCTCCGGGTAACATAAAGTGATTCATGCCACCAATCCCCAGCTTCTCGTCATATACACAGGCGGCAATACAGGAACCTAGTACAGTCGAAATCAATTCGTCCTGCTTGGATACATAAAATTCCCCCGGAAGTACTTTTGCGACGACTTTGGCACGCCCTGAATCCCAAAAGCGTTTTACATGCTCGAAGCCTCTGAGAACGGGTCTAAACTCTCTCATTCAACTGGCCTTTTTGATAAATGGTTTTACCTAGATTTTTAAATTCTAGGTGCTCTTTTCCCATCGTTTCGGAGTGCCCGATAAGTAAGTAACCATTGGGAACTAACATGTCATGATATTGCTCAAATAGTTTATCTTTGGTTTCTTTATCAAAATAAATCAAAACATTACGACAGAAAATAACATCAAAGGGTCCTTTCATTGGCCATGGTTCTAGAAGATTAAGTCGTTTAAAATGGATGAAAGATTGCAATTTAGGCTTCACTTTATACATTGCTCCATCAGCACTTCTAAGAAACCATTTTTTGAGCTTATCTTCATCTAAACCCGTGACGTTGTTTGCCGTATATTCTCCGAGACTCGCTTTGCCCAAAACGTTGGAATCTAAATCTGTTGCCAGCACTTTGACATCCCAACCATTTGGGAAAGCATTCGCAATGGTCATCGCAATACTATAAGGTTCTTCACCTGTCGAGCATCCAGCAGACCAGATCCGAACTCTTCTGTCGTGTTTGTGTCGGGCAATAATTTCAGGAACTATTCTTTTCGTTAAGAACTCGAAGTGATGATTTTCTCGAAAGAAAGAAGTTAAGTTAGTTGTTATTGCATTAATAAAATGACTAAACTCAACATCTTGATTTTCTTCCAAAAAAGATAAATACGCCTCAAATGAATTTAGCCCGTTGGCTCTTATGCGTCTTGCCAACCTGGAATAAACCATTTCCCTTTTATGCGGCCCGAGTACTATGCCGCATGTGTCATAGACCCGAGCCGAAATTTCGGAAAAATCCTTATCGGTCAACAGAAACTCTCGCATCGTCGTATTCCTTCAGCCAACCCCCACTAAGGAATTGATCTATTACCTAACCCTAAAACTCTTCCCACTCTTCCGAGTCATCTGCAAACTGATTACTTCTCGTGTTTTGCTGGGGAGGCTTATTGGAGTTCATTGTCCGTTTTGGTAATTGTTTTTCTGGCGCCTTATAGTTCTTCGGTGACTCAGATATTTCTAAACTACGATGTGAAGATTCATCAAGTGTGAAGAAGTTTAATAATCTTCTCATATCATTTGCTTGCTCAGCCATCGACTCCCCAGCGGCCGATGCTTCTTCAACTAAGGCAGCATTTTGCTGCGTCATTTCATCCATTTGTGACACTGCTTTATTAACCTGCTCAATACCTGAACTCTGCTCAATAGAAGCTTCGGCAATGTCGGAAATCATGTTCGTTACTCGCTTAACTGACTCAACTATTTCTTTTAGTGTTTCACCAGATTCATTAACCAGTAACGTGCCATCTTCGACTTTACTTACACTATCTCTGATTAGATCTTTAATCTCTTTCGCTGCTGCTGCAGAACGCTGAGCGAGATTGCGCACTTCACCAGCAACCACAGCAAAGCCTCGACCTTGCTCTCCGGCCCGAGCAGCTTCAACGGCTGCGTTTAATGCCAAAAGGTTTGTCTGGAAAGCGATTTCATCAATAACACCTATAATGTCAGCAATTTTCTTACTTGAATCATTAATTTCAGACATGCTTTCAACTGCGCGTGTGACTACTTCGCCGCCTTTGGTCGCCTTGTCACAAGTATCTTCGGCCAACTCATTAGCTACTTTCGCGTTATCTGCATTTTGTCTAACTGTGCTCGTCATTTCTTCCATGCTAGAAGCAGTTTCTTCTAGTGAGGAGGCTTGCTCTTCGGTTCGCTGACTCAAATCCGCGTTACCCTGGGAAATTTCATCAGCACCACTGGCAACTAAATTTGCAGAAGTACGGATCCGACCTAACACCTCAGTTAACTTCTCAGCTGTAGTATTTGCGTCTTTTTTCAGCTTTTCATAAGCCCCACGATAATCGCCTTCAATACGTCTGGTTAAATTACCAGTTGCTAAGGCGTCTAACATGTCCCCCATATCTGTAACCGTTTCATCAACTGTAGACACTAAACTATTTAACCCTTTGGTTAGTCGTAAGTAGAAGCCATCTTTCCCATCTTCTGATAAACGAACACTAAGATTACCGGCATTAGCCGACTGAACTAGGCCATTCACCTCTTTCTCGATCGTGACTTCTTTGGTTCTATCTTCCCATTCGACAACGGTGCCCACGCGTTCGTTATTACCATCAAATATCGGATTCGCGACTAGGCCAAAGGTTCTTCCGCCGACAACAATTTCCGTTTTATACTCGGTTTCAAGCCGAGAGAGCATACTGCGTTGGTGACTTGGGTTACGGTGGAATACATCAATATTCGCCCCCAAAAGATGGTTACTATCAAAATTAGGCAGGTCACGCCTTAAATCACTCTCAGCATTTCTCATCATATCTTTCACTGCACGATTCAAGTAAACGATCTCAAACTGCTCATTTGCTATCATCGTATTCGTTGAAACGTTGTCTAATGCTCTTCGGACGCGCAAGTTTTCAGCTGCGGCAGTTTTTTCTTCCTCTTCACGAACTAAACGCTCTGTTTTGTCGTCCCACTCAACGACAGTACCAATCCGCTTTTTCTCATCATCAAACACAGGGGTCGCAATTAAACCAAAGGTGAAGCCAGCGACTTTGATATCTGTGCTGTATACATCGCTCAGTTTCTCAAGCAGGTTTCTTTGATGGCTGGGGTTTGCATGAAATACATCAATACATTGCCCTACAAGTGTATCCACATCAAAGTTCGGTAATGATTTTCTAAGCTGCGTTTGATTGTCTCTCAGCATTCGCACAACCGAATCATTAACATAAATAATATTCAACCCTTCGTCCGCTAGCATTACGTTTGCCTGACAAACGTCCAGCGCGCTCGATATACGAGCATTGTGGCTCGCCAAATCCGCCTGCTTTTTCTCTAACGCTAATTCTCTTGTAAGGTCTTTCCACTCAACTAAAGTCGCGATCCTTTGTCCTTCATCATCGAAAACAGGCGTGGCAATAAGATCAAAGGTCAAACCTGCCACTTTGATTTGTGTGACATATGGACGGGTCAAATTAGCGAGTATGCCTCTCTGATGGCTAGGGTTTTTATGGAACGTATCAATGTTGGCACCAATCAAGCTATCAACATTAAAACCAGGTAACTCTTGCTGTAACTTAGCCTGATTTTTACGCAGCATACTGGTTACTGAATCGTTCAAATACACAATGTTGAGAGAGGCATCTGCAAGCATAACATTGGCCTGACAGACCTTTAAAGCTAGCAACAAACTATGGCTATGGTCTTGACCATCTACTGCGTCACCATTTAATAAATTAGCAACCGCTTTGTATAAAGATGATTGGCGTGATGCATTACTCGCATTGAGTAAGCTAACATCTTTACTCTCTATCGCGGGAACAATTTCCTCAACATCCTGTAACTTAGAAAGCAGAATGTTTGCGCTTTGCTTAAGTAGTAAAATTGCCAGCACCACACTGACAGCTGCTATAACCATCGCCACATAGGCTTGTGTAGACATATTAATATTCAACATTTGAACACTAATTGCCAAGCCCACAAATATTATGGCACCCGCAATCAGAACTCTATTGTTGAGTTGACTTGCTAATGCTTGATCGCTCATGTTATCCCCCGACAACCAATTGCTCATTCTGCTTTACTTCAAGATCTAATATCTTCTTCAAATTTAAAAGTACGACCATTTTTTCACCAACATTTACAAGTCCTTGTACAAATTGACTATTTTCCGAGTCTTGAAAATCTGGAACATCCTTCGCTGTTTCTTCGTTGATGCTGTATACGTCAGACACCGCATCAACAACTAACCCCATAATTTTTGTTGCCTCTTTTATTACAACGGAGACAACGATAACCACGGTTAGCGCTCCATATTCGATTTGTGGTAAGCCGAATCGAACCCTTAAATCTATGATTGGCACTATCGTGCCACGTAAATTAATCGCACCGTTTACATACATAGGAGCATTTGGAATTGCAGTGACTTCTTCCCACCCTCTTATTTCCTGTACGGCCAGAATATCCATGCCATACTCTTCGCCCGCCATCATAAAGGTGAGAAATTGTGTATCGTCATCTCTGTCTGCAAGCATGACTTGTTCATTAATCGAGGCTTTTTCAGTGATCATGACACCACCTCATCTAACTCTTGTTCTACTAATAACTCTTGAGTTCCTGGACGCTTTAAGCCACTCAGTTTGATAAGACCACTAATATCGACAATTAAAGAGACTCTGCCATCACCTAAAATTGTCGCCCCTGAGATCCCATTTACTTTCTGATAATTCGCTTCGAGACTTTTAATAACGACCTGTTGTTGCGCCAGTAAATCATCCACCAACAATCCCACTTTGTGATTATCACTCTCTACAACTACTAACAGTGTTTTATCCAACTCTTCTATTGCACCACCATGGTTAAATAGTTGATATAGCCTTAGTATTGGTATGTATTCATCTCGTAACCGAAGCACCTCTAAGCCATTACCTACTTTGCTCACTTTTTTAATATCTATTTGTAAAGACTCAACAATAGAAATAAGTGGAATGATGTAGGTATGCTTTGCAACTTTAACCAGTTGACCATCAAGAATGGCCAGCGTTAATGGCAACCTAATTGTAAACGTTGAGCCAACCCCTTTTGCAGAAGTCACTTCAACGCTGCCGTTTAATGCTTGAATATTTCGTCGAACAACATCCATACCCACGCCGCGACCAGAGATATCACTCACTTCATCGGCTGTTGAAAACCCAGGCCTAAAAATAAGTTCATTAACCTCTTCAATAGTCAGCTCATCAGTTGCTTGAATAAGGCCATTGGCAATCGCTTTACTTTTTATTTTTTCGGTATTCAAGCCTCTGCCATCATCCATGATTTCAATCACAATATTTCCACCTTGGTGGAAAGCATTCAGTGTCACCGTACCCACGGGATCTTTTCCGGCTTTAATTCTGTCTTCCGGTGTTTCTAAGCCGTGATCCAAAGAGTTTCTTACTAAATGAACCATAGGATCGGAAATCTTTTCCATCACGGTTTTATCTAATTCTGTTTGCTCTCCTAGCAGCTTTAGTTCAACCTGTTTATTCAACTTCTGTGACGTATCTCTTACTAAGCGAGGAAATCGGCTGAAGACAAAACTAATAGGTAACATCCTGATTCGCATTACATTTTCTTGCAAATCTCGCGTATTATGGGCTAATTGAGCAAGGCCTTCTTGCATCGCAGCAAGCGTGTTTTCGGTCGGTTCTTGCTCGCCTAATTGAGTCAACATAGCTTGGGTAATAACCAACTCCCCTACCATATTGATAAGCGAATCTACTTTATCAATCCCAACACGGATCGAAGTCGACTCTGCTGATTTCTTGCTAGCCTCAGGCTTAGCCTTTGTCGCTGTCGCTGAGGGTGTTTTTGGTACATCAATATTTTGAGTGTCGTTGCTCGACGTTTCTTTCTTCTCACTCTCTGGTTCTGGCGTTGTGGAGACACTCACATCATCTTCAAATAAACCACCACATAAGGTAATAGAAATTTCAGCATCATCCTCAACCCACTCAAATACTTCTTTAATCGCCGACTCTGGATGACTGGTTGTTAAGTATAACCGCCAACTGAGGTAGCAATCCTCTGGATTAAAGTCATCAATTTCAGGTATTGCATCACAAAACGCATGAGTTTCTAAATCCCCCAATTCCGATAGCTCACTTAACATATAGAGCGGTTCGTTACCGGTTTTAAACAAGTGGGGGAGCGGTTTAAAGTCTATTTGATAGGTTTGAGATTCTTGCCCTTGAGGTATGCTATCGGCAGTATCTGAGCTAACACTCTCTTTACCACCTAAAATCTCTTCAAATTTAACTTTCAACTCATTCGCATTGGAAAGATCTGGCTCTTCTTCGGCTTGTAATGCGGTTAGTAAGGCCCTTAAACAATCAACAGATTGGAGCAGCAAATTGACATGTTCAGCGGTCAACTGTCGACGCCCATCCCTGATCTGATCGAGTAAGGTTTCCAACACATGTGTGAAGTTAGCGACAGAAGTAAAACCAAATGTTCCACTGCCACCTTTGATGCTGTGTGCTGCGCGAAATATAGTATTGATCGTTTCTGAGTCTTCATGGCCTGGCTGTAAATTCAGCAGCTCAGCTTCCATTATGTCTAGACCTTCAAAGCTCTCTTCAAAAAAGACATCAAAAAATTGGCTTAAATCAATACTCATATCGACGCCTCTCTGTATCTATCTTATGACTTTTTTCAATACCGCTAGTAGTTGTTCAGGGTTGAATGGCTTCACTATCCAACCTGTTGCTCCCGCCGCTTTACCTTCTGTTTTTTTATCCAATCCAGACTCGGTGGTCAGCATTAGTAAAGGGGTGAACTTATAGTTGGGTAGGCTACGCAGCTCTTTAATAAGTGTGATCCCATCCATTACAGGCATGTTTACATCAGAGATCACGGCATCGAACCCTTGTTGCTTGGCAATAGATAACGCTTCACTGCCATCTTTGGCTTCCGTGACATCAAAACCTGCTTTTTTCAAAGTAAAGCCAACCATTTGGCGCATTGACGCCGAATCATCCACAGCTAAAATCTTTTTCATATTCACCTCTTAATTTTCAATACTATGGAATAAATAATGGGTTAATCCCAACTCATTTACCGCCTGCGCTAAAGCGTCACTTTCACCATGCCATACAATTTTATGTTCTAACGAGAGCAAGTGTTTCTGTACGGCACAGAGCAGTTGTATAGATGCTGTGTCGGCTCTTTGCACTTCACTAATATCAATCGTGATGTCTGATGTTTCCATAGAGTCCTGGAAAATCTGATGGTACAGGCTTTCCACATGGTTAATCGCCATTTCAGGTGGAAGTTTCAACATGAGCTGAAGACTATCCTTGTAAAAATGAGTAATAAAATTAGCTTAGACCGTGATGGTAAAAATGCCACAAAGATTGATTAAAAATCCGCAAATAATTAAAGCGTTAGAGGTAAGATAGTACAACGACACTGGGGTCGACCAGTGTCGATATAAGACTAATTGATGATCTTCTCTAGGTCAGCGAGAAGTAGTTTGTCATCGATTGTAGGGACAGCTCCAGCTGTATGTGTAGGTTTGAAAATAGCCTCAAGCTGACCTTTTGGGTTAATTAATGCTACAGACGCACTATGATCAACATAATACTCTTCTGTCTGTTCCTGATTTATTGCGTAGATTAAACCGAGATCTCTCACAAAAGGAAATAAAGCCGAATGTTCGGCAGATACCGCTTTAAAATCAGGATCAAAGTGCTTGATGTAGGCCAAACGCTTCTCTTCAGTATCTCGGTTAGGATCGACCGATACAAACCATACTTGTAAGTCACCTTTGCTTTTTACGGATTGATATACATGAGTTAATTTCAACAGCGTCATTGGACACACGTCGGGACAGCTGGTGTAACCCAAAAACAGCAAATTCCATTTACCGGTAAAGTCTTGGTTTGAGACAACCTCACCGTATTGATCCCTTAATTCAAACGCATTCACGTCCTTAGGCTTAGGGTACCAAACCACTTTTTCAGAGACATCTGGTGAGGGCCCACAACCAAACAGAATTAACATAGAGATAGTTAAGATAAATTTTTTCATATAAATGCTTTATCCACAAAGAGTGCAATGAACACTATCAAAAGATGCCAGATAGAGAAATAAAATACCCTCATAGCATACTCTAAACTATTTGTTCTCATAAGCTTTGTGGCTTTGTAAATAAAAGCGACATTTGCCATGCCAGAGACCAACAAGTAGATCCAACCAGACATTCCCACTAGGTAAGGTAGCAAACAGACTAAAGTTAAAATGATGGTATAAAATAGCACACAGAGTTTTGTAAATTCGTTTCCATGCGTTACTGGTAACATGGGGACTTCGGCTTTTTCGTAGTCTCGTTTACGAGCAATAGCTAATGCCCAAAAGTGGGGAGGTGTCCAAGCAAAAATGATCATTACTAACAACCAAGGTTCTGCACCAAGCTGACCAGTCTCACTGACCCAACCTAACAGGGGTGGCATCGCTCCTGCTAACCCCCCAATTACTATGTTTTGAGGTGTTGCGCGCTTTAACAATAACGTATAAACCACGGCATAACCGAATAGCGCGGCTAAGGTAAGTAGCGCACATAACTGATTGGCGAAAATAGTTAATAGAACATACCCAGAAATAGCGAGGCCTGTCGCAAAGATTAAAGCTGATGATACAGAAACAGAGTCTGTCGCTAACGGTCGGTTTCGTGTTCGCGCCATCTTTTTATCTATTTCTCTATCCACGATATGATTTACAGCTGCTGCACTACTTGAAAGTAAACCAATGCCAAACAAACTCATTAATTGTGCCAATAATGTTTTATCACTTTGTGGTGCTAACATCATCCCGACCCAAGCAGTAATAACCAACATACATACTACTTTGAACTTACACATGCCAAAGTAGGCTTTGAATAAAGTAGTTGCTTTTTGAAGCTCTGAAAAACTAGTTAATTGAAGCATATTTTACTCCTACTTTTTGCGCCAGGCTAATAAATAAACACAATTTCACCATTGCTAATAACACCATTGCTGCCATGAAGTTATGGAATAAGGTTAACAACAGAGGAAATTGGAAGTGTACGATTGCCCCCCCCACCAAAACCTGTATCGCAACCAAAGTTAACACAACAAGTGCTGAGCGTCGGAGTAAGCGGTTTTGACCAGCTCTAAGGAGTGGCCAACATGCAGCAAGTAGCGTTAAAACGGTAATAACTGCCCATATCCGATGGATAAAGTGAATAGATACTCTAGATTCGAATGGCAAAACACCAAACTCATAAGTCGCTGAAGCTTCAGGAAGTGTAAATAAACTCTGCCAAGAGAAAAGTTGCAGATTGTCACATAGCGGCAACCCTGTACAATGTGGAGCAGCATAATTGGCAGCAAGCCACCCACCAAGCGCAATTTGTATAATCAACACACCAAGAGCCACATAACATAAACGACAGGTAAGGCTAGTTACACTAGCAGTAATAGTGGTGTATTTCAGCCTTAAAACCAATAACACCAGCAATGCAAGAATACTAAACCCACCTAGTAAATGACCCATCACAATGACTGGCTGTAAATTCATTGTCACGGTCCACATCCCAAGTGCCCCTTGAAATAACACAAGCAATAGCAGTAAGTAGTAGTGACGATTAGGGCTTTTTGTTTTTTGCTTCTTGAACAGCCTTATGCATGCAAGTGCCAAAATAAGTAACCCGAGGAAACTGGCAAAATAGCGATGGATCATTTCAATCCATGCTTTTTCTGCTTCTATTTCTAAATGTGGAAAACTGTCTTTAGCCGCAGATAGTTCATGAGTCTCATTTGGTACTGTTAAAAAGCCGTAACACCCAGGCCAGTCTGGACAGCCAAGTCCCGCATCACTTAAACGTGTGAAGGCGCCAAGTGTCACTACCGTTATTGCGACGAAACAGGCAAATATTGCGATTTTTATTCTTACCTTGGACATATTTACCTCCTAACTTGAACGAGAGTAGTTCAATAATTTCTTCAGATCACTCAGTAGCCCTTTTTGTACACTTCGCATTTCTTCTAAGCTTGCTACTGGTGCATACTTAAGTACAAATAACCCTGTTTTATCAACTAGGTAGAGATAGTTGTCATCTAACTGGTTGAGGTATATCGGCAAAGAAGTAGCGTACTCTATACCTTTTTCATTTCGCTCTTGTAATACCACAAGCGATACTTTCTGCTGGTTTTTCCCTAGCGCTAAATACAAATTAGGTAAGCTATCTAGTAGTAAAGAACATTGCTTATTACACTGCTTTGGTCGCTGATAAACGATACTCCACTCAGTATCTAAAACCAGCTCTGATTGGCGAACCTCCTGACTTAAAAATTCACCGTGATTAGTCGTGCTATGTGGTATCCAGCCGATCTTCAAGGCAACAAATGCCAATAGTAAGGGGAATATAAACAGCCCTATAAACCATGCCGCGCTTTTAGACATCTTTATTCTCCTTTTTTGAAAGTTTCCAGCCAATTACTACCGCGGCCAAGGCAATAAGCAACCACTGTAAAGCATAAGCTTCATGTTTTTGCGGTGACATTACGACCGGTTGATAATGGGGCTCAGTCCCTGCAAATCTGTTTTTAGTCATGTAGGCAATTAGAGGTAAAAGAGGTTTACCTGACTCCGCAGATAAGTAATCAACATCAATATACTGAATCACAGATTGTTTTGTTGCCTCCTCAGCCGCAGACTTAGCTAAGGTGAACCGCTTACTAGCACTAGATTTGATATAGACAGGTAGAGAAACGGTGCCACTTGGAAGAGAGAAAACGGTAGGCACGCGACTAGCCTGCTGTGGCACAAAACCTAAATTAACAGCTAAATACTCATCAGTTTCGGAAATTTTTATAATGCCAATTACATCAAAACCGACTCTACTTTTCACGACTTGATTATCTAAATACCAAACCGCATCGCCTACAAAATTCCCTGTAATCGACACTTCAGCATTAACATATTGCGTGAGCGGCTGGGATGTTACTTGCTGCTCATTAGCTACGCCTAGCGATTTTTCAATCTCAACTTTATGCTGCAACACATGTTTTTGCTGTGCTCTTTGCCACTGCCAATAAGAGAGCGAGCCACATAAAAGAACAACGATTAATGCTGCCAATATGGGGGGTTTTGATCTACCTTTAAAAAGTGCACCTAAATCCATCGGACACCCCTTATGATTAAAATTATTATTGTTGTACTGCTACTACTCGTTTTTCTAAATCTATTTAGAGCTATGCTAGTCATGCTCAAGTCAGAGCAACAAGAGTCGATGGCGAGGCTATTGCAACAAAGAGTTTATGCATCAATAGCTGTCGTACTTCTAATCTGTCTTGCTGCTCAATTTGGCTTTATAAAACTACACTCTTCACCCGTTGTTACAACACATAAACAAATACAAACAGGCACAACCAAACAACATCAACAAAATGCCAATACCAAGCCCCAGCTTGAAAAGCAAAGTGGTTCTTAGCGGTAAAGTGACCCTTCAACACCCTGATCCATATAACGAAAAGAATAATCGCACCAAGTGTGACATGGAAGCCATGAAATCCTGTCAGTAAAAAGAATGTATTACCGTAAACCCCCGACTGGAGAGTTAGCCCCAGATCTTGATAAGCGTGAATATACTCTTCCACTTGCAAGGTTAAGAATGCGACGCCAAGTAGTACTGTTAATCCTAAGAATGCCTTCACTTTCGCCCTTTGCTCTTTTTCTAAAGCTACGTGAGCAAAGCTTAGGGTTACTGATGATGCTAATAGAATAATCGTATTGATCAGCGGAAGTCCCTGCCAACCCATAGCTTGAGTGACAGTTCCATCTGGAGTTGTGAGCAATGGCCATACAGCTTCAAATTGAGGCCATAAAACCTCGTTGGTGCTGGCGTTATTACTTGCACCGCCTAACCACGGCACAGCTATCATTCGTGCATAAAAAAGTGCACCAAAAAAAGCAGCAAAAAACATAACTTCGGAAAAGATAAACCATCCCATTCCTTGCTTGAACGAACGATCCATTTGGGCAGAATATAATCCAGTTTGAGATTCTTGGATCACATTCCTGAACCAACCAAAAATCATATAGATCAGCACAGCAATACCCACGAGCAGTAGCATTACTCCACTATTACTGGTTGATTTAAGTTGAATAATCGTTAGGCCAGCGCCAACAGCGATAAAGAAAAGTGCAAAAGCCCCGACGATTGGCCATGGACTTTGCTCAGGCACGTAATATTTTTCTTGTTCATGGTTCATATTTGAACTCCTCTCGAGAAGCTAGCATACTCAGTCCATCACTGTCTTGTTTGCTAACTCGCTCTGTAATATCAAACAACGTATATGAAAGTGTGAGTTCCTCAACATCACTTGGGAGCTCCGTATCTACATAAAACCTCAAGACAAACTCAACTTCTTCTTTGCCTTTCATTGGTTGCTGATCAAAACAAAAGCAGGCCATTTTGTGTAAATACTTTGCCGCTTTCCCTGGAGACACTGAAGGGATCGCTTGCAACACACGCTCACTATCACTCAAGTTTTTTGCAATGAATTTGACATCGGTTAGCTTACCGGGTTGAACTCTAACCGAATGCTCGACTGCATCGACCTTAAATGGCGCCTGGCTTTGACTATGCGTTGTGAAGCTCACATCTACTTGTCGACTTTGTGCAATTGACTCGCTCTGCTTTGCGATTTCCATGGATGGCTTACCATTTAGGCCTGTGACATCACAAAAAACGTCATATAGAGGAACCAGTGCAAAGGCAAAAGCAAACATACCTAGCGTCAACAAAATAAGCTTCTTAAGCAGGCGACCATGTTGCATTACTTAATCTCCGGTGGCGTTGAAAAGGTATGATAAGGAGCCGGAGATGGTACTTGCCACTCTAATCCCTCAGCCCCATCCCATACTTTCCCAGAAGCCTGCTCTCCACCTTTTATACATTTATAAACCACTGCAACAAACAACAGTTGAGAAAGACCGAATGCAAACCCTCCGATACTAATGATCGCGTTAAAATCAGCGAACTGTAGAGCATAATCAGGGATCCGCCTTGGCATGCCAGCAAGACCAACAAAGTGCATTGGGAAAAACAATACGTTCACACTAACCAAGGAGAGCCAAAAGTGAAATTTAGCCAATTTGATATCAAACATGTGCCCTGTCCACTTTGGTAACCAATAATATGCGGCGGCCATTATTGAGAATATAGCTCCCGTAACTAACACGTAATGGAAATGCGCGACAACGAAGTAGGTATCGTGATATTGGAAATCTGCAGGCGTAATTGCTAACATCAAACCGGAAAATCCGCCAATTGTGAAAAGTACGATAAACGCAATGGCAAAAAGCATGGGTACCTCAAAACTAATAGCACCTCGCCACATTGTAGCTACCCAATTAAAAACCTTAACGCCAGTAGGCACTGATATGAGCATAGTTGCATACATAAAAAACAACTCACCAGCTAAAGGCATGCCCGTAGTAAACATATGATGAGCCCAAACGACGAACGACAACAGAGCAATTGAAGCGGTTGCATAAACCATTGATGCATAGCCAAACAGTTTCTTTCTTGAAAATGTCGGTACTATCGTAGAGATTATGCCGAAGGCAGGTAATATCATGATATACACTTCAGGGTGACCAAAGAACCAGAATATATGCTGGAACATAACAGGATCACCACCACCTGCTGCATCAAAAAAGCTCGTTCCAAAGAACTTATCAGTCAATACCATAGTCACAGCGCCAGCGAGTACGGGCATAACAGCAATCAGAAGAAATGCAGTTATCAGCCAAGTCCAGACAAATAAAGGCAACTTCATCCATGTCATACCTGGAGCTCTAAGATTGACGATGGTCACGATAACGTTGATAGCACCCATAATAGAGCTAATGCCCATTATATGGACCGCAAAAACAAAAAATGCAGTATTGTCATTGCTATATGTTGTAGATAGTGGCGCATAAAAAGTCCAACCGAAAGCAGGCCCGCCACCTTCCAAAAATAACGACATCAGTAAAATTGCAAACGCAAAAGGGAGTATCCAAAAACTCCAGTTATTCATTCTCGGTAGCGCCATATCAGGAGCACCAATCATCATTGGGATCATCCAGTTGGCAAGGCCTGTAAATGCGGGCATTACTGCGCCAAATACCATTATTAGTCCATGCACTGTCGTCATTTGATTAAAAAAGTGTGGATCTACAAGCTGTAACCCGGGTTGGAAAAGCTCGGCGCGGATCACCATCGCCATAGCACCACCAATCAAAAACATGGTTAGTGAGAACAATAAATACAGTGTTCCAATGTCTTTATGATTGGTAGTAAACAGCCAGCGCTTTAAGCCTTTTGGAGCTGTATGGTGTGAATGTTCTTCTACGATGGCACTCATTACTTACCCTCCTCTAATGCATCTATCTCACGCTGTATTTCGCTTGGCTGAATAACATCGCCGGTGTCATTACCCCAACTATTTCTTTTATAGGTGATAACCCCCGCTATCTGCTTGATTGTTAATTGCTTTGCGAAAGATTGCATCGCAGTTCCTGGGCGACCTAAAAGTAGAATATCTATATGAGCTTTAATATCTCCAGTGACGACTTTACTCCCTTTCATTGCAGGGAAGACACCTGGTAGCCCAAGCCCGGTTGGTTGATGGCAAGCTGCGCAATAAGCCATGTAAGTTTGTTCACCAACCTCCATTAACTCTTCTTTCGAAAGGGTTTGTTGGGCAACTGCTTGTGACTCAGCCTCTGCTTTTGCTTTTTCAGCTTTAGCATCGTTGAGCCAACTATCAAATTTATCGGGACTTACGGCCTCGACAACGACAGGCATAAAGCCATGATCTTTGCCACATAATTCAGCACATTGGCCTCTGTAAATTCCTTCATCGTTTACCTTTGTCCATGCCTCATTTATAAAGCCCGGATTGGCATCCTTCTTCACCGCAAAATCGGGCACCCACCAAGAATGGATGACATCATCTGAGGTCATCAAAAAGCGAACTTTCCTATCGGTGGGAATAACTAAATGCTTATCAACTTCAAGCAGGTAATTTTCATTTTTTTCTTTGAGATCACTAATTTCATCTTTCGGAGTAGAGAGCAAAGAATAGAACTCAACATCATGCCCCATATACTCATAGTGCCATTTCCACTGAGAGCCTGTGACCTTAATGGTCAGATCAGCTTTACTCGTGTCTTCCATAGCAATAAGCGTTTTTGTGGCTGGTATTGCCATACCAATGAGTATCAGGAAAGGAATTGCTGTCCAAAGTATTTCCACTTTGGTGCTTTCATGAAATTGCGCTGCAACAACGCCTTTTGACTTTCTGTGTTTTATAAGCGCCCAAAACATAACCCCAAATACAATAACCCCAATGACGCAACATATTAGAAATATGGTCATGTGAAGCTCATACACTTGATGACTAATGTCTGTAACACCTTGCCTCATATTGTAAGCGCTGTTAGCAAGTGAGGGCATGGCGATTAGCACTGCGATGAATGCTACAACTAATCGACAAATTTTCATTTGACGTCTCCTTCAAGACAACTCGCGGTTGTCTTTTGTTATTATTGGATGACTGTCATATTGTCTATTTGTACATAGACTTACTGCACGACTATTAACCAATTAGTCAAAAAACAAACAAATTGCAAGATTTTTGAGAAGACCGACTTTAGAATCAAAACTGGGGACTATAGGGGGTAAAACAAAGAATGATGAAAAATAGTGTATAAATATCAGAAAACTAAAAATATTACTAAATGATTAAAGTCACTATAATCATCCTACTTTCACATAGTTAGAAAAGTTAATTATCACTTTTTAAACAAAATATAGTTAAAGCAAGCGCAACTTTATATTTAACGCTACACTCGCTCTCATAAACTACATCCAGTCAGCACTTCGGATAACGCCGACAGCTAACCCTTCAATGGAGAAATTTTGATGCTCTAGATCCACTTCAATCGCTTTAAATTCTTCATTCTCAGCATGTAATAAGACTTTCTTTCCTTTCTTTTCAAAGCGTTTAACTGTCACGTCCTCTTCTACACGAGCTACTATCACTTGGCCATTTTCAGCCACTTTAGTGCTGTGAACGGCTAGTAGATCACCATCCATAATGCCAATATCCTTCATGCTCATACCATTAACTCTCAAAAGATAATCAGCATTAGGTTTAAAAAAACTCGCATCTACATTACAGTGGCTCTCTACATGTTGCTCTGCCAGAATAGGCTCACCAGCAGCAACACGGCCAATAATAGGTAAACCAAGTTGTTCGGATTCATCCTCTACAAGTCGAATCCCTCGGCTTGCGCCAGGGACCATTTCGATAACTCCCTTTTTCGCAAGCGCCTTAAGATGCTCTTCCGCTGCATTTGCACTCTTAAAACCCAAAGCATCAGCTATTTCAGCACGAGTTGGAGGCATGCCAGTATCTTTTATGAATACTTTTATTAATTCAAAGATTTGTTCTTGTCGTTTTGTTAGAGGACGCATTAACTGGTGTTCCATACAGTGGTTTATTTACTGTAAGTATATACAGCTCAAAAAAAATCGCAAATGTTTCTTTATTCGACATATTTTAAGTGTGTTTGCTAATAGCATTAATTAGAGCACCATTAAACAAGAAGTGAAGTCTGTGCCTCAGAGCATAACCTACGACTCTACGCAATAAGAAATAGATTATTAAGATTTAGGGCTGACTAACCACCACCTACCATGTTGCACTATGCTGATACTGTGGTGGGAGCGAGTTCATCTCGCGAGGTTTTCTATATCCCAAATAGCAAAAAACCCGTTGCATTACTGCAACGGGTTTTGATGTACATGGTTTTTTCCGGAACTTCATTGCAAGCCATCGGTGGGTAAACCACCTACCATGTTGCACTGTGCTGATACTGTGATAGGAGTGAGTTCACCTCGCGATGTGTTGATTGGCTTGCGAGGTTTTATATCTCAAATCTCTATACCCCAAACAGCAAAAAACCCGCTGCATTACTGTAACGGGTTTTTATGTACATGGTTTTTGCCGGAACT